>JAPLNQ010000105.1 GCA_026401075.1 Planctomycetia bacterium
CAGCCAGGCGGGGCTGCCGCTGGTGGCGGAGTCGGCCCGGAGGGCAGCGGCGGAGGCCTGGGCGAAGGTGGCGACGGCAGCGGCGAGGGTGGCTCAGGCGGTTCGGGCGGTCCGGGCAGCGGTGTTGTCGGCCGGCGCGGCGGAGGCGGCCTGCCGGGTTCGGCGGGCGCAGGTGGAGCCGATGGTCCCGGTGGCGACGCCATTCTCGGCGGCGGAGCTGGCGGCAGCGCCAGTGGCCGTTTTGGTGCCGGCGGCCAGGGCCCGGGCGGTGGCGATGCGTCCGCCGTTGGCGGTCGTTACAGCAGCACATCGAAGTTTAGCGGCGCGGGTGGGGGAGCGGCGGCGGGTGGCGGCGCTGCGTCCGGTAGCCTCGCCGCGGCGGGAACGAGTGCCGCAGGCGGCAGCGGAACGAGTGCAGGCGGCACCGCCGCTGGCGCGGGAAGCGCTGGTGGCACCGCCGGTGGCAGTTCGGCGGCTGGTGGTGGTGCAAGCGGCGGAGGCTCGGGCAGCGGCACGAACAAGGGTGGTGGCTCGGCGGGCGGTGGCAGCGGACCGGCGATGCCGGGGCTCGTCCAGTCTGGCGGCGCCGGCGGCGGGCAGGCTGGCGGTGCCGCAGGAGCGTCGGCATCCGCCTCGATGGCCCAGTCGCGTGGCAAGAACTGGGCAAGCCTCGCCACGCAGGATCGCCCGATTCCGCTCACGCGGCCGATCCGCCTTGAATGCTCGCTCCATGAATTCCGCGTCATTGACGATTCCGGTCGCCGTGTGGAAACCCGCATCCCGGTGCCCGGCGATACGGCCGAGGTGATCGATCCGCTTGTCGCGGCCATTCATTCGCGGGTCGACCGCTGGGGCATCGCGGGTGATCGAATGTATTGGAAGCCGCAACTGGTGCTTTCGGAGACCGCCGACGGCCGGTCGCGGCGTGAGGATCTCGAGCGACTGCTCGCCGACAGCGGGCTCGACACCCGGTCCAGCGACGTCCGCGACGTGATTCGTCCCCTGCCCCCCGTGAACCGCACCACCGCGGCTCTGCCTGCCCGCTGAAAAACTTGTGCCCAGCCGCTGAGAAGTGGAGTCCGTCCGATGCCGCGTCCCAAACCCGAAGACATCAGCTCCGCTGGCCAGGATTCGTTCCTCGACGTCGTCACGAACATCGTCGGCATCCTCATCATCCTCGTGATGCTGGTGGGTGGGCGGGCGAAGAAGGTGATCATGGACGCGATGCCGGCCCGCGGCGAACGCGTGGCCTCGCTCGAGCATGAGGTGCTGGTGCTGGATCAGACGGTCGCCCTTGCGGAGAGCGAGGTCGCGGAGTTGGCGGCGCAGGGCCGCACGATGGCGACAGCCGCCGCCTTTGCCGGCGAGGCGAGGCTGCACCTTGCCACGGCCGTGTCGGCGGCCAAGGTCGAGGTCGACCTCCTCAAACAGGCGACCGATGCCGGGAGGGTGAAGGCTGCCGAGGCGGCGGCGCGGCGCAGGGAACTGGAGACGGAGATCGAACGGTGCACGCTCGAGGCGGAGGGACTGGCGCACCTGCCGGCCACGACGAAGGAAGTGCTGGCCTATCCGACGCCGGTCGGTCGCACCGTCAACGGCGAGGAGATTCATTTCCGTCTGGGAGAGGGTCGGATCGCGTACATCCCGATCGAAGACCTCTTCGAACTGGCGAAGTCGCAGACGCGGCGGCATTCAAGCTCCATCGCCGAGATGGCGTCGCGAATCGAATCGGTCGGACCCGTGCAGGGCTTTTCGCTCGACTACGTCATCGAGGCCAAGGTTGATCAGGCACGCGGGCAGGTGTTGATCCGGTCGCGGGAATGGGTCGTGCGGCCGGTGGGCTCGGGCAACGGCGAGACGACAGACGTCGCGCTCTCGCCCCATTCGCGGTTTCGGCAGGTGCTTTCCGCCGTGACGCCCGATGCCACGGTGACGCTCTGGTGCTATCCCGACAGCTTCGACGCCTACCGCACGATCCGGGAGGAGTTGCATCGGCTGGGCATTCCCACGGCCTGCCGGCCGATGCCCGAGGGCGCTCCGATCGGCGGCTCCACCGAAGGCAGCAAGTCGGTCGTGCAGTAAGACGGGAAAGACGACGTGGCCGAAGGAGTTCGACCCGTGGCCACGAGTTTTTAACTTGTGGAATCGATGTCGGGGACACGGACAAGTTGAAAACTTGCCGCCACGGGGAGTCGGGGACACGGCCAAGTTGAAAACTTGCCGCCACCGGGAGTGGCCGTCTAGCCGTTCCCCGATAAAAATGAGCTTCCCGGATACTGGAGCGATTCCCTAAGCTTCTCGGTTCCTGGGAGACCAAGCGTATGAAAATTGTTTTTGGGCCGCTGTTTGCGGCGGTGTCGTGGCTGCTCGTGGTGGGCGGTGGTGTTGGGTTTGCACAGGTGCAGGCCGTGGGCCCGCCCGCGGCGGTGCCCGTGGCCAACGCGAATCCGTTGGCCGACCTGCTCACGATGACCTATCAGCCCAAGGACACTCCGGCGGGCGCGGTCCGCCTCGCCGGGTCATCAACGCTGCAACAGGCGGCGGCGCACTGGGCTCATGGCTTTCATCGACTCCATCCCGATGTCGAGTGCTCGATCGAAAGCGGAAGCTCCGAGGCCGGCTGGAAATCGCTTCTGGAAGGCAAGGCCGATGTTGCGCTCATGAGCCGGCCGGTGACCGATGCCGAGAAAGCGGCGTGGGAGAAGCAGAGCGACAAGCGACTGGTTGTCGTGGTCGCGGCCTTCGACCGTCTCGTGTGGATCGTGCATCCCGGCAATCCGATCGCCGAACTGCCCTGGTCGCCCGAGACGGGCATTCTGCGGCCGGCCACAAAGGACGGTGCCGTGACCGCCGACTCTCTGGCGGCGACCCACTGGGATCGCCTCAACGGCAATGCCGACTGGAAGGATGTGCCCATTCGCGTCCATGGCCGTGCCTTGGGCTCGGGCACACGCTGGCACATGGACCGCCTGCTCACCGGGGCGACCTCCTGCCAGCTCGCGATTGCCGAACATAAGACGGAGGCCGAGCTGGCCGAGGCCGTCGCTGCCGACAAGGGAGGCCTTGGGCTGGTCGGCGACGAGCATGCACACTGGCCCGGAGTGAAGCGGCTGCCACTGGTGATTCCGGCCAATGCGGCGCCGCTGGTCGACGCCGTGGTGGGGTCGGACCGCACGCCCGATTGCCGGCCGTTGTTTCTGGCGGTGGCCGTGCCGAAGAATGGCTCCATGTCGCCGCAGTTGCGGGAAATGATGGAGTATGTGCTCAGCTATTCAGGGCAGCTCGACGTGGCCAAGGATGGTCTGCTGCCGCTCACTCGCGGTGAAATCCACGCCCAGAAGGATCTGCTCGGCTGGTCCATGGCGAGGTAGTATCAGAGAACGCATGAAAGCCCTGAGCGTAAGCGACGGGATCGAAGTCTTGGGGCGATTGAATGGCAGGATGCCATTCTCAGCACCAGAAACCAGAGGTTTCCAAGCGAAAACGACACGATGTCGTGTTTCGCGTGAAGCTAGAAGCCCTGAGCGTAAGCGACGGGATCGGGATGACAAACCTCTTCAACGCTCAACAGGAGCTCATGGTTCACGCATGACTTGTATCAGTGTTCGTCGGTTGCGGTTCTGTGGTGCCCGGTCAATCGTCTCGCTGTCCTGCCTTGCCCTGGCCTGTGGCGCCGGAGCAGAGCGATCGCTGGCGCAGGATGTCCGCACGCGGGATCCTGGCAGTGTCGTTGTGGGGGGCGTTCCTGCCCCCATTGCCGCCGCTGCCCCCGTTGCTCCGCGGCCCGCGCAGCTGCCGCTGGGCATCATGGCGAAAAACACGCCCACAGGCGTGGAGATCGTCAGCGTCAACCCAGGCTCGGTGGCCCAGGCCTCGGGCCTGCAGGCCGGCGACACGATCATCAACGTCGCGGGGTATCAGGTCGGGATGGTTGGCGACCGGGTCTATGACGTAGGGGACGAGGTGGCCAAGCACGTGAATGCAGCCGGCCAGGTTCCGCTGCTGGTCCGTAACGGGAGAACTGGTGCCCTCGTGGCCATTCCCGCGCAGTTCGGCACCGCATCGCGGGTGATCAACGGCGTGCTCAACGCGCCGCAGGGGCTGCAGGTGCCGCCAACCTCGGTGATCACGGTGCGGCTGCTCGGGCCACGCCGCAGCACCGCTATGCCATCGATGCGCGGGTGGAGGATGCGGGCCATGTGTTGTTGCAGACCACTTCGCCTGTGACGCTGGCCTCGCTTGATCATGAGCAGCGGGTCGATCTCACGCTGGCTGGACAGGCCGCTCCGGCACCGACGGCCGTGGTGCCCAGTGCCCAGATCCAGCAGTGGATCCAGACCTATCTCGGCCGTCCGCCGCGGCCCTACGAGACCGAAGTCTGGCTGGCCGATCTCCAGCAGGGGAAGTCGCTTGCCGATGTCCAGGCGGGCATTCTCAGCAGTTCGGAATACTTCGAACGGCAGCGTTCCAATCGTGATCTCTATGTGACCGACGTGTTCCGCCAGCTCTACGGCGTGCCGCCCACGCCGGCGCAGTTCGCTGATCTGCAGGCCCGCTACGATCGGGCGCAGGGCGTGCGGCTGCCGTTCGTGCAGCAGTTGCAGCAGCCGCCGCGGTAGCAGGATTCTCGTCCGATCAGCGGGCGGGAAACTCCCACGAGTGGCCGTCCCAGGCGATGACCTTGCCGAGGAAGGCCTCCACGCCGGCGGCGTATTCCGTGAACAGGTATTCGCCTTTTTCGGCGGACGCGTGCTGCGGGTCGCCGAGATGGCCTGGGGCGTCGGCAGCGTGTGGACGGCGTTCCTGCGTGATCCAGCCGCGGTAGGCGGGCTCGAAGCTGTAGCCCACGTCACGGTTTTCGAGCGACTGAAATGGCTTCACGAGGTCGGGCCGGATGGCGAGCATCATCGACGTCTCCCATTCGCAGGCATGGCCCACGCCCGACTGCACGAGGTCGTCGCGGCCCTGCTCCGGCTTCGCGAAATCCCAGTAGCTGGCGAAGAGCAGGAGCAGATCGTTGCGGGAGCGGTGACGCTGGCGGGCCTCGAAGATCGCCTGCTTGCCCGGCGTGATGTTGCCGCCGTGGCCGTTCAA
Source organism: Planctomycetia bacterium (assembly GCA_026401075.1). Lineage (GTDB taxonomy): Bacteria > Planctomycetota > Planctomycetia > Pirellulales > UBA1268 > CAMCQY01. The sequence goes on from JAPLNQ010000105.1 coordinate 5,095, forward strand.
GAACAGGATTCGACGGAAGCCGTGCGTGAGCAGGTTTTCGATTAGGTCGTTGACGAGATCGAGGTAGACCCGCGGGCTGGCCGAGAGTGTGCCGGAGTATTCGAGGTGGTGGTGCGAGTTGCCGAGCCACTGGAGCGGCGTGAAGAGCACCTGCTTGTGCAGCCGCGGCTCCACGCGGCGGACGACCTCACCCAAGAGCATGCTGTCGGTCGCCAGCGGCAGGTGCCGTCCGTGCTGCTCCATGGCCGCGATCGGCACGACGACGGGCGTGTGCGGGGCAAGCGCGGCGATCTCGGGCCAGGTGAGTTCGGAAAGGTTCATGGGAAGGATGGTCTCCTCAAAAGTCCCGGTGGCTCTTCGCGTCAGCGGCCGTAGCAAGCGGGCTGCCCGGTGAGTCTACGCGAAAGGTCCGGCTTTCCGGCAGAGGTGCTTGCGGTCCCGAACGTTCCAATACAAGCCCCCGGCGTAAGCCGGGGGATGCTGCCCGGCACGAAGACAGATCCCGTCGCTTACGCTCAGGGCTTTTATGGGCACATGCCATCCCCCGGGGGATGCCGGGCAGGAACATCCCCCTGCGTGAGTCTTCCCACGGGATGCATGACTGTTCCGCTCGCCGCAGACGCTGCTCCCAGTGCCTGCGCTACGACGCGATCGAACGCGCGTGAGCGATTTCATCGTGGTGCACCAGCCGCACCTGATCGGCCCGCAACGTGGAAACGGCAATCGTTTCTCCGTCGAGCGTCATGAATTCCACTTCGTAGCCCTTGCCCTCACCATGCACGAGCACGACGGTGCCGATATCACCGGCCGTGAGTCTCTGGTCGGGGAGGTCGCAAGTCAGCACGATTTCGTCGAGTTCGCGGATCACGTCGGAGTTGTCTCCTGGGCCTGATGCACTTTCATTCCACCATGCCATCTTACCTTCTCCGCCGCAACGGGTGCGCTGTCACGAATCGTGGCGTTTCTTCGCCCACGTCCACGAACCACACCGTGCGAATCCAGGCCCTGGTTCCCGCTGGGGCCACGATCCAGCCGTCGATGACGTATCTGTCGCCAAATTCCGTTTCCATGCGGTGCTTCACCTCGTTTTCCTCTGCATGCCGGAATAGCTCATCCGCCAGCGAATCGGCTCTCGTGGCGTCGAAGCCCAGACGTTTAAAAAAGACGGCCTTGGATTTTCCCCTGGGGTGTGTATCGCTTAGCAGATAGCCAAGAATCTTCGCCCTCGAGACTGTCGCGCGGTGAGCGTTGGGAAGCTTCATAATCCGTCCGAGAAGCCAAGTTCGGGGGAGTGTACAAAAGCATACCTATCTGTCAAGGCTGTCCCAAGTGAAGTGAAAAACGCTCCCGTCCCAGGATTGTTCTGCGATCCCGTCGCTTACGCCCAGGGCTTGTATTGTTCCCATACAAGCCCCCGGCGTAAGCCGGGGGATGCTGCGAGCGCTACTTCGTGGGCCACGCGTGGAGCTGGCCGGCCGAGTCGCCGGCCAGCAGGAAGGAGCCGTCGGCTGAGAGGGCGACCCGCGTGGGCAGGAGCTTCACGCCGGGGGCGGCCTTCGCCTGGCCGTCGGCAATCGGAAAGCTCTTCAGCTCGTTGCCGTCGGCCGCCCAGAGCTTCGCTTGGCCGTCGCGGCCGCAGCTGGCCAATTCGCCCGATGGGCCAAACACCACGTCGAGCACGCCGCCGCCATGGGCGTTGGGCTTGTTCATCACCGGCCAGCCGTCTTTCACATCCCACCAGACGATCGTGCCATCGTCACCGCAGGAGGCCACGACACTGCTGTCACTCCGCCAGGAGAGCGCCCGCACCGATTTCTTGTGCTCTGAAAGAGGCAGCACCACGCCGCCACTCTTTGCATCCCAGAGATGGATGTTGCCGATCCGGTCGCCAGTGGCCAGGAGCTTGCCGTCAGGGCTGAAGGCGACCGCCGTCACCCAGTCGGTGTGCTTTGTGAGCGTGTGCAGGAGTTTTCCAGTTTCGGTGGAAAAGATCTTCACGATTCGGCTCGAGCCGCCGATCGCGATCTGCGACTCATCGGGCGAGAGATCGGCCGCCATTACGGCATCAGATTCGTGTCAGTCGGCGCATAAAACCGGCCAGTGATCGGCGCATGAACTCCGGCCGTCTTCACGGAGCATTGCGACCTACAGGTTTCCTAGCGGCAACGCCGCAGA
>JAPLNQ010000139.1 GCA_026401075.1 Planctomycetia bacterium
ATCCTCTGGGCGATCCAGCGGGTCTATCTCGGTGCCGAATACAAGGGTCCCCATGGCGACCATCTGACGCCGATCACGCCACGTGAATTGGCGATCGCCACCCCGCTGGTGTTTTTCGCGATTCTGTTCGGTGTCGCTCCGCAGTTGCTCTTCAACTACGTCACGCCGACCGTCAACCGTCAGGTGGAGACGCTGGCTGACTGGACCCGTCGCGTGCACGACGGCCCCGCAGGGCTGCCAGTGGCCGCTATTCAGGAGCCCGCGGCGGCGCAGGCGGCCCGTTAACCAGATCTCAGTAGTCATCCCCGCAGTGAAGGAAACCAGACCGTGAACCTCGGCTCGCTCATCACAGGCTCGCTCAACGACACGCTCGCCGTGTCGCTGCCCCTGTTCCGCACCGAGCTCTGCCTTGCCACCACGATCGTGCTCGTGCTGCTCTGCCGGATGCTGCCAGTGCTGCGTCGGCTCGATTCCGGAATCGTGGCACTGGGAGGCGTCTGCTTCGCCCTCTGGTATGCGTGGAACGATCTGCGGGGCAACCCTGTGGGAGGCCTGTTGCACGGCGGTGCGAACGGGGGCGGCGTCGTGCGCCAGGAGCTGTTCGGAGGCCTGCTGGTATTCGACTCGCTGACAGCCTACATCCGGTTCCTGTTGATGGGATTCCTCGCCCTCTACATTCCGTTCACGAAGGCATCGGGCATTCCCGATCACGAGGACGGCGCCGACTTCTACACGCTCGTGCTTGGGGCGACGCTGGGTATGTGTCTGATGGCCTCGGCCAACCACCTGCTGATGGTCTTCATGGCGGTGGAGATGGCGAGCGTTCCCTCCTACGCCTTGGCGGGTCTGCTCAAGGGCCGGAAGGCGAGTTCGGAGGCGGCGCTCAAATACGCCGTGTACGGTGCGGGGGCGGCGGGCATCATGCTCTACGGCATCAGCCTGCTGGGCGGCCTGCTGGGCACCTGCCACCTGCCGAGCATGGCGACGGAAATTGCGCGGGTCATCGATTCCGGATCGGCCAGCGGGAGCGTGATGGTGCTGGCCCTCGGCGGGTTGATGATGGCGGTCGGCCTGGCATTCAAGCTGTCGGCGGTGCCGTTCCACTTCTGGTGCCCGGACGTCTTCGAGGGGGCTGCTGCCGAGATCGGCGGCTTCCTGTCGGTCGCGAGCAAGGCGGCGGCAGTGGCTCTGTTGCTGCGGGTTTGCTTCGGTCTGGGCGTGTCGCCGACGGGGATCAACGCTGCGGCGGTGGCAAACCTCGCGGAGCCGGGCCTTGCCGGCTTGGGAGCGACGCGGCACTTCATGGTGTGCGTCGTCGGCCTGATGGCCGCCATCACCTGCACGCTGGGCAATCTCGCGGCGTACGGTCAGACCAACATGAAGCGTCTGCTGGCCTACTCGACCATTGCCCACGCCGGCTACCTGATGATGGCGGTGGCGGCGGCCGTGGCACTCATCGGTGTTGATCCGGCCGGAGCCCGCGACGCGGTCAGCGCGGTCGCCTTCTACCTCGGCACCTACGTGTTCATGAACCTGGCCGCCTTCGCCATCGTGGCGTTCCTCCGCAATCAACTGCGCAGTGAGGAGATCGAGTCGTATGCCGGTCTGGTGCGTTCCAGTCCGGGGATCGTCGTCGCCATGGCCGTCGTGCTCGTGAGCCTGATCGGCCTGCCGCCGCTGGCGGGATTCGTGGCGAAGTTCCTTGTGTTTGCCTCGCTCGTGCAGGCGATTTCGCTCGGGGCCGAGCGGCCCCTGATGCTCGTCCTGCTCGTCGTCGGAGGGTTCAACACGGTGATCAGCCTCTTTTATTACCTGCGCGTGCTCAAGGTGATGACCTTCGACCCGCCACCGGCCGACCGCGCGGGGGGAGAGTTTTCGCTGGTCTCGCTGCCGGGAGCGGTCGTCACCGCGCTCGCTGTGCCGGTCGTGGTGCTCGGCGTGTTCTGGTCGGGCCTCTATGCCTGCGCTCAACTGGCGGGTGCCTTCGCATCCTGACCGGAATCACTCATCATGCCATCCTCAGATCCTCTCTGCCGCCTGCTCGATGTGCTCCAGCCGTCGCTTGCCATGTATCTGGCCGACTCCGGTATCTGGAGCTATCCCGGCAAGGAATCGATCAAACTCGCGCTGGCCGATCTGGTCGGCGACCACCGGAGTCTGGTGGAGCGGGCCGCCGTGGCGACCGAGGACCGCGGTATCGCGGTACCGTCGCCAGCCTATCCGATCAGTTTCACCGGCTGCCACGACGTGGACATGCGGTCCCTGCTGCCACGAGTCGTCGCCGGACTCCGGGGTCAGGCGGCCGCGATCGACGTGATCATCGCATCGACAGCCACCGATGGCGTCGCGGCCGAACTGGCCCGGGAGGCGAAGGCCACAACGCTGAGCCACATCAACGTGCTGGAGCAGGTGGCAACGTCGCCATCCTGATCGATCTCATCGATCGGGCGGCCTGTGCTTTGTGGGCCACCTTTTCATGGAATACTTTGACAGCCACTGCCATCTCGACCCGATGCGGTACGGGGACGATCTTCCAGAGGTGATCGCCCGGGCGCGGGCGGCGGGCGTGGTGGGCATGACGCTGATCGGCACCCGGGCCTCCGATAGCGAGGCCGCCGCCGAACTGGCGGCCCGGGAATCAGGCCTCGCGGCGGCCGCCGGCATTCATCCCAACGACGTCGCCGGGATCGAGCCCGACGAATGGGATCGCATCACGCGGCTCGTCGTTTCCGGACGGGTGGCGGCGATCGGCGAGACCGGCCTCGACTGGTATCGCGATTCCGCGCCGCGAGACCTGCAGCGGGAGTTCTTCGACCGCCACATCCGGCTGGCCCAGAGCCTGGGGCTGCCGTTGGTCGTGCACACCCGCGACAGCATCCGCGACACCCTCGACACGCTTCGCGAGGCGATCGCCCGCGGGCCGCTGAGCGTGGTGCTGCATGCCTTCACCGGCACGCAGGCCGAGGCCGAAGAGGCCGTGTCGCTCGGCTGTTGTCTCGGATTCGCGGGCATGGTGACCTTCCGGTCCGCTGCCGCCCTGCGGGAAGTGGCCGCTGCCGTTCCGGCCGATCGATTACTGATCGAGACGGACAGCCCCTTTCTCTCACCAGAACCCTTGCGCGGCCGGCGGAACGAGCCGTCCCACGTCGTGCACACAGCCCGTTGCCTCGCGATCGCACGCGGCGTCTCGCTCGAGCGGCTGGCGGCCGAGACCACCGCCAATGCGAAGCGGGTGTTTCTCCGCCGCTGACAACGGTAGCATGGCTCGTTTGCACCGCCTGCGTTCGCCCCCGCCAAGGAGACACGTCTATGGTTCGCACCCCCAGCACGATGCTGCCGCTCGGCACGGTCGCCCCCGATTTCGAACTTCCCAACGTCGACGGTCGCATAGTGGGCCTGGCCGATGCGGCCGGACCGAGGGGCACGGTGGTGATGTTCATCTGCAACCACTGCCCGTTCGTGAAGCACGTGGCCGATCAACTGGCCGCGATAGGACGCGACTTCCTGCCGCGAGGCGTCGGGATCGTGGCGATCAGCTCCAACGACGTCTCCAGCCATCCGGCCGATTCTCCGGAGCAGATGGTGCGGGAGGCGGAGGAGCGGGGCTATCTTTTTCCCTACCTCTACGACGAGACGCAGGAGGTGGCCAAGGACTACCACGCCGCCTGCACGCCCGACTTCTATCTGTTCGACGCCGATCGGTCGCTGGTCTACCGCGGCCAGCTCGACTCAAGCCGTCCGGGGAGCGACATCCCCGTGACGGGCAGCGACCTGAGGGGGGCGATCGACGCCCTGCTGTCTGGACGACCGCCTTTGGCCGACCAGAAGCCGAGCATCGGCTGCAACATCAAGTGGAAGGCCGGCCACGAGCCACCCTTCTTCCACGCCTGACGGCAGCTGCGTCCTACCGCCGCGGCCCCTCCGGCGGGCGAGCCTGACCGTTGTTGCCACGACCTGCAAACTTGCCGATGTCCTGCGTGTCGCCCGGTTCCAGTCGCGAGGCCCGCAGATTTTCCCGCTGGATCGCCTCGTAGACCTCCTGCCGGTGCACGGGGATCTCGGTAGGAGCATTAATGCCCAGCCGGACCTTGTCTCCCCTGATGTCCACGATCGTCACGACGATGTTGTCGCCGATCATGATGCTTTCGTCACGTTGTCTGGAGAGTACGAGCATCGCTGGTTCCTTCCTGATCCTTTCGTATTGCCGACGATCCTGCGTCGGTGGCTACAAAGATTATGCACTCTTTTTGAGTGACGGTCGTTGGGGATTGATTTCGTATTGCATGGAAAGTTCGCCGGAGGCAACGACCTGACGGCCCGTGCGGGCTTCAAGGTTGATGACGATCGGTGCTTTTAGATTGAGGGTGAGGCCCGTGGCGGTTTTTCCAACGACGACCACCACCTGAGCCTGCCGCATGTCGGCCAACGCCAGGGGGGTGAGTTCGCTGCGGGGGATTCGCACCTGGTACTCGGGGACGAAGCGACGCGGACTGACAACGGCCAACGCGACATCGCCACGGGTGGTGCTCTGCAGCCATCCAAGGGCGTCGTTGTCGGAGTCGGCGAGCAACGCCCAATCGCGGCAATCCTCAAGTCCAGGCAGTCCGCTGGGGAAGTGGAGGATGTCTGCCGGATCGACGTCGATCCGCCCAAATCTGTTGGTGGCAATTCGCATGGGGGCACTCCTTCGCCTCAATCGCATCGAAACAGCGTCTGCGGCCACTTGGCCAGCCGACACGTGTTCGCACCCTAGAGATCGGCAGTTAGGGAGGTTGGGGTTGAAGAAATAGGCTTGGATAAACAAGAAGGATGCGGAAGACGTTGCTGGCAATGGAGTTGGTGACGACTGCGTCGCCGTGCGGGCCTACGCAGGCCGGGTTGCGAATTCGGTAAATCTGTCACAATCGGTCCGCCGTCCGGTGCATGTCCGGCTGCCGATTCTTGCATTCACGTGGAGAACATGATGCGTCGCTCCGTTCAGCTTGCCGCCATCGGTCTGATTGCCGCTTCAGGGTGTTTCTCCGGCGGCTACGACGCTGATTACCGCAGCAGCCTGCAGCGTTACCGCCAGGAGGGCGAGTTTCAGCAACTGCGCCCCACGCCGCACGTGCTCGCCGACCAGCGTCTGGCTCTCCGCGTTCCCAAAGTCTTCACGGACGAGGATGCCGTCGGGGACAAGAACTGGTCCAAGCCGCCATTCCTCCAGGATTTTCCAGGGTTTCGAGTTGCAGTGCAGCGGATCAAAGAAGTCGACGGCGTGCAGTGGCCGGCCGTGCTTTCCGTGGGCGTGTTGACCGACAAGGAGAGCGGCCTCGACGAACTCAAAAAGAAGATCCTGAACCAGGTGCAGAAGGAGGCGTCGTTTGCAAAGGCGGCCTGGGCTGCGGTCGAGGGCCAGCCGGGTGTCGGGGGCAAGGCGTCCTGGTCGGTGTTGAAGCTTGGCGGGCCGCAGCCGTTCGATCGAGTCAACAAGGGAGTCGACGAGAAGAACAACACCGAGGGGGAGACGCAAATCTGGGTCGCGTTGGACCCCGACGCCAAGGTCGCCGCAGCGCTGGTGTGGCGGGTGCCTCAGGCGTTGGCAGCAGAGATGCCGCTGGGCGAACTGGCCGAGCTTGTGACCCGCACCGTCGAGTTCAAGGCCTTGGCCGAGCCGGCCCCCGCGGCAGCCCCGGCTCCCGCGGCGGCTGCGCAGGCTCCCGCGGCGGCGAAGTGAGCCTTTGGCGATCAGCTGAGTTGGGCGGCCCTCATTGCCACATTGGCTGGGCGGCCCAGGAAGCGAGCGGCGCCAGAATCAGCAATGGCGCCCAGGCCCCCAGCGACGGACTGACCACGTAGGCCGTGGCCAGCGCGTGCCACCCGAATATCATCAGGAAGAAGACCACCGCCGACAGCACGCACAGGCCGACTGCGACGAAGATACCCCGGCGATTGGGGCCGACCACGAGCGGGATGCCGAGCAACGCCAGCGACATGTCGAGCAGCGGAGAAACGATTCTGGCGTGCACTCTGAGGGGAATCTCTGCGCCGACTCCAAGGCTGGGATTGGCGATGGCTCGGACGAGTTCGATCGTCGACGAATACTGGCTCCAGTTGGCCGACCCGATTAGTTGCTCGAAGGTCACGTCGCTGGTCACGAAGCACTCACCGGGGGAGAGCCAGTCCGCGGCCGACCGGGTGAACACCACCGTTCGCCCACTGCTTTGCAGGGGCTCGAGCCGATCGATGTCGGCGGGTTCGCGGACCTGACAGAGCAGGTATCCCGCCGGGTGCGCGGCGTCGGCTGGCTTCCAATAGGCCTCGGCTGCGTCGATCTGAGACTCGGTTTTTCGATCCGAAAGGTCGCAGACTGGGCGGATCGGCCGCGAAACAGAATCTCCGTCGCGTGGTCATAGCGGGCATCGAACGGGTGGGCGGCGTCTCCGCGGAGATCCTGCGCGTTGCGCGTAAGGTTCTCACGTATCCGTGGCAGCACGATCTCCCGGTTGGCCATGGCCAGCAGGCTCACCACGGCTGCGAAGACCAGCGCCGAACGGGCGATGCGCCAGCGGGTCACGCCGGCCGCAAGCAGCGCCGTGAGTTCGTTGTGCCGCTCCAGCCACGACAGCGCAAACATGGCGCTGGCTAGTGAGATCACCGGACTGGTGGCGTCGAAAAAGGAGATCAGCCGGTAGCCGTAGTAGGCCCCCAGCACCCGAGCCAGACCGCCCGCCCCCGGGGCATGGGCGATGAATTCCTCGATGTTCGTGAAGGCATCGACCACGAACGTGAGCCCGGCCAGGCTCACGAACACGATCATGAACGCATGCAGTTGGGCCCTGATGATGTAGCGGTCGATGAGCATGAACGCTTGACGGATTGACACCGTGGCGGACGATTGACCGGTGAGCCAGACGCGGGCGTCTCCGGCTGACGGCGGCCGGGGCCTGAAGGGGCGTCGGAGGGTACGCGGGTCGGCCGGGAGCGTCAATCTGGGCTTCGGCCGGAAAATCGCCGCGGCCGAGGCTTCAAACCGTCTGAGATCGGTATGGCAAGGTGTAGACAGCCATGATTGGCAGCAGCGAGAGGAAGGCTATGAAATGGGCCCGGTTGCTTCGAGCTCAGGCCAGCCGCTTGGCTGCTGGCGGCCTCGATCTCCTCTATCCGCCCCGCTGCCCGATCTGTCGGCGCGAGCCCTCCGCGGGGCACCCGGGAACGATGCCGGGGTCCGAATCGGCGTCCGTTGCGGCCTCAGTCTGCGAGATGTGCGCGAGGGCGTTGTCTGCCGATCTCGGCAGGTGTCTGAAGTGTGGTGAGTCCGGTGGCGCGGCCGACGGCTGCCGACTTTGCCCTCGGCGGCCCCACGACTGGCGTCACATCGCCGTCTTGTCATCCTATGCCGGTGCGCTTCGTGAGGCGGTGCTGCGGGCCAAGCGTCCGGCGGGTGACGATGTGGCGGCTGCGCTGGCGTTGCTGATCGTTCGCAAGCACGGGGAGAGGCTGGCTTCATGGGATGTCGGTCGGGTCGTGCCCGTCCCGATGCACTGGCTGCGACGGTCGATCCGTGGCACAAACGCCGCAGACGAGTTGTCGCGGCGGATCGCGAGGCTGATGGGCCTGCCCCACAGCCGCACGCTCTCGCGGCACCGAGCCACGCGGATGCAGAACGAACTGCCGATCGCCGACCGGCCGCACAACGTGCAGGGGGCCTTTCGCAGCCGCCGGCGGATCGATGGGGAGCGGATTTTGCTGGTGGACGATGTCGTGACGACCGGGGCGACGCTGTCGGCCTGCTGCCGGGCACTGCTGGCCGCCGGCGCAGAGACCGTGGACGTGGCGGTGGTGGCCAAGGCCGACAGAAGCACCGCCGCCGACTAGGTTTCAGCGGGTAGACTCGGAACTCCGTCGAGCGTCGAACGCGGTGGTGAGGAGCAATACGCAGGCATGCATACGCATTCAGAAACCTCCCGGCAGGACCTGCCGATTCGGGTCGGCACCCGGGCCAGCCTGCTGGCCCGCACGCAGACAGGGTGGGTCGTCGACCAACTCCGTAGCCACGGGCACGCCGTGGAGGTCGTCACGATCTCCACGCAGGGGGATCGCCGCGACGACGTGCCGATTTCGGCTATCGGCGGGGACGGGGTTTTTGTTCGCGAGCTGGAGCGTGCCCTGCTGGAGCGACGGATCGACGCCGCCGTCCACAGCCTGAAGGATCTGCCCACGGAGGAAACGCCCGGGCTGACGGTGGCCTGCGTGCCCGTGCGGGCCATGCCGTTCGACGCGCTCGTCGCCCGGGAGCCGTGCACGCTCGAGTCGTTGCCGCCCGGTGCCGTGGTGGGAACCTCCAGCCTGCGGCGGGTCGCGCAGGTCAAAGCAATCCGCAGTGATCTGGACGTACGTGCCATCCGTGGCAATGTGGACTCCCGCCTCCGCCGACTCGATGGCGGCGAATACGATTGCCTGATCCTCGCCGGCGCGGGGCTCGAGCGGCTGGGGTTGGCCAGCCGGATCACGCACGTGCTGCGGCCCGATGCCTTCTGGCCGGCGGTCTCACAAGGAGCCCTGGGCATCCAAATCCGTGCCGACGACGGGCGACTGCGTCTCGCCCTCGAACCGCTCGACGACCCCGCCACGCATCAGGCCGTGCGGGCGGAACGCAGCTGCCTCGCGGCCCTCGCGGGCGGGTGTCTGGCCCCCATCGGAGCCTGGGGCCATCAGACTGACGACGGGCACCTGGAATTGGGCGGCTGCGTGCTGGAAGACTCGGGAGACCGTGTGCTGCGGATCGCGGCTACTGTCAGGGCGGCCGTTCCGCATGACGAGCTGCCGGAATTGTCTCGAAAGCCGGAATCTCTCGGCAAGGAACTGGCGGGCCTGCTTCTCGACCGCGGTGCCGCAGCCATGCTGGCCCGCGTCCGGGCGAGGGTGTCGCCCCTCTGACGCCCCGGAGGATGAGGGGATCACCAAAGTGGGTGGTTGGCCGAATTGACCAATTTTGCGAGGGTAGGGAATGAATTGGCGGTGCCACGTTACGATGCGGCGCGGCCGACGGTTGTATCAATAAAGTTGATTTGCTAATATTTTCCTTACACGGGGCTCATGCCAACCTCCCGCCTCCGGTTTGCCGGATGGGTGAGCAACGCCGATCAGAGCCAGCCGTCATTCACTCCCGCGGAAACCGCGGAAAGGTTCTAAACGTCCATGTCCATCAAATTAGTCATTGCCGATGATCACGAGGTGGTGCGACGAGGCCTCGTGAGCCTGCTGGCCGGGTCGGAAGTGAAGATCGTTGGCGAAGCCACCAGTGGTGACGAGGCCATCAAGCTCACTCGCAAACTGAAGCCCGACGTTGTGCTGTTGGACATCCGCATGCAAGGCAAGGACGGCCTCGAGGCGGTCGAGCGGATTCGTGCCGACATGCCCGCGGTTCGCGTGGTGGTGCTCTCCACGTTCGACAATCCGACCTATGTTGCCCGTGCCGTGGCGGCGGGGGCCCACGACTACATGCTCAAGGGCTGCACCCGGGCCGAACTCATCAACTCGATCGCGGGGGCGGCTGCGGGCCAGCTGCCGATGAAGGCCGGGGAGCTTCGCCGGGTGGCAACCACCATGGCCAATCGCGTCGCAACGCCCGATCCGGATATTCCGCTCACGCAGCGCGAGACGCAGGTGCTCAGGCATATGGCGCTGGGGCTCTCCAACAAGGAGATCGCCCAGTCGCTGACGATCAGCGTGGAGACGGTGAAGGAGCACGTGCAAAACATCCTGCGCAAGATCGCCGTCGGCGATCGCACGCAGGCGGCCGTCTGGGCCGTCCGTCGCGGGCTTGTGTAGGACGCGAACAGGCGTCCCCCGTGGCGGCCAGTGTCCCCTCCCCCCGTGGCGGCAAGTTTTCAACTTGTCCGTGTCCCCTCCACGGATTCCACCAGTTAAAAACTCGTGGCCACGGGTCGAACTCTTTCGGCCTCGTCCTTCGCGGCGAGAGAGCCGTTACCTCGCCCGGGGATGGGCCTTGTCGAAGGCGTCCAGAAGCCGGGTGGTGGTCACGTGGGTGTAGATCTGCGTGGTCACGAGGCTCTTGTGGCCGAGGAGTTCCTGAACGCTGCGGATGTCGGCCCCCGCATCGAGCAAATGGGTGGCGAAACTGTGTCGCAGCGTGTGCGGACTCGCCCGGCGGGAGAGCCCCGCGACTGCGAGATGCTTCTCGAGCAACCTGGCCACGCCACGAACCGAGAGTCTGCCGCCGAACCGGTTGGTGAACAGGGGCCGCGGTGCCCCGCGGGGCGGGGCGATCGCCGGCCGTGGGCGTGCCGTGAGCCACGCCTGCAACGCGGTGTGTGCGTGTGAGCCGACCATTCCCAGGCGCTCGCGGCGGCCTTTTCCTCGGACGCGAATGGTGCCTCCGCGAAGATCCAGATCGGCATCGTCGAGGCCCACCAGTTCCCGCACCCGAACGCCCGACGAATACATCAGTTCGAGAATCGCCCGATCACGCAGGCCGCCTGCGTCGGCCGGTTTGGGGGCGGCGAGCAGCCGGCCAATCTCATCGCCGGTCAGAAACTTCGGAAGCTTGCGCGAACGCTTGGGGCTGCGCAGCGGTTTGGCAGGATTGGTGGGCACCCAGCCCTCCCGCTGACCGAAGGCATAGAAGCTGCGCGTGCTGGCCAATTTGCGGGCCACGCTCGAGGCGGCATAGCCGGCGGCATGCAGGCCCGCGGCGAATCGACGCAGGATCACACTGGAAGCCTCTCCGGGGTTCCGACATCCGGCCGAGCGAAGGAATTCCTCCAGCTGCCGGAGGTCCTCGCGATAGCTCTTGAGCGTCAGCGGCGACGCTCCGCGCTCGGCGGCCAGAAACCGGAGAAAGCGATCTATCTCCGTCGAGAAACCATCTCCCGCTGCCGACGAGTGCGATGCCATCGGGAAGGCTCAGGCCGGGCGGTCGGCGCGGGGTACGAAGCGGTGGCGACGGCTGTGGGATGTGCTCCCGCGGACCTTCTGCCCCAGCATCGCGGCGTCATACCAGGAAAAGCTCAGGTCAGGATTCGACGCATACCGCGCCAGGGTGCGGATGGTTTCGTCGCGACTTTCGTCATCGTAGAGGAACACATAGCGTTCCCCCCCTTTGACCAGTGCGATGACGTTGATGTCCCGGGAAGCCATGCGCCGCATCCTGCAGGCCGAGCGGCCGCACCCACGGCCCACCTAAGCTCGTATCGGCAGGTGATGTCAGGCCGGTCCAGCCTTCCTGCGTGCTCCCGCCGGGTCACCGTGATCCGGCCATCTCCCCTCAACCCCCGCCACCCTAAAACAGGTCGGCAAAGCCGCGTAGGGCGACCGGTTCCCGCGACGAGAACGGCTCGCCGTGGAGCGTGCCGATCGTGGAGCCCCACCAGCGGGAAGCCGCCTCGACCCGGTCGAGCACCGTGGGCTTGGGAGCGGTCTGGTCAAACTGGCTGGCGTAGCAGTCGAGGCTGGAGCGTTTGGTCTCCCATGTCGTGGTGGTGTCCACCACAAACGCAGGCCGCCGGACCAGTTTCAGATGCACGCTCCAGTAGGAGAAGATCCGTTCCGGATGCCATGGATCGCCGGGCAGATCGCACTTGGTGAGCTTGGCCCAGAACCGCGCCGCCTCCACCAACTTCGTGGCAGCGACATGATCGGGGTGGGCATCGACAGCGTAGGGCGCGAAGAGCCAACGGGGACGCACGCGGCGGATCACTCCGGCCAGCGACGCGCGGGCGGCGAGCGTCGCCCGCAGCCGCCGATTGGGCAGGCCGAGATTCTCGCGCCACCTGAGCCCGAGCGCCGCTGTTGCAGCGGCAGTCTCTCGGGCCCGCGTTTCCAGCGACCCTCGCGGCGTCGGTTCGCCATCGGTGAGATCAAGCACCCCCACCCTCAGCCCCTGCGCCTGCATCAGCGCGATGGTGCCCCCCATGCCGATTTCGGCGTCATCCGGGTGCGGTGCGATTACGAGAACGTCGAGCATGGGCAGGGCCTTCGCGGGGAGCGTTCATGGGCGACCGCTGATTGCCCGGTCGGCCCCGCGACAGCATACTCTCCTGCATGACGCCGCACCCGCATGACCGTTCTTCGCAGGAACAGCTTTTCGATGACGTCTGCGCCCATGCACGGCAGACCGCCGTGCTGGGGTCGGTGGAATCGCTGCTGTGCTGGGACGAGCAGACGATGATGCCGCCGCGGGCCGCGTCCCATCGGGCCGCGCAGGTGGAGGCGGTGGCGACCCTCGTCCATCGACAGCGTTGCGATCGGGTGTATGGCGAGCGGCTGGCCACGTTGGCAGCGGGGCCGCTCGTCCGGGACGGATCTCCCCAGGTTCGCACCGCGATCCGGCTCCTCAGCAAGGACTTTGCCAAGCATGCCCGGGTGCCGGAACGCCTGGTAGGCGCCCTGGCCAAGACCTGTGTCGAGGCCCAGCAGGCGTGGTTGACTGCCCGCGCGGCATCGTCATGGAGCACCCTGGAGCCGTGGCTGCAGCAGGTGTTCAGCCTCAAACGCGAACTGGCTGCCTGCCAGATGCCAGATGCTGATCCCTACGACAGCTTGCTCGACGACTACGAGCCGGGGGCACGCTGGGAGACGATTGCCGCGCAGTTCAGCCAGTTGCGGGACGAGATCGTGCCCCTCGTGCAGGCGTGCGCAGGATCGGCACGGCAGCCCGACGACGCGCTCGTGCGACAGCGCTACCCCGTTGCCGACCAGCAGCGATTTGTCCGCGAGGTCGCCTCCCGGATCGGTTTCGATTTCCATCGCGGCCGGCTCGACACCACCGCGCATCCCTTCTGCTCCGGGCTCGGCCCGCACGACTGCCGCATCACCACCCGCTGGGATGAACACGCGCTTCCAACCGCGCTATATGGCGTGTTGCACGAGGCCGGGCATGGGCTCTACGAGCAGGGGCTGCCCACCGAGTGGTATGGCTTGCCGCCCGGAGAAGCGGCATCGCTCGGTATCCACGAATCGCAGTCGCGGCTCTGGGAGAATCTGGTCGGTCGCTCGCCCGAGTTTTGGGAATGGTGCTTTCCAGTCGCGAGAGCGGCCTTTCCGCAGGCTTTAGCCGATGCCAGCGCGGCCCGCATACAAGAGTCGCTGATGGTCGTGAGGCCATCGCTGATCCGCGTGGAGGCCGACGAGGTCACGTACAACCTCCATGTCATGATGCGGTTCGATCTGGAACGCGCCGTGGTGCACGGCGACCTCGCCGTTGCCGATCTTCCGGAGGCATGGAACGAGCGGTTTACCCGCGACTTCGGCTTCCGACCGCCATCCGATGCAGAGGGCGTGTTGCAGGACATCCACTGGAGCGCCGGTCTCATCGGCTACTTCCCCACCTACACACTGGGCAACATTTTCGCTGCCCAACTCATGGCGGCAGCAGCCCGACAGCTGCCCGATCTTGACAGCGATCTGGCCGCGGGCCGCTTTGCAGGGCTGCTCTCCTGGCTGCGAAGTCATGTGCACGCCCATGGCCGCCAGCTCGAGTCGGTCGCGCTCGTCGAGCAGGCCACCGGGCAGCCCGTGTCGGCGAGCTGGCTGGTGGAGAGCCTCCGACGCCGGTACGGGACGGCCTACGGTCTTGGTTGAGGCCGGCCGCCCGCTGGATCTCGCCGGCCGGGAAATCCCAGCCCGAAGCCCCCATTTCTCGACGCCGTTTCGGACTGCCGGCGACTCGATGGTAGACTTTGCAGCATCCCGGCGACGAACCCCGCGCCGGCGTGCGACTGGGAGGAATCAATGGCGACCGACGACGACAAGCAGGTTCCAGAGCCGGATCCGTGGGCCGGGTTGGATAGCGGCGGTGCTGAAGACGCTGCTGCTGAAGACGCTGCTGATTTCACGTTTGCCTTCGAGGGTTCCAAAGACGACGCGGCAGACGACATTCCCCTGGTTGTGTTCCCACCACCGGATGTCGAGGCAACTGGCTCGGAGGTCCACATGGGCTCCGGGATGGGCACCGGGATGGGCACCGAGCGTTCCGACATCATTTCGATGACCAACGCGGTGGACAACTCCGGCGAGGAAGACTTCGACGACCACGATGCGGCTGGCGACAGCTTCGACGACAACGACATCGCCCACGAGATGGGACTGTTGGATGCTGAAGGCGAAGCGATTGCAGCAGAGGCTCTCGCGTCGGGTGATGATTTCGATGACGCGGCCGATTTTGGTGAGCCGGTCAACGAGGCTCACTCCGACGACACGGCAGAGTCTTGGCCGGACGATCCCGCCTCGATTCCCCTCAACACCGCCGTGGCGGCGACCGGAGCTGCCGGGGCGGCTTTGGTAATGGCCGGCGACCGGCCGGCGGCTGCGAAGAAAAAGGGGAGCGGCTTCGGCCAGATGGTGGGCGTGGTGTTGGGCGGGCTCATGGCGCTGCCGATCACTTACGCCATTCTGATCTGGGGATTCCAGAAGGATCCGTTCAAGCTTGGCAAGCAAGTGCCTTCGCAGTTGGCATTCCTCCTGCCCGAGAAGCTCCAGCCCGGCTATCAGCGGCCCAGGAAGGCGGGCGCCGGCCCCAACTTGGACGCCGCCCCGTCGCTTGACGATCTTCCGTCGGCCGATGAGCCAATGCCGACCACTCCGGACCCTGCTGCCACGACTGCTGCCGAATCGGCTGAGTCCGAGCCAACCGAACCAACGAAACCAGCAGAGCCAACCCCACCGAGCCGGCGGAGTCTGCCAAGGCTGCGGCAGACGCGGCCGGCGAGAGTGTTGCCGCCGCGGTCGCGGCAGCACCGGCGATGGCCGCCGACTCGAGCCTTGCGGGAGCGTTTCCGAAGTCGGATTCGTTGCCAGGGCTCGATGCCCTGATGGCCGATGCCGGTGTGGCTGCTGTCGCGTCGCTTCCTGCCGCCGTTCCGGCCGCACTGCCGCCGCTCGATCTGACCGGCGTCGAGACGGCCGCTGAGCATGCAGCGGAGGCCTTTGAAGCGCTGAACGCTGCGACCGACCCTGCCTCGCCGGATCGTGATCGACTGCTGGTCGCCTGGTACAAGCGGCTCGCACGGCTGGGCGAGGAGTTGGTCAGGCTCGAGACGAGCGCGGCTGATTCCGGTCGTCCGCTCTCGCCGACGCCTGCCCCGGCCGCCGACCTGATCGACAGCATCTGTGTCAGCGAGGCAGCCGTGGCGGATCTCGACAGGCTCGGCGGGATGTGGCTCACCAGTCAAAAACGGCAGGCAGATGGAGTCTCGTTGGTCGTCACCCTGGGACCATCCCGACAAGTCGGCCCCTACTGGAGCACTCGCGCAATGGTCTCCGGAGCCGAGTTGGATGGCACCGACCGCACCATGGCGATCATCTCGCGTTTGGCCCCGCCGACCGACATGGGTGAGCGGGTCGTGGTCTCGGGTGTGATGTTCGACGGCGATGCCATCTGGGCCGCCGACATGCGGCCGATCGTGCCGCCGCCATCGTCGGACACTGAACAAGAATAGGCTCGCGGCAGCCCTGTCCGGCGGCCGTGTGGCGCGAGGGAGGCGCAGTGGCAGCATCGGCGGTGAGCATCGCGGAGGGCGTGGCCGCCGGCGAGGTCCGGCCGACCGCGGTTCTGGCCGAGCATGTCTCCCGGCATGGCGAAACACATGCCGCGTTGAACGCGCTCGTGCAACCGCGGCATACGGCGGCCCTCGTGGAGGCGGAGCACCTCGAGTCGCGACTTCAGGCGGGCGACCAAGTCGGACAGCTCGCCGGGGTCCCGGTGAGCGTGAAGGAATGCTTCGCGGTGGCGGGCCTTGTGACAAGCCTCGGCATTGCGACGCGACGGCATGCTGTCGACGTGGCGGATGCACCGATCGTTTCCTGTCTCCGCGCAGCTGGTGCGATCATCGTCGGCAAGGGCAACGTGCCCCAGGCGATGTACCTGCACGAGACCGACAATCCCGTCTGGGGTTGCACCAACCATCCACTTGACGCGACTCGCGGCCCCGGCGGTTCCAGCGGCGGCGATGCGGCGCTGGTTGCCGCCGGCGTGGTGCCGCTGGCTGTGGGCACGGACCTGGCCGGCAGCATCCGGCAGCCGGCGCATGCATGCGGTATTTCAGGATTCCTGCCGCGGTCAGCCGTGGTCGGCGACGGCGGTGCCTTTGACACCGTGCCCCATCTGTCGGTCGTGCGTCCCCGAGCGGGCTTCCTTGCCCGGGAGGTGGACGATCTCGCGCGCGCCTTTGCTGTGGTGGCGGCTGGTTCGTCGTCCGGGCCAGATATTCGCAACGCTGAAGCCACACGAGGTGGCCGTCGCCACGGTGGCCTGCGGGTCGCCTGGTGGGATGACGCCGGGCCGCTCGCACCCTCGCCAGCCATACGACGAGGAGTGCACGAGGCGGTGAGCCGCCTCAGGCAGGCTGGCGTGGAGATGGTCCGCCTGGATGGCAGTCTGGCCACGGAGGCTGCCTGGCTGCACCTGGCGCTCTTGTCGGCCGATGGCGGCGCCGACATTCGGCGGCTCTTTGCCGGCACCCGCCCGATACCGCCGGTCGCGCGGCTGCTGCGGCTGGCGGGGCTGCCGATCTGGCTGCGGCCGCTGCTCGCCGGTCTCTCGCAGACTGCGGGGGGTGGCATCGAGGCGGTGGCCCTCCGGGCCACTGGTCCCAGGCGGGGTGCGGCACTGGCGTCGCTCGATAGCCGGCGGGCGGCATTCGCGACGCGGTTCGCGTCGCTGGTGGCTCCCTACGACGCCCTCGTCTGCCCAGTCTCCGCGCTGCCGGCGCTGCCCCACGGTACGGCGGCCCTGCTGTTGGTCGCGGCGGCACCCTGCTTGTTGGCCAACCTGCTCGATCTGCCGGCCGGCACCGTGCCGATCACCCGGGTACGGCCAGACGAGGAGCTGGGGCGTGTCGGCAGTCGCGATCGGGTTGTCCGGGCGGCGGCCGCCGCCGACCGTGGCAGTCGAAACCTTCCCGTCGGGGTGCAGGTCGTGGGCGTGCCGGGCCTGGCCTCAGCCGACGATCCCCTGGGACCTGAGCGGATCGTGCTCGACGTGATGCGGTTGATCGAGCGGGGCCAGAATCACCACCACCACAACGGCGGGGTAGAATAGTATGGCATGACGTGGGCAGAACGGCCGATCGACCGACCGTGTCGAAGACAAACGGAGGAGACATATGAGCCGAGATGTCGACAACCAGCAGAATGGCGGCGGCGACTTGCCGCCAGTCGTCGAGGAGTTTGCGTCGGTCAGCCGGATTGTGAAATGGGTATCGGAGTCGGATCCATTCGGCCGCGCTGGTGAGCCGAAGTACGCCCCCGAAGATGGCCACGATTTCCGGCCGGTCCTACGGCCTCCGGTGCCCGTGCTCACCGTGCTCGACGACGGCTCGCTGGAACCGGGGGAGGACGTGCGACTGCGGCGTGAGCAATGCTCGATCGGCCGCACCTCGGGCGATATTCAGCTGCCCAACGACCCCTCGGTTTCGGGTAATCACGCCGAGATTCGGCGCACGTCGTGGAATGGGGGCTTCCAATGGCATCTCCATGACCTCGACAGCGTCAACGGCACGTTCGTGCGCTGCGTCCG
Source organism: Planctomycetia bacterium (assembly GCA_026401075.1). GTDB lineage: Bacteria > Planctomycetota > Planctomycetia > Pirellulales > UBA1268 > CAMCQY01. The sequence goes on from JAPLNQ010000139.1 coordinate 17,519, forward strand.
AGCCGTCTTGCATCACAATGCGATCCTCGTCCTCGGATCGCGGCGGTTTCGGCTCCGGAACCCGCTGAAGCCCAACTCGATGCCCGTGGCCGGACACCAGACGAACCCCTTGGAAGGCATGCACATCTCCGGGACCGGTTGGCCGGTTCTGGTGGAGGCCTCCGCGAAGCTGGGCGCGGTTGAATTTCCACTACGGGCGGAGCGGCTCGTGATCGGCCGGGCGGGTGGTGGCGCCGATATCACGCTCGACGACCCCCTGCTGGCAAACCGACATGCCGAACTCAAGCGACTGCGGGACGGCACATGGATGATTTCCGCGGAGACCACCCGCAACGGAATCTGGGTGTCGGTGTCTGCCGTCGGACTGACGCCCCACTGCTTCTTTCGTTGTGGCGAGCAGCGGTTTCGGTTCGTGATCCCCTGATCGTTTGCTGTCAGCGTTGCATGCGCGAGATGATGCTCGACGGCATCCGCTCAATGGCAAGCACCTCAGCGGCGGCCCCGAGGTCGATGGCGGCTTTTGGCATACTCCAGACGACACTCGTGGCCTCGTCTTGGGCGATGGTGTGCCAGCCGCAGCCGCGCAGCTTCGACATCCCCCTCGCCCCGTCCCTACCCATGCCGGTGAGCAGGACGGCCGTGCCGGGCTGCGGCCAGTGGTCGGCCACGCTCTCGAAAAAGACATCGACGCTCGGACGAAAGAACACATCCCGCGGTTCTTCACGATATTCGAGCGTGCGGCTCTTCGACAGCACGATGTGGTCGTTGGTGCCGGCCACCAGCACGGTTCCGGCCTGCGGTCGTTCGCCGCCTTCTGCCACGCGGACGGCATGGCCTGTGCGTTCCGCCAGCCACTTGGCCAGCCCCTGCGAAAAGGCAACGTCCACGTGCTGCACGACGACTACGGCCACGTTCCAATCACGCGGCAGCGGCACGAGCAGATCGGCGACGGCCTTGGGCCCCCCGGTCGACGCGCCGATCACGAGCAACCGCGGCGTGGCTGCAGCGTCGTCGCTCCGCGCGGCCCGTCGATGATCGGAGGTGGCGCCCACGAGTTTGGCGACGGTTGCGATCTTCTCGATGAGGGCCCCGGCCCCCGTCATTTCGCCAGCCGGCCCCAGTACGGGAGTGTCGACCGTATCCAACGCGCCGAATCCCATGGCATCGTAGACGAGTGAGATGTTTCCGCTGACCGTGGCGGTGACGATCAGGATCGCGCACGGGCTGCCGGCCATGATCTGCCGGGTGGCCTGTACGCCGTCCACGTGCGGCATGATCAGATCCATCAGGATCAAGTCGGGACGGTCGCGTTTGGCCATCGCGATCGCCTCCACGCCGTCGGCTGCCGTCCAGGCCACGGTGTGGTCGGGCAGGCTGCCCACCACGCGGCGCAGCGCCTCGCTGGCGGCCCGCACGTCGTTGACAATCGCAATTCTCAAATGCTTCGGCTCCCGGCCGCCACGCCGACATGGGCATCGATTCAGTCGGTCGGCTCGCCGATCAGATCAATGATCGTATTGAGAAAGGTCTGGTCATGGAAGCTGGTCTTTGTCAGGTAGCGGTTCGCGCCGGCTTCGAGCCCGCGGAGCCGATCCTCCTCCCTGTCCTTGTACGACACGATCACGATGGGAATGTCCCGGCGGGCCGGGTCGGCCTTGATCAGCGACACCAGACCGATGCCGTCCAGGCGGGGCATGTCGACGTCGCTCACCACCAGGTCGTACTGCCCGCCGCGGATGGCGTTCCAGCCGTCCATTCCGTCGACCGCCACGTCGACGTCGAAGCCCCGTGACTGGAGCAATTGCCGCTCGAGTTCCCGCACGGTGATCGAATCATCCACCACGAGAATGCGCTTGCGACGGCGGGCTTGTTCGGCCATTCGCGCAAACTCCACCTGGGTCAGCCGGCGGCCCATCAGCAGGCCGTCGATCGAACGCACGAGATCGTCCACGTCGACGATCAGCACGGGGTCGCCGTTCTCGAGCAGCGATGCGCTGTTGATGTCGGGCACCTTGCCAAGCCGCGGGTCGAGCGGGCGGACCTCCAGATCGCGCTCGCCGAGAAAGGCGGTGACGATCATGCCGAACTGCTTGCCGCGGTCGCTGATCACGACCACCGACAGGGCGTCGTCGGCCACCGGCACCGCAGATACGTTCAGATCGAGGACTTGCGCAGCGAGAACGAGGCCGATCGCGACGCCGTCGCGATCGACGTACTGGCGGCCCTCCACCGTGCGGATGTCGTCACGCCGACACGAGAGGATCTGGTCGATGCGGGTGAGCGGAAAGGCGTAGGGCTCGCCGACGATGTCGACCAGCAGCGCCCTGATCACCGACATGGTGATCGGCAGTTGCAGCGTGAAGACCGTTTGCCGGCCGGTCTGCGTTGCCACCCGCACGCTACCACCGACAGCTTTCGTCATGCTCTGCACCACATCCAGCCCCACTCCCCGTCCGGAGATCTCTGACACCACGCTCTTCGTGGAAAATCCAGGCAGGAACAGAAACTCGAGCAGTTCCGCGGCCGAGAGCTGGTCTGCGACCTGTGGGGAGACGAGTCCGAGCGTGACGGCGCGCGACTTGAGGTGGCCGATGTCGATGCCATCGCCATCGTCGGTGACCGTGATCTGGAGCATGCCGGCCCTATGCCGCGCATCAAGCAGGATCGTGCCGACCGGCGGCTTCCCCGCGGCCTCCCGGCGGTCCGACTGTTCGATTCCGTGATCGAGCGCATTGCGGATGAGGTGGGAGAGCGGTGCCTCCAGCTTTTCCAGGATGTCGCGGTCGACACCCGTCTGCTCGCCACGCACCTCCAGTCGTACCTGCTTGCCGAGGGACCGCGAAACGTCGCGGACCAGCCTCGGGAAGCCGCGGATGCCGTCGGCGAGTGGCCGCATCCTGCTGGCGAGGACTTCATGGTGCAGCCTGCTCGAAAGGTCTTCGGTGCGGCTCGCGAAGCTCTCGAACTCCTCGCACCGCCGCGTGAGGCCGGCGAGCACGGCGGTGGCCTGCTCCCTGAGGATGTGCCGTACGCCATCCCGCAGGGCCGCGTCGTCGAGGCTGCCGCGATCGATGCGTTCGTCGAGTGCCGCGATCGTGTCGCAGAGCCGCGCCTGCGTCGTGCGCAACGCCAGCAGCGAGTCGACGAAGGGGCGGAGCTGCCGCGCCTCCACCAGCGATTCACCCGCCAGGCCAACCAGTCTGGTGAGGCTGTCCGCCGACACCCGCACCACTCGGTCGAACTGATCGAAGGCCGCCGCCGCGGGAGCTGCCGGTCCATCGGCCGCGATAGCCCCATGAGGCTGGACAGCCCCATGAGGTGGGGCCGGGGCCTGAGCCTGGGCCTCCGTGCCGGGGCGGGTGGGCTGTGACGGGAGCGGCGAGCTGGATGGTGTGCCGAGGAGTACCGTCAGTCGTGAGACCAGCTGGTTGGCCCGGTCCGTCCACGGGCCTCCGGGGTGCAACGCATCGTCGGCCCGCGCGATCGACCCGAGAAAATCGGTTCCAGCCAGCAGCACGTCGGCGTGCTCAGGACCCACCTTGAAGAGCCCCTTGCCGGCCGCCACGAAGACTTCCTCCATGGCGTGGGCGACCCGCACGGCGGAATCGAGGCCGATGATTCGCGCGGCACCCTTGAGAGAATGGGCCGCCCTCATCATCGACTCGATCGCGGTCGGGGAATGCTCCACCTCCTCGATCGCGAGCACGGCGGCCGACAGCACGGCCGTCTGCGTATCCGCTTCCAGGCGGAACAGTTCCAGCATCGAGAACCCGCTCAGATCTTCCACCGCGAACACTCCTGGCTGTCGCCGTCCGTCACCCTGAGATCCGTCCGTGCAGGCCGTCCAGAAGCCTGGACACATCGAGGAGCCCCACTGTTCTGTCGTGCCAGGAAAACAGCGACGTGGTCGCCCGTGCGCCCGCCCCGCTGACCGTTGCAGGCACGTCTCGCAGCGACTGCCCGGGCACGCGATGCACGCCCGCGACTTCGTCGACGCGAAACACCCAGCGCTCCGGGCCGCGATCGCCCGCTCGCTCGACAACGAGGAGCCGTGCCGTCGAGGTCGCGACGTGGATGCTCTCTGCGGGCGCAGGCAGGCCGAGGAGCCCTTCGAGGCGCACGCAGACCTGCAGTTGGCCGCGGATGTTCACGATCCCGGCCAGTTCAACGCCGGAGCGATGTGGCACACGGTGCAACTGCCGCGGTGATGTGACTTCGGCAAGAACGGCTGTCGGCAGCGCCAGCCATTCATCACGGAGGCGGAAGACGAGCACGCTCCGCGCGTCGGTATCGCGGGCCACTTCGGGCTGTTCAAGGATCTCCCGCCATGCGTCAAGGTAGCCGGCGGGCGCGGGCCGTTCGAAAAAGCGGCGGGCCGCAGACGTCAGGACGGGGCAGTTGCGACAGTGGATGAACGTGGCGAGTTCCGGGCAGCTGCGATCCCCGCTGACGCCGACGTGCCGCCAGCAGTTCTCCATCGGTGCCACCACGTGGCGGCTCAGGCCTGCGCTGTCGTGGCTCATGAAGCCCCTTTCCGGGCAAGGACCCGCGTGGCTGACCGCCGGTATTGCTCGGCCATCCGGTCGTCGCCTCGTTGCGACGCGATGATCGCAAGCGACAGGAATGCCTCGTCGTGGTTGGCGTCGAGGTAGAGCGTCTTATGGAGGCAGGCCTCGGCTCGCTCGAGTTCACCGACCGCCCGATGCAGCATGCCCATCAGGAAGAAGACCCGGGCGCTGGGGCCGGCGGTCTGTTGGCATCGGCTGCACAACGCCAGTGCCTCGGTATGTCGGCCAGCATTGGCAAGGGAGCCCGCCTCGCGGAGCACATCGTCAACCGCCGGCCGACGGGACTCGATGGGTTCGTCCGCCGGTGATCGGTCTGGGGGACGGGGCGGTGGAGGAACGCTCGATGGCCGGATGCCGGCACCCGCGGAGGCGGCGGGTGGCGCGGGGGGCAGGGGAAGGGTGGAGGGCAAGCGATCCGTCGTCGCCGTGCTACGTCGCAGCGCGAACACCGCGTGGCTCGCGACCGGCCGCCATGAGCGCTTCAGGATCGGCGGCTCGGCGGCGCCGAGCACGAGGATGCCGTCGGGGGCCAACAGACGGTCGAGCGCCTGCTCGGCGCGGCTGCGGGCGTCGGCGGTCAGGTAGATGAGCAGATTTCGGCAGAAGATGATGTCATAAGGTTCGCGGTCGGCGGCAAACGATTGGTCGAGCAGATTGCCCCAGGAGAAGTGCACCTGCTTCCGCACGGCCTCGTCGAGTTCGGCAGCCGCATCCCGGCCACGAAACCAACGGTCGCGGAACGAGACGTCGGCGGCGCGAAAGGCGTTGGCCGAGTAGGTGGCCGCCGCCGCCCGCCTCAAGGACGCACGGCTCACGTCGGTCGCGTCGATCCTGAACTGATCTGGGGAGAGGCCGGCTTCGAGGAACGCGATGGCGACCGAATAGGGCTCTTCGCCGGCGGCGCAGGGCACGCTCAGGACGCGGAGCGGGGCCGGATGCGCCCGCTGGGCAAACGCGGGGGCCTGTTGCCGGAGATAATCGAAGATCTGCTGGTCCCGAAAGAACCAGCTTTCCGGCACCACCACTTCGTCGATGAATCGCTCTCGCTCCTCCGCATCGCGGGAGATCCGGGCGAGGAACGCCCCTTCCTCGGGCTCGCCGCAGGCGTTCATTCGTATCCTCACGGCGCGGGCGATGGCACCGCTGCCGACCGTCTGGGAATCAAGCCCGATCCACTGCTCCAGGAACGCCTCGGCAAGAAGGCATGCCTCGGCAGTCTGGGGGGCAACAGGATGGGGCGAGCTGGGATGCATGGCAGAACGTCATTATGACGCGATTGGACCGCCGGTCGATGCCGGCGCCGGGGCGTCGAGCGGGGCGTCGAGTCCGGCGACGAGCGACGGTGGCAGCAGGTGTTCGACGTCGAGGACCTGAATCATGCGGCCACCGATGCGCAGCAGGCGACCCAGGGCAGGGGCCCCGGGCGAACGGATCGTGGGCAACGATGCTTCAGTCTCGTCACTGGAGCAGAGAGACAAGACGTTTTCCGCTGCCACTCCCAGTCTCATGCGTTGGTCGTCGGGGCCTGTGGGAAACTCCACCACGATCACCCGTGTACTCAGCGTTTCCCGCAACGGCTGGTCGGTGAGCAGCCTTGCCAGATCGACAAGCGGGACGAGGCGACCGCGATGCGTGAAAATGCCCCTGATGAACTCGGGCATGCGGGGAATCGGCCGTGCCGTCACCAGAGGTAGCACCTCGATCACCCGCCGCGACTCGATCGCGTAATCCTCTGCTCCAATGGTGAAGACGAGCAGTTGCATGACGGGTTGAACGCGGAGGATGGCCGGAAACGGAGGATGGCCGTGCCGTCAGATCGTGAACCGCGATACCTCCTCCTTGAGGTCTCCTACCGCTCCCCGCAGGTGAGCCGTCGCCTTGTTGAAGTCATCGAGCGACGATGCCGTGCGGGCCGCTCCCTCCGCGAGGCGGATCATCGCCTCGCGGATCTGCGTCGCCCCCTGCGATTGGGCCCGCATACCCTCGGTCACCTGTTCGAAACGGCCGTTGATGCCATGCACCCCCGAAATGATCTCGCCCAGTTTCCCGGAAACATCGCTGATCTCGCTGACGCTCGACCGGACCTGCCCCGCGAATTTGTCCATCTCCATCACGCCAGCCGACACGCTGTGCTGCATTTCCTTCACCATCTGTTCGATGTCGAGGGATGCCACCGCCGTCTGGTCGGCCAACCGGCGTATCTCCCGGGCCACCACGAGGAAGCCCGCGCCGTATTCGCCGGCCTTCTCGGCTTCGATCGCGGCGTTGATGGAGAGCAAGTTCGTCTGGTCGGCCACCTTCGTGATGGTGGTGACCGCCAGATTGATGGTGGCGGCCCGTTCGCTGATCTGGGCCAGCTTGGAGCCAAACGACAGCGTGCTGTCGGCGAGTTGCCGCATGGTGCCATCCATGCTGGCCAGGTTCTTGCGGCCGTCGTTCGCCATCAATCCCGTATGGGCCGCCATGTCGTTGACCTCGGTCATCGTCCGCAGCAGTTCCTGACTGGTGGCTGAAATCTGCTTGACGGCCGCGACTGCCTGGCTCGTCGAGGCGCCGTAGTCGGCGATCACCTGCTGCTGTTCGGTGGAGGTGGCCTGGATCGCGGTGGCGGTCGAGATGAGTGCCACCGATGATTTCTGGATCCGCCCGACCAGTCCCCGCAGGTTGTTGGTCATCGCATGGATGGCGGTCAGCAGGGCGCCGGTTTCCTCGTCCCCGGTCGTGCCGTTCTCGAGGGCCATGCCCGTTGGCCGCAGGTCACCCGCCGCCACCCTGCGGGCCACGTTGACGGCCGCCTGGATGGGGGTGGAAAAGCTTCGTGCCAGGGCGAGGGCCGCCAGCATGACGCCAAGAATCGTGGCCAGCGCCAGGCCGACGATCGCGGCCCGCTGCCACCGCAGCGGGGCATAGGCTTCGCTAGCGTCCTGCTTGACGCACAAGCCCCAGCGGAAGGTGGGCAGAAACCGCCAGGCCGCCACCACGGATTGCCCCCGATAGTCGATCGCCGGTCCATATCCCTCCTCGCCCTTGGCGGCCCGCTGGGTCGCCGACCCCCCCGTCGCTCCCATCGGGATCAGCTTGCGAAACGGCGCGTCGGTTTCGTGACGCAAGGGCGCCGTGACCAGCACGTTGTCGCCCTGCCGTTCGCCCGTGACAATCTCGCCCGTGTTTCCCAGGCCGCCGAAGTCGGTGAGAATCTGCCAGATGCGTTGCGGTCCCAGTCCCAGTGCGAGCACGCCGACGACGCTGCCTTCGTCGACGATCGGGCTCGTCACGAAGGCCACCGGCTCCCCGGCCCTGCCAAGCGGTTGGAACGTGCCGAATTCTGTCTGAAGCGTCGTGCGGGCCCTGTCGAAGCCGCTGGCCAGAGGGGTTGATGCCGGCCCGCCGGTCAGCACCGAGGAGCCGAGCGGCACCGAGTCGTCGAGTGTGAGGACGATTCGGCCGGTGGCGTCGATCACCAGCAGATGCGAGTAGCCAAACGCCTGGGCCGCATGCGCAAGAAACCCTGCGACCCCTGAGGTGTTCTCGCCAAGGGCCTTGCGCAGGCTGGCGGTGGCCTCGGCTGTGCCGGTGCCGCCGGGGATCGATCCCAGTTCGCGGGCCGCGCGGATCACGTCTGGTTCGCCGGACAGCGCCCTGCCATCACGGATCCGCTCCATCGCATACGATTCCAGTTCGTTGGCCTTCGTCGCGGCAGTGCGCACCAGGATCTCGCGGACGGAGTTCTCGAGTGCGTTGGAGGCGATCTGGGCGGTGACTGCCGTCAGGACCGCGCAGGGAATGAGCGCGATCACGAGAAACCAGAACAGCAGTCGCCTCGCGATCGAATGCCGCATCGCGGTTGGGGCTGACGGGGCTGCGGAACCGGGGACCATCAGGTCACCGGCTGGCTGGGAAGCCAGAGGTGCGCTGAGGTCCACCGGGGAAAAAGGCTGCATGGCGGCGCCGGCACTCGTTTGGAGGGAAGAGGCTGGGGGAAAGCGACGGTCCGGCGTTGTGCCAGCCATCCCCACAATCTTTGCCCATCTTTCCCGGCAGGGCGATTCCTCGGCGCCGGAAATTCTTCGCGCAGCGTCATAACCGGCACAATCGTCGTCTTTCGCCTCGCTGGCCGCGGAAAAGCGAGGCGAGCACCGGGCTCCACTCGGCAGGACTGGGGGAAGCGCCGCCGCAGGGGAAGCGCCGCCGCAGGGGAACCGCCGCCGCGGGGTCAGCCCGCCTTGATGCGGATCGGGGCTGCGGCATCCTCGTCGGGCACCCGCAGCCGAAGCGTCGCGGCCGGGGGAGCCCGTCGCTCCTGCACGAAACCACGCGTGCCGGCGGAAAGAAATTCGAGCAGTTGGGCGACGGGGCCACCCGTGAACTCGGTCCGCAGGGCCTCCAGAACGTCCTTCCAGGGAAGGCCGCGGCGGTAGATGAGACGGTAGGCCGACTTGAGCGAAGCGATATCCTCCGACGTATGGCCGCTGCGCCGCAGCCCGACGACGTTCAGCCCGACGATGCAGCCGCTCTGCCCGTCGAGCAGCATGAACGGCGGAACATCCTGGACGACGCGGGCATGTCCGCCCACCATGGCGAGGCGGCCAACGCGGCAGAATTGGTGCACCGCGACGGCCCCCGAGACGAAGGCACGATCCGACACCGACACGTGACCACCGAGCATCGCTCCATTGGCGAAGATGGCGTGGTTGCCGACCGTGCAGTCGTGGCCGAAATGCCCGCTTGCCATGACATAATTGCTGCTACCGACCGTCGTCGCGTTCTCCGGCTTGAGCGCCCGATGGATCGTGACATATTCGCGGAAAACGTTGTTGTCGCCGATCACGACCCGCCCGATGTGCTGGGGACGGCCGGCATGCTGTGGGGCCCCGCCGATGACGGAATGCTCGCAGAATTCGTTGTTCACGCCCGCCTTCACGCCCGACTTCAAGACAACGCCCGACGCGACCACGCAGTGGTCGCCGAGTTCAACGTCGGCCTCCACGCTGGCAAAGGCCCCGATGCTCACACCGACGCCCAACCGGGCCTCGGGACTCACGTTTGCCAACGGATGAATGCTCACGGGGTGTTCCACGCCGGATTGGGGCCGCCATTGCCGCGGTCGGGTCAACGGGAAGTGTCGACGAAAGCGACTTATCGGCTTATGCGGATGGTCGATTCAATGTCAGTTTGACGACGAAGGCAGATATCCCCTCTCCTCTCCCGGCTCGCCAGACTGCGGAAAGTCGCTACACTGCGCCGGCGAGGCATTTTCGCCGGGGAGATTTCGACCATGACGGATCGCGATGACCAGTACGCTGCTGCGGAAACCCTGAAAAATGAGGGAAAAATTGCCGAAGCGGTGGCCTCTCTCGAGGGGCTTGTCGCAGAGCAGCCCGACTTTGCGTTGGCCCATTCGGCATTGGCGGCCTGGTGCACGCGACTGGAACGACACGACGAGGCGATCCAACATGCCCGTAAGGTCTGTGAGCTGGAGCCGAAAGACCCGTTCAGCTACACGGCGCTGAGTGTGGCGTGCATGCGCGGCGGCCGCATCACCGAGGCCGAGGACGCCCTGGCCCGGTCGCGGATGCTCCAATCGGGCCAATAACGTCGGGCCAATAACGTCGGGCCAAGAACGGCGGGCCAAGAACGGCGGGCCAAGAACGTCACTGGCCGAGTGCTGTCTCGAGGGCCTTGAGCCGCGCCTGATCCCCGGAGGAGAGCTGGTGGGGAAAGAGCCCGAGGTTCTTCGCGTCCGCGAACGCTTTGCGAGCCGCTTCCAGTTGCTGTTCTGATGCCAGCGCGGAGGCGAGGTGGAGGTATTTCGTGGCCGTCGGTACCAGGAGTGACTCTTTGAAGTCGGCAATCGCTTCCGGCGCTCTGCCCTTTTCCAGCAGAACGAGGCCCCGCGTGTCGAGGACGTCGGGAAGGGGGCCCAGTTCCGCAAGGGCGAGGTCCACCAGGCGTTCGGCCTCCGCGGCCGTGGCTGGGGCTGTGAGATGAAAAGCCAGGTTGTTGGACGCCACTGCGGCTTGCTGGGCAGAGAGGTCCTTGCGGCCGAGGACGGAGCGGTACGCCGCTACGATGTCATCATGGTTGTGGGTGGCACCGACAAAGTCCGCAAAAAACAGGGCCAGGTTCGGCGAGTCTGGGTCCTGACGGCGAGCCTTTTTGAACCACTGCTCGATTCGTTCGACCTGCGGTGATGTCGCAGCGGTGGCCTGCGACCCCAGCACCGCAATGGCCGTTCGGAGCAGGTTTTCCAAAGGAAGTTTGTCCCAGGAGGCTTCGAGCAGGTCGAGCGCCTCGTCGGCCCTCTGTGCCCGCCCCAGGAATCCCGCCCGGGCGAGCACGCCATCGGTCGACACGGCCGCGTACTGGGTGAAGATTTGGTCTGCGGCCGCGTGGAGTCCCAGTTCCTCGAGCAAGGTGGACAGGGGCCCCAACTGGCCCGCCATCTCGGGCGACGCCGCTGCTGCGGGCATCAGTTTTCGGGCGGCAGCCACCGCGGCCTCCCGGTTGTCTTCCGCCAGAGCCACCTTGGCCTGAATCGCGGTGACGATCGGGGCGTCGGGGAGGCGATCCGCCAGCGTTTTCAGCCAGATTCGCGCCGCGTCCAGGTCCTTGTGCTGGATGAGTTTCTCGATCAACAAGGCCTGGAACATGGGGGGGGTGTTTGGTGCCGATGCGATCGACAGGAGTTCGTCACGGGATTCGTTCCACCGGCCAAGTTGCTCGAGCAGTTGCGCTTTTTGCGTGCGCTGCGCGGTAGTGAGCGGCTGCATTGAGGCAAGTCTGTCGATGAGGCCGAGTGCCCGCCGCCAGCTGCTGGGCTCGGGTCGTGGAGCGAGGATCGCGATCTGCAGGGCCACGTCTTCGGCTGCCAACCGGCCATCCTGGTCGGCGTTGCCATCGATCAGCGCGATTGCACGTTGCATGTCCTGGTAGCTGCCGGTCTGGATGGTCATGTCGGCGAGCCTCCGCCTTGCCCATGTGGCGGCTCGTCTCATGGAAGGATCTGCGGATGCGGCGGAAATGATCGTCTGGAGCTGCTCGCGGGCGGCTGACAGTCGTCCCTGACGGATCAGGAACGCGGCCAGGCTTCGCATGGCGGCAGGATTGCCGGGAGCGGCCGAGACCGCTTCGCGGAAACTCCGGTCCGCGTCGTCGATTCGTCCAAACATTTCATGCGCTTGGGCGAGAAGCAGCTGCCGCTGGGGCGGGGCGAGCATCTCAGCCCCCTTGTTCACCGTCTGTTCGGCAGCCCGTCCGTTGCCCGTCGCGATTTGCGTGAGGAGCAACGCCATCCATCCCTCCGGCCGGTGCGGATCGGCATCGACAGCCTGCTGCAGCACCTCGAGCGCCCGATCGACCTTGCCAGCTCGGGCGATCAACTGTCCGAACCAGAGGAGATCGCCCGCACTGTTTTTCCGGTTGCTGGCCAGGGCCGCCTCCGCCACGGCGACGGCGTCGTCGAACTGGCCCGTCTTCAGATCGATCTCCGCGGTCACGCGTTCCAAACCACCCAGACCGTCAGGGCCGACCGTTGCCAGGGCCTGCTGCGCCTCCTCCAGACGATTGGAGACGTACAACAGCGAGACGAGTTGGCGGATCACTAAAGGGTTTGCCGCGCCCATCTGCGCGGACTGCTGAAATCGCTCGATCGCGGTCGGGATTTCACCGCGGAGGATCGCGATCTCACCGAAAAGCTGCTGGATCTGCGCCCAGCCGGGCCTGTCGTTTTCGGCTTCGATGAGAAGATTTTTGGCGGCGTCCAGTTGTTCGTTTTCCGCGGGAGTCAGTGCGGCTGGTTCGGCGTCGTCCGACGCGGTGTTTGCCGCCGCGGCTGCCTTCGACTGTGATGCTCGTACACGAAGCAGCAGCGTGGCGGCGGCTGACACACGGCTTTGAGGACTCGTCGGCCCTGTCACCCGGCTGATCTCCTCAGCGAAGGCCTGAGCCTTCTCGATATCGCCCTGTTCGCAGGCCATTTCAAACAATGCCTTGCGAATGACGATGTCGTCGGGGACTTTTTTCAGCGCGGCACGCCAGACTCGTTCGGCCTGGTCTGGGTATCCCATGCCCCTGTGGACCGAGGCAATCGTGGAAAGCAGTCGGGTAGCCTGTTCGGTCGGCAGAGCAAGGGCCTTCTCTTCGAGCTGCGACAGGGCCGCGGCGGACTCATCCGCCGGTGCCCGCGCCGCGATCTGCGTCCGAACCGTGAGCAGTTGTGGATCGTCGGCAATGTCGGCTGGTGCCGTGTCGAGCAGGGCGAGTGCCGCCGCAGGCCCCTCCTCTCGCAGCGTCAGGATCGCGAGCGCCGCTCGGGGTTGAACGCTCGACGGCTTTGCATCCACCAGCTTCCGCAGGATCTCGAACGCCGCCGGTAAGTCACCCTGCCTGACGAGAAGATCGGAACGGAGCAGCGCGATCTGCGCGTCAGAGACGGCTGGAGATTGCTCGAGAAGATCAAGGAGCCGCTCGACCTGGGACCAATCGCGGTTGGCCGGCGTCCGCCTCATCTGGTCTGCGATACGGAGTTGGATCAGCGGGGACCAGACCTCGGGCTGCATGGTCAGCCGGTCTGGCGGGAGCGAGGCAGCGACAGCTTCGAGTTCGGCACGAGCTGCGTCAGGCTTGCCGGAGGCCGCCAAGGCGCCGGCGATGCCGATCCGCGCGGCCCGTGAGTTGTAGTCTCCGAGGAGCACCCGCTGGTTGGCTGCGAGTTGCTCGTCAAACTGCCCCAGCATCTCGTGGCACTGTCCGAGGAGGAGGTCGACCTGCCTGGTCAAATCATCCGATTCCGCGACGAGTGGGCGGACGGCCTCGAGCTTTCGTTGGGCGGTTAGCCAACGTTTTCTCACCATCAACAGTCGCGACTGAAGGATGCCGACATCCGGCCACTTGTCGCCGTGAAGTTTCACGACCGTGTCAATCGTCTCTTCCGCCTCGTCGAGCCGGTTTGCCTGCAAGAGGATTTCGCCCAGCATTCGCAGCAGCGCTGGCTGGCCCGGCTGCGTCGCCAAGCCCTCGCGGAGAACGCTCACGGCCGTCTCGATATCCCCACGCTGCAAGGCAACGGAAGCAACGCCCCGGTAGGAACGCTCATCGTTGGGATAAAGCTTGCGGGCCTTGGCTGCGATCTGGTCTGCGGCGTCATACCTCTTTTCCGACAGCGACAATTCGAGGTCGGTGAACAGCACGTTTGGATTGTTGGGGGCAAGGGAGGCTGCCGATCTGAACGCAGCAGTCGCCTTTGGCAGGTTGCCTTGGGTTCGATGCCATCCCGCGAGGGTGAGCCATGCCGCGACATTCTTCGGATCGGTGATGGTGAGATGCTCAAGGACGACCAATCCCAAGTCTGGCGACTCGAGCTTCGTCGTCAGCAGGTTCGCCAGCAATATGGACGCCTCGCGCACGCTCGCACCCGTTTTTGGTTCCGCGTCCGCGATGAAAGCCTTGGACTTCATATCGAATCCAATGATCGCTGCTGCTGCGGCGGCGGCCTCCTCGAACTTACCGCTGCCGGCGAACGCCTTGATTCGCAAGGTGTCGATGGCATCCAGGTCGAGGGCCGCCTGAGCATCGGTCCCCGCTGGGGCGGCGGTCCCCGCTGGGGCGGCCGCGATCTGCTCTCGCAGAACCGTCAATTCTTGGCTGGCATCGCCGAACCGTCCGAAGCGGATCATCCATTCCGCGAGTCGGCGGCGGAGCAGGAGGTCATCCGGATTCTTGCGGACTGCGGTTTCGAGCACGCTGTAGGCGTAGCCACGGTCGTCCTTCGTGGCGATGGGGCGTTCGGCAAACTCGATCATCAGGCGGGCAAATTCAGCCTGCGCCTCCGCGTCGTCTGGCTTGTAGGCAAGGTATCGCGAAAACAACCCCAACGCCTCCGTGGAATTGCCCTCTTGCTGTTTGGAGCGCGCCATTCGCACCAAGGCACCCGCATTTCGGCGAACCTGAAACCGGTGGACGAGGGCAACGGTGACCAACGTCGTGGCTGCGATGGCCAGCACCGCGATCAGCACGCGGACGTCAAGGCGTTTCGCAGAACGATTCACAGGATGGGAGGCCTGAGCAGGCGGTGGGAACACAGGTATTTCAGAGTCTATACCGGGTTTGCGTGCCCCGCCCGCCTTCCGGATCCGGGACTTTCGCCGCTGCGGCTGCCTTTGGCAGCAGAACCCCCAAAGATTTGAGAGTGGCCTGGACGATGATCCGATTGCGCAGACTTTTCCGACTGCGGCGGAATTGACGGCAGGGCGGCCGTGCCGTTCAGGTGAGGGCAACTGGAATGGATGGAATCGTGCGTGAGAGCCTCCTTCGACCCCAGATGCGGCAGTCTTGTCGCCTCTGGATCGGGGTGATGATTGCGGTCACGCTGGCAGGCCCCCTGCAGGCCGCCGAGCCGGCGCCGACGCGGCCGACCCAGCCGCGGGCCGGGCAGGTGCGCCCAACTGGCGGTGCTCAGCCATCATCCCGGCCGGCGGC
>JAPLNQ010000287.1:0-18743 GCA_026401075.1 Planctomycetia bacterium
ATGAGACGCCCCGGCAGGATCGCTTCTCCGGCCACAGACAGCGCGCCAAACGTGTAGCGATATACCCAGCCGACGGTCTTGTTGGCCCGTAGCCTCCGCCAGTCTTCCAGCGGGGCGTATTGGTTGATCCGGACCTTCACGTGGTCCCGATCGTTGTCATCGAGGTACTGGCGAATGGCCTCTTCAGTGTCCGCAGAGACGTTGTGATTCTCCACGCGTCGGTCCCAGAGAATCACTTTCGAGGGGATGCCAAATACCCAGCCCACCCCGTCAAGCACAGGCCGCCGTTTGCCACGCTCGATCTGTGAATCCCGCGTGGCATCAACGAGCTCCGGGGCGACGTTCACGCGATCAACGTCGATTTCCCGGGGCTTCAGCCAATCAGAAGCGCAGGCATCGTTGGCGACCGCAAGAAAGACGACGCCGACAGCCAGCGCGAGCGAAAAACGGGCAGACGTTTTTGGACCCATACCGCACCCCTCGAATTGGGCTGTTTGTCAGCCGCGTTCACTGGGAGAGGTATCGGCCGGAGCGTTTCTTCAACAATACGGGAACGCACAAAAACAGCCCAATCCCCGCGGAGGAAAGGTGCCAGCCACCAAAAATGGAGAAGCTAGCATCTTACCCAGATTTGGTGGCTGGCACCATTTCTCTCCCGCAGTGGCCATGGATGGCACTGCGGGCGTGAATCAAGAGCGGGCGAAGGGACTCGAACCCTCGACATCCAGCTTGGGAAGCTAGCACTCTACCAACTGAGTTACGCCCGCGAAACCGTGCATCTCCAGCTTACCCCATTCGCACTGCGGGTGCGACTAGGTGGCCTTCCACCCGGCTTGTCCCAGGCAACCCTGCCGGTCCCATGCCTTGCGGCGTGGCCGTGGATACAATCGGCCGATCGAACGATCCTCCCCCTCCATCTTCCAATCGCAAGCCAATCCCGTTCAGGGAAATTCACGACATGACCACTCCGGACGCCGGCCTGCCATCCCCCGAACCATCCGCCGAAACACCCCCCGAACCAGTGCCGCCGAAGAAGGCTTCCAAGATGTCATTTCTGTCGTCGCAGATGCGGGCCACGCTGGCCACGGTCGCCGTCATCGCCGTGCTGGGAATCGGCAGCCTGCCCTGGCTCATGTCGAGCCCCGCACGGATGTCGAAGCTCGTGGCCGACGCCGTGCCCGCGCTCCAGGCGGCTGTTCGCTTCGGGAGCGTGAAGCTCGGCTGGCTGGGGCCGATGGTCTTTGAAGACATCCACATCGTGCCGCACGACGGCAGTCGTGAGCCAGCCTCCATCAAACGCGTGGAACTAAGCCACGGGCTCGCCGGAATCCTCCTTTCGCTCGGCGATCTTGGCCGCGTGCGGGTGGAAGGGCTCGAAGCCAACGTGGAGTTCGATGCCGACCGCAATTCCAACCTCAAGGGGCTGTTCTTTCCGGCCCTCGCCGGCCCGGGCGCGGCGGCCCGCCCCCACAACGGAAAGCCCGGAGCGGTCAGGGTGCAATTGGACGTGGTCGGGGCGGTCGTGCGCATGATCGGACCGTGGGCGGACGATCCATGGGTGAGCGACCCGATCAACGTGCAGGCACGGCTCGCCCCCTCGGCTGACGCGATGCGGAGCGAATGGACGGTCGAGCCCGTGCAGCTTCTGGCCGATGCCCGTCTCGAACCGGCTGTGGCGCAGGGCGTTTTGGCCTATATCGCGCCGGTGATGGCGGGCGCCACGCGGACGAGCGGACGTTTTTCGCTCCGCATCAACTCCGCCACGCTGCCCGTGAGCGCCGCCGAGGGGGGGCGTGTCTCCGGAGTGCTCGCGATGCACGCCGTCGATCTCGGCCCGGGACCGCTCGCACAGCGAGCCATCCAGTCGTTGCCATTCAACCTGCCGGTCCCGCAGTCGATCAGGATCGCGGATGAATCCCACGTCGAGTTCCAGCTGGCTGACCGGCGGATGTCGCACAAAGGGCTTGCGTTTGGTGTGCCGTTGGCGAAGCCCGGTCAGCGGCTCGACATCCGGTCGAGCGGCTCTGTGGGCCTCGACGACAAGACGCTCCAACTCAAGCTCGAGCTGCCGATTCCGGCCGATCTGCCGCAGGACAGGCCGCTGCTTGCGGCACTCTCGGGGCGGACCTTTTCCGTGGGCGTCGGTGGCTTCCTCGGCGAACCGCGCATCGATTTTGATGGTTCGCTGCGGGCCAATGCGGGCGGGGTGGTGGCTGAGCTCATCGATCGGCTGCGCAGCCCCGGCGGCCCGCAGGCGGCGCGACAGCCGGTCGGACCTCCCCGGCCATTGGCACCGCCTGCTCCGGCCTGGAAGCCCGATGCCTCGGCTGGCAAGGATTCCAAAACAACAGCGCCGGATGCAGCCAAGCCAACTGCCGTACCAACTACCGTACCTAGCGGCGATGGGGCCAACGCCGATGCCCGTCAGCAGGCCGGCGCACCAGCGACGGCCGACAAGATCAAATCCGCACTGCCACCCGACATGAAGACCGATCCGACCGCGGAGGCGGTCATCGATCTCGTTGGCGGATGGCTCGGCGAGGTGGCCAAGAGGCGAGCCGAACGCCAGGCTGCCGAGGCAGCAAATCCGCAGCAGCCCCAGCCGTCGCGTGGTCGGCTGTTGCGACGGTTGATGCAGCCGCAAGCCTCGCCGCAGGCGACCCCGCCTGCGGCCACACTTCCGCTCCAGCCAGTGCCTCCACCGGCTGAATAACCATGAAAAAAGCCGGGCCTTCCCAGGGGAAGGCCCGGCCTATTCATTGACCAACCATATCACCGCTCGCCTCAGGGCAGACCTGGTTGCGATGATTTGGCCGGATCGCGGATGTCAGCTCAGGTCTTGGCCGGAGCAGCCGGGGGCTCAACGGCAGCCGGAGCAGCCGGAGCAGCCTCGGTCGGCACGCCTTCCGAGATCACGCCGCTGCCTTCGCAGCCGCCGCCGGCGCAGCCGCCGCTGACGACCTCACCACCGCCGCAGCTCGAGCAGCCGCCTTCGACGGCAGCCGACTCACCGCAGCTCGAGCAGCCGCCTTCGACGGCAGCAGCCTCACCGCAGCCCGACTCACAGGCCGGAGCAGCAGCGGCTTCGCCGTTGCAGCGGTTCTTCTTGTGGCCGAACAGGCCGCCCTTGCAGCTCTTCTTCTTGTGGCCCAGCAGACCACCGTTGCAGCGGCTACGCCCCTTGCAACCATGGCCGGCGACAGCACCCGAGTCACCGCCGACGAGGGCGATGGCAACGAGAGCAATGAACATGGCGAAACAGAGTCCGAGAATACGCTTCATCACATACCTCCAGATGAAAACATTGAACGCGGTGTGCGTTCCTAAAAGCCGTCACGAAACAACCCCGATCCGGGACGGCCACCGGATCGCAGAAAACCGAGCGAACAACGAGACCACCCGGGGCACAAAGCAGGAATCCGTCAACCGGCAGCACTGCCCTGCAAGAGCTGCGGGTTGGGGAAAATCTCCGGCCTGGGTAATCCAGGGGGTTAGGCTAACAGTGCCTCCGGGGCTGTCAAGGACGCCCGGCGGGGATGAGGCTGCCTGGAATCGCGTTTTTCCGCGTGAATTCAGCGGAAAACACCCTTTTTTGCGTTCCGGAAAGGGTTCGCCTGGGGGCCCGGGAGGGCCCCTCGACGGGCCGCGAGGGCCCCTCGACAGGCCGTGAGGGACCTCGGGCGGGGAGGGAGATGGGCTGCGATGCGAATGCGCGGCCGCCCCTCAGTCGTTCACTCGGTCTCGCCTCCGCAGTCGTGGCCGGGCGACTACTTGCGCTGGCCGTCGGCTGGGCCGACCGCCGTGCGTTCGCCCGTCTGCTTCGC
Source organism: Planctomycetia bacterium (assembly GCA_026401075.1). Classification (GTDB taxonomy): domain Bacteria; phylum Planctomycetota; class Planctomycetia; order Pirellulales; family UBA1268; genus CAMCQY01. The sequence continues at coordinate 3,825 of JAPLNQ010000287.1, forward strand.
CTGCTGGGCGGCGGCCTGCTGGGCCCGTTTCTGCAGTTCCTGGGCCACCAATTCCTGCTTGGCGATCATGTCTTCCGGGTCCTCGAAATTCAGCAGAAGCGGCGGCATGTCGTCGAAAATCTTGGTCGCCATGCCAGCCACTCGCCAGCCTTCGGGGTCGAGACGGACGGCCCAGACAACGTTTTCCGTGGTCGTAAACCCATCCGGATCGGTGTCGGTCCAGGTCGTGCCCACGTGCACGAGGTCTTCGGTTCCGGCGATCACTTCGCATTCGCGGACCGAGTAGGTGGCGGTCGAATTCACGGGCGGGGCTACCGAAATGCCCAGTTCCTGGGTTTTGGCGCGGGCAACTTTGGTGAGCATGGCCTGAGCGCCAGGATCGTCACCCCGTTTGATGGCCTCGAGAAAGGCCGTCACGGTCGCCTTGGCCGGGTCGGTGTTGGGGGCGGACCCCACTGGTGTGCCACTGTTCGAGCAGCCCGTCAGGCACAGGACAGCAAGGCCGCAACCGGTCAAAAGGCAGGCAGCCCACAGGGAATACACCCTCTTCCGAACGATACGTGTCACGGGCGATCCCGACGGTGATGGCGTGGCGGTCATCCTGGCTCCTCCAATTGATCAGACTGCTGGTGGCTCGCGGGGCCCAGTCACCACCCAAACCAACCAAACAGGGAGTGGCTATGGGGGCGACGCGGCGAGGAGACTGACAGCCTCGCTGCGGGCAGTCAAGGCGGAAAAACAGCTCCCGCCGCGGCTTTTTCCGCCATCACGTATGATGGCCTTCGTGGCACGCGGAGCACACGCGGTAGGAGAATCGACCACGGCGGGCAGGGGGCGGCCCGCGAAGGCCGCTCTGCTTTGCAGCCGATCCGGCGGGCCAAGCCACCGGCTTCTGTCTGGGACAGGACCGCCACCAAAATATTCGTCGACGATGCGTTCGCCGAACTCGATGGCGAACGGCCGGACTTCGTCGCCGCAACCAAGCCGTCAGCGACGGCAGGGGCATCCCAGTCGGGGGCCGCGACGTCGCCCGCTGCCGGAGGCTTCAAATGGTCTGCCCTGGCCTCGGAGGACACGCTCACCGACGAGATCAAAGACATGAAGGCGGTGTTGACCGGCGTGGTGGCGAGCCAGTCCGACTTCAAGGGGGGCGGCTACGACAAGGCCCGCGAGGCGTTCAGCGCCGTCGCCCTTGCCTTTGGCGTGATCGCCGCCTACGACCAGGAGATTCGCTGGAGGAAGGATGCGGAGACGGCCCGCGACTTGTTCGCTCGGGTCGGCTCCAACTGTAAGGTGGGGACCGACCAGTCATTCAACGAATCGAAGCTCCGGGTCGTCGACCTGGAATCGCTGCTCGATGGCAACTCGCCCTCTTCCCGCGCCGACCGGGAGGATGATTTTCGGTGGAGCCAGGTGGCCGGCCGGTCGGCGTTGATGTCGCGGCTCGAGGCGGCCGACGCCACGCTGGCCGCCGCCGGCGCCTCAAAGGCCGATTTCGACAAGGCCATGGAACGCGTCGTGCGCGACGCCGAGATCGTGGCGTTGATCGGGGAAGTCATCCAGCAAGCCGACTATGAATTTTACGACGACGATACCTACCGCGGGTATGCGTCGGCGATGCGCGATGCCGCGCTGCGGGTGCGCGACGCTGCGAAGAAGAAGGATTACGAAACCGCCCGCGCCGCTCTCGGCGAATTGAAAAAGTCGTGTGACTCATGTCACGGCGACTACCGCAGCTGAATACACGGGAAACATCGGTATCCCCCGGCTTCCGCCGGGGGCTTTTATGGGGAGGGATCCAGCGTCAGGTCTTGGGCTGCTCGAAGAGCGACGGCAGGGGGGCGAGGTCGATGAGTTCGGCGAGACCGGCCGCGGCGAGTTCACGGCCGGTCACGTAGCGGTGCGTGCGGCTCCACTCGTTGATCAGGTCGGCAGACCGGCCGAAGAGATCGCACAACAGCACGTCCATTTCGTGTTCCAGTTCTGCAAAATGCCGCGACCACTCGGCAGCCTCCCGGATGCCGATGTGCTCCTCGCTCTGCCACTTCATGGGATGGAAGAGAAAGACGCTGAACGGCGTCACCAGCCGCCGCTGGCAGGCCGCAAAGGGCCAGAGCGCGGCCGATGAGCATTCCCCCGTCACCACGGCCGTGGCTTGAATCCCACGGAGCCGTAGGAGCGTGACCAGTGACATGCCGCAGTAGGGGCTGCCACCGGGAGAGTCGAAGTAGATTGTGCACGCCCCGCCCGGCTCGACACCCAGCAGCCGATCGGTGAGGTCGGCCTCGTTGTCGGTCAGATCGCCGACGATGGCCAGTTCCAGCGGGCCGGCGTTTTCCTGCTCTGATTCCTGGTCGTGATCCGGTGGTTTGCGTTTGGAATCGCGCTGGCGCATGGCGGTGCTCCCTTCGGGGCTGCGAGAATGATCGTGGAGCTTACAATACCGCCGTCGCGAGCGTCGCGGGCCCATCGTGCAAAGGGTCGGCCGCCGCGCGAGGAGCACGTCGCATGGGAATCGTTTGCCATTGCCCCAACGGGCACCGCGTGAAGGTCAAGGACCACCAGGCAGGCAAGCGCGGGCTCTGCCCGACCTGCGGGTCAAAGTTTTCCATCCCGGCTACGACCGGAGCGGACCCCCAAGCGGCCCCCGGGGCTCCGGGTATTCCGGACCATCCGCAACTGCCGCTGGCCCGGTTCGTGCCGCTCGATCCGGCCGTCGTTGCGACGCTGCCGCGGGCCTTGCCATTTGGGGCGGCGCGTGCCGCTGCCGAAGCTGCTGCCGCCGAAGCCGCAGCTGCTGCCGCGGCACACGAGTCGTTGGAACCTTACGCGGAGACGATACCATTGGGAATGGATCCCTTGGCTGACGAAGTGACCGCAGTCTGGTCGGCGGAGGCCGCCGTCAGCGAGTTGCATGCCGCGATCGCCGACCGCCCCGACCTCTCTTGGCGGATCGCGTATCCCGGTGGCGAGGCCTCGGAACCGGTGGACGCCGCGACCATGCAGGAGTGGCTCGTAGGCGGGCAGGCAGAGGGTTCGGAACTGGTCTGGCGAGCCGATTGGCCTGAGTGGCTGCCGGTTCGTGGCGTTTTTCCCGAGTTTTTCGCCAGTTAGCCGCCGAGATTGGCGGGCTTTTTCGGCGGTGGAAGTTGTGCCGGTGTGTTAGAGTCAGGAGCCGCTTTGGCATCAACACGCACCACTCACATCATGAGGAGAATGTCCCACATGCGCTGCGTCCCACTCACACTCGTTCGCCTGATTGTCGCGATCCTGCCGCTCGTCGGGGCCGCCCCGGCTGTGGCGCAGGCGGTTGTTGCAGAGGACGTGCGTGCCTTCTCCATCGGCGGCGGCTCATTCCTGCTCGAGGCGCCGGCCGGCTGGAAACGGGTGCAGCCGAAGTCGGGGATCGTGGAGACGGAGTTCTCCGTTCCGTCGGCGGGCGACCTGCCCCCCGGACGCATGACCGTGATGGGCGCGGGTGGGAGCGTGCAGGCCAACGTCGAGCGTTGGTACGGGCAGTTTGCGCAGCCCGATGGCAGCGCCACCAAAGACAAGGCCACGACCAAGGCGATCAAACTCGCCGGCAGCACCGTGACGATGGTCGACGTGTCGGGCACCTACAAGGACATGCCCGGCGGACCGTTTGCCGGTGGCAAGACGATCGAGCGGCCCGACTACCGCATGCTGGCCGCGATCATCGAGACGGCCGAGTCGGGCAGCTTCTTCCTGAAGTTTTATGGCCCGGCCGCGACCGTTGCGAAGGAGGCCGACGGCTTCCGCAAGATGGTCGAAGGCCTGGTGCCGGCGGCGAAGTGAGCGACTGAAACCAGCATGAAGATCCAACCATGAAGATTCAGGAATTTCTCGAGCACCACGGCATTGCAGGGAACCCGTTTGCCGAGGAAGACGCGCAGAACGACACCGTCTTCAAACGAACCTGCCTGGAATCGACGTTTCATCCCGCCTGGGACAAGATCTACGGCGACCCGGCCGATCCGAGCACCGCGATCGTGTTTGGCGAGAAGGGGGCGGGCAAGACGGCGCTCAAGCTGCAGATGGTGCGGCAGTTCGATCGTCACAACGAGACGCATCCTGAACGCAAGACGCTCGTCGTGCTCTACGACGACTTCAATCCCTTCCTCGACCGGTTCGTGAGCCGGGTCGGCCCCAACCGGCCCGTCGACAAGGTGCTCTCGCAGTGGAAGCTCTGGGATCACATGGACGCGATCCTGTCGCTGGGTGTGACGCAGTTCGTGTCGACGCTCGTCGATCCGCCGGCCCGCGAGGTGGCGGCCCGGCCGCGGCTCACGCCGCCACAGGCGCGGGATCTCAGCCTGCTGGCTGCCTGCTACGACCAGTCGACGGCCGAGACCTTCCCGTCGCGGTGGCGGAAGCTCCGCGGTCGCGTGGGCTACCGGGCCTGGCAGGGCCTCTGGCCGACGCTCCTCGGCCTGGCAGGGGCGATCATCATGGGCCTCGCCCTGCTCGTCGGCTTTCAAACCAGTTCGCTGGCGTGGGCTGGAGCGTGGTGGCCGTGGCTGTTGTTGGCCGCCGCTTGGGGACCGTGGGCGTGGCGGCGGGCACGCAGCTGGTGGCTGGCCACGCGGATCGTGCGGAGCATGCGGACCGGCAACCGCACCACAGGCCAGTTAACGCGGGCGCTCGCGCGGGTGCCGGAAGTGGATCTCGCCGGTCAGCCGCTGCCGGCCTCTGCACGCAGCGACGACCGCTACGAACTGCTGGCGAAGTTTCAGGGCATCCTCGCTGCCCAGGGTTACGCCGGCATGGTGGTGATCATCGACCGGCTCGACGAACCCCATCTCATCAATGGCTCTGCCGACCGGATGCGGCAGGTGATCTGGCCCATGCTCGACAACAAGTTCCTCAAGTCGCCAGGCATCGGGCTGAAGATGCTCCTGCCGGTGGAACTCTACCGCTTCATCGAACGCGAGGATGAACAGTTCAACCAGCGGGCCCGGCTCGACAAGCAGAACCTCGTGCCTTCGCTCGAGTGGTCTGGCGAGACGCTCTACGACATCGCCTCCACCCGCGTGAAGGCCGCAAGCGTGGGCAGCCCGCCGGCCACGCTCGCGCAGTTCTTCGAGCCAGAGGTCGATCAACGACGCCTGTTGGAAGGCCTGCGCAGCCTCCGCGTGCCGCGGCAGCTGTTCAAGTTTCTTTACCGGCTTCTCGTGGCCCACTGCCACGCCCACACGGGCGAGCAGGCTGTCTACAAAATTCCGCTCGAGCGGTTCGACACGGTGCTGGCGGTGTTTCGCCGCGATCAGGACGCCTTCGACCGCGGCCTCGCGCCACGGTAGCGAGTACGGTAGCGAGTCATGCAGGGTGAAAACGACGTCCACACGATCGTGGTCGGCCGCGATGCGATGGCCTGTCGGTTCGAGATCCTGTTCAACGCCGGCGAGGTGCCGGACGCCACGGCGATTGGCGTCGACTGCCTCGATCTCGTCGATGCGATCGAGGACAAGATCACGGTCTATCGCGACACGAGCGAACTGGCCCGCCTCAACGCCACGGCCGCGGACAGCTGGCAACCGGTGGAGGCAGACCTCTTCAGCTTGTTGCTCGAAGCCCGGGATCTCCACGAGCGGACGGGTGGTGCGTTTGACATGGCGGCCGGCAGCCTGGTGAGAACCTGGGGATTTCTCCGCCGCCAGGGCCGGACGCCCACGGTGGAAGAACTCGCTCGCGCCCGCGAGGCAGCCGGCATGCAATGGGTGGAACTCGACACGGCGGGCAGCCGGGTGCGGTTCACCCGACCGGGCGTGGAGTTGAACCCCGGCGCCATCGGCAAAGGGTGGGCGATCGACCGCGTGATGGAGCGACTTCGCGACTGTGCTGTGACCAGTGCGCTGGTGCACGGCGGGGCCAGCAGCGTGCGGGCCATCGGAGCGCAAGGGATCGCCCCGCCGGGACGGCAAGTCTGGCCGGTCGGCGTGCGGCATCCGCTCCGGCCGGGCCGTCGACTGGCAACGGTCCAACTCGACAACAAGGCTCTGGGCACAAGCGGATCGGGCACGCAGTTTTTCATCGAGCGGGGCCGCCGACTCGGCCACATCCTCGATCCCCGCACCGGAGTGCCGGCCGAGGGCGTGCTGTCGGCAACGGTGGTCGCCCCCACGGCCGCCGAGGCCGACAGCCTCTCCACGGCGCTCTATGTGCTCGGGCCCACGGGGTTGGCTCGGATGGCGCCGCCGGGCGGAGCGGTGGGGGCAATTCTGGTCGTGCCCGGGGACGCGGCAGGGGCCGTCCGTGTGCTCACGGCCAATCTCGCCGAAGACGTGTTGTCGATCGAGCCCGGCGAGGGCGTGGAACTGTGACGGACGAGGGTACGCAACGCCGGGACGGCTTTCCCTTGTGCCTGCCGGGGCCGGGAAACAGCGGAGCCGTGCCTTTTTTTATCCCCGGGATACACTAACGTTTTGGGCTTTGTCCCATCCTCCTGCCTTGGACTTCCCGCCCGCGACACCCAACCTGACATGTTCGACTGGTTCGAGCGGGGTTCCTACCTCGGCATTGTGCTGTTCCTCACGCTCACGGGCATCGGTCTGCCCGTGCCCGAGGAGGTCCCCATCGTGGCCGCCGGCGTGGCCAGCAGGCTGGCCCAGTTGAAGTGGTATTACGCGTTGCCCGCCTGTTTGGTGGGGGCGTTACTCGGCGACAGCCTGATGTATGCCATCGGCCGGTTCTTTGGCGCCCGGATCCTCAAGGAACACCCGTGGTGGTCGGGCTTTCTCACGCCCGAGCGGGAGCGGACAATCGAGAACCTGCTCCGCAAGCACGGCATCAAGGCGTTTTTCGTGGCCAGATTTCTGGTGGGGCTTCGCAGCCCGTTCTATCTGACGGCCGGGATCCTCAAGGTGAAATACCGCTGGTTCCTGCTGGCGGATTTCATCTGCGCGTCGATCGTCATTGGTGGCTTCTTTGGGCTGGCATACCTGTTTGGTGAACGGATCACCGGGCTCATCCAAACGGCGACCCGTGGGTTTACCGCGATCACGATCGCCGTGGCGGTTGTTGCCCTGACCGTGATCGCCTTCTTCTCCTTCCGCCAGCGACGGATTCGCATGCTCGATCAGGATCCGGAGTCGCTCTTCGAGAATCGAGCGCTCCTGCTTGGCCCAGCCGCCGACCGGATCGCCGACGCGGTCGCCCTCGGTGACAGCAGGCACACCGAACACGACCGTTCGTCCGGCCCGAGAGACTGACCAGAAGCCCGGACGGAGGCCGCGCGGGATGGTGTTCGCGCCCGGAGCGTGAGCGATGGGATTCCCCGTCGCCTGATGGCCGAAGCCATCGGCTGGTGAGGCCTGTGCCGATTCTGCCGGCACGAGGGTGCCGTCTGGGCAGGATTGTTGCCCTGCGGCGACTTTGCTGTCGCCGTTTTGCGACCTAGGAACATGGTGAGTCTTTCTCGTCACCACGTTCGTTCCCAGGATGCCACCATGATTCGCTCCACGGCGCCGGTCGATCGCCCCTCCAGTCCGGGACGTGTGCTCGTCGTCGACGACGACCGCCGCGCGGCATCCCAGACCGCCCAGTGGCTCTGCAGTCTCGGCTGGCATGCCAGCGCCGTCGGCGGTGCCGACGAGGCCCTGCCGCTGCTGTCACGCGAACCCTATGCGGCCTGCATCATCGACGGCCTTTTGCCCCGTAACGGTGCTGCCCGGATCGCTGCCAGTCTGCGGCTCACGTCGGCCGGAACCGGAGTGGTGATCACCGTGCCGCAAACCTCGGCTTCGGCGGTCGCCCCGGGCGTTGACCCCGACACCATCGTCCACATCCCTGCCGACGATGCCGACCTCTTAGCCGCACTCAATGCTGCCGTTGCCGTCGCCTCGCAGCGAGTTGCCGTGGCAGGTTCCGTCGTTCCAAAACTGCTCGGCATGTCGTCGTCGATGCAGCACGTGCTCGACCTTGTGACCCGCCTCGCCGATGCGCCGGCGACGCTGCTCATCACGGGCGAGAGCGGCACGGGCAAATCGCTGCTGGCCCGCGAGATCCACCGGGCCAGCCGGCGTTGTGGGGAGCGGTTCGTCGAGGTGGCCTGCGGCTGTCTCAGCGAGACGCTGCTCGAAAGCGAACTTTTTGGCCACGTGGCCGGTGCCTTCACCGGCGCTACGACGGACCGCGACGGGAAATTCCTGCAGGCCGACGGCGGCACCATCTTTCTCGACGAGATCGCCACCGCCTCGCCGGCCATGCAGGTGAAGTTGCTGCGGGTGCTTCAGGACCTGCGGTTCGAGTCGGTGGGTGGCTCGCAGACGCATGCAGTCGATGCGCGTGTGATCCTCGCCACCAACGAAGACCTCGCGGCGCTGGTGGCGGCGGGCACGTTTCGGGCCGATCTCTTCTGGCGTGTGAACGTGATCACGATCGAAATGCCGACGCTACGGGATCGCGTTCGCGACATTCCGATGCTCGCGGAATATTTTCTCGCCGCGGCCGTGGCCCGCGGCGGCCGTCAGGTGGAGGGATTCTCGCCTGCAGCCCTCGAGGCCCTCTCGCGGTATCGCTGGCCGGGCAACGTCCGCGAACTCAAGCACGCTGTGGAGTACGCGGTCTTTCTGGGACGTGCGCCGTGGATCGGGGCAGTCGACCTGCCGGCCACGGTCAGGCTTACTGCCGGTGGCACCGTGGTCCAGACGACGGCGGCTGTTGCTGCGGCGGGAGCGATGTCCCTCAAGGGGTCGATGAGCCAGCCGGAACGGAGGCTGATCATCGAAGCCCTGGAGCGATCCAACTGGCGGCGGGACGTCGCCGCCCGGGCTCTCGGCATCAACCGCACCACGCTCTACAAGAAGCTCAAACGGCTTGGCATGAACCTCGCCGAGTTGCAGCCGGCAAGGTAGGAAAATCAAGTTGCAGGCCGTTTCCAGCGAGCCGACCGCAGCGTGAATCACGGCAAGATGAAATCTTGCCGCCACGGGGCCAACACCCCCCGCTTCAAAAACCGGCGGGTTTCGGGCATACTGCTTCGTCCCAGCCTCAATGCCACAGGAGATTTTCCCCAGGATGTTCCGCAACCTCAGCACGTTTGGCCTGCCACTTTCCGGACGCCCCAGCGAACTCATCGAACTGGCCCTGTCGTTCGGCTTCGACGCGATGGACATCGACTTGGTCGATTTTCAGCAGCAGGCAGAGACCTTCGGCGTGCCTCACGCGCGACGGCTGATGGTGAGCGCGCGGCTGAAGTGCGGCGTGTTTCGTCTCCCGGTGACGCTCGACGCGGACAACGCGACGTTCAATGCAGAACTGGCGGCCCTGCCGAAGCGGCTCGAGTTTGCGCAGGCTACCGAGGCCACCCGCGCCGTCGCCTCGATCGCGGCCGCTTCCGACGAGCATTCGTTCAAGGACTTCTTCGAGCAGTATCGCACGCGTCTCGACACCATCGGCGGCGTGCTCGATCCGTATGGCATCTCGCTCGGTCTGACGATCACCCCCGAGTCCGAGGCCCGTGCCGAGAAGACGCACCAGTTCATTCACACGCTTGAAGGGCTGATCGGCCTGCTGGCCGTGTCACATCCCCGCGTGGGCGCCGTGGTCGATTCCTGGGCCATGCACATCACGGGCGAACCGCTCGAAATGATCACCAAGGTGCCGAAGGGACGGATCGTGGAAGTGCGGCTCTCCGATGCCCCGCGCGATGTGGCGGCAGCAGAACTCACCCACGCGCAGCGGCTGATGCCGGGCGAGACCGGCGTGATCAATTCCGCGGCTCTGCTGACGCAGGCGAAGAACGCCGGCTTCGACGGGCCTGTGACGCCATGGGCCGATCGCTCCACGCTGGCCGGCCGCGGCCGGGAGCGGATCGTAAAGGTCGCCGGCGATCGACTGGAAGCAGTCTGGCGGGAGGCCGGTCTACCGATCGTGCCGCGGTGGTTCACGCCCGTTGCCAAGGACGCCTTCGGCCGGCCCCTCAACGAAGAAGTCTTCATCGGCGCGGAGTAAGCGTCATTACGCTCCTTCGCGGACCCATGTCACCTTGGGCGAGCCGCCACCATCCTTGGCGGACCCCTTGATAAACTCCGACACATACCGCAGCGTTTTGCCGGGGCGGTCGGGGTCGCGGAATGAATCGCCCTTCTGCAGGATCGGCAACTGGTCAGGCATGCCGCCGAAGGCCCGCGTGCCGGCCGCCTGGCAGGGATACCACCAGCCCTTGCCTTCGGCATCGACGAGATAAAACTCCGGGTAGCAGTGGCCCTCGACCCACACGGTCCGCGCCGGAATGCCTTCGGCCCTGGCCATGGCGATGAACAGGCAGGTGAGTTCCTCGCAGTCGCCCCAGCCGTCAGCCAGGGCACGCGCCGCCCCCTTCAGTTCGCCATTGCGGTATTCGACCTTCTCGCGAACCGTGTCGTAGATCGCTTCCACCTTCTTCCAGCCATCGAGATCGGCGCCGGTCGTCTTCGCCAGCTTCAGGATCTTGGGATGCCGCGTTTCGATGTAGGGGCTTGCCCCGAGAAAGACCCGCAGCGCCCGGTCGGGCTTCTGCGGAATCGACAGGAGCGAAGGGTCGGCGGGAGGGGTGATCGATGTGCGTTCGAGCGAGAAGGTGACGATAGCATGCGCCTTCTCCCCGGCGGGCAGGCTGGGGATCTCGACGATCATCTGCTTGACGCCCCCCGGCAGCGTGCGATACCGCAGGCCGCGGACGTCGGGCGAGACATCCTCCTGCACGATCTGCACCTTCTGCTCCGGCCAGTCGGCGGGCACCGGCAGGCTGGCGTAGATATCCCGACACGCCCCGCCCTCGGCCGTCACCATCACGCCAACCCGGTATTTCTGCGTGCGGGAGTCGCCCAGCGTGGGGGCCGCGGAGCCCGACTCGGGAGCGACGAACTGTGCCCGGGCAGGCAGGGCGAGGACCGTGACTGCCAAGGCGGCCAGCAGCGGGAGAGAATGGAAGCAATGCATAGGCTTTCCATCGGCCACAGCCGTGGGCCGGCTCGCGGGGCGGGGCCGCCTTGACGATCGGGAAATCTGGGGCGGTGGGGGCAAACACTCGATTGTTCAGCCGCCCTTCGGCTGCTACACTGCGAGGCTCGTCCGATCGTGGCCCGCGAGTCCCCCTCCTCCAACCCGTTTACCCAAAACCCCCCCACGCATGGTCAACCGCAACCTCATTCGCGAACTTGAACTCGGAGACGATCTCGATCAGGAACTGGAACTCGCCCTGGCTGGAATGGAGGCGGGTGAATATTCGATCGGAACCTCCACACTGGCGGTCAACTCGGTGCTCGAGGGGAAGGTGTTACGGGTCGATGACGAGTTTGTGCTCGTCGACGTGGGCTACAAGAGCGAAGGCCACATCCCGCGGAACGAGTGGGATGAGAGCGAACCGCCGCCGCAGGTGGGCGACATCGTCAAGGTGCTGCTCGAGGAGTTCGAGGATGGCCAGGTCGAGGAGCAGCGGGGGCTGATCACGCTCTCCAAGCGGAAGGCGCGCCGGATCGAAGACTGGCTGCGCGTGATGGAGAGTGTCCACGAGAACGACGTGGTCACCGGTTTCGTCACCCGCAAGATCAAGGGCGGTCTGCTGGTCGACATCTCCGGCGTCAACGTCTTCCTGCCGGCGAGTCAGGTCGACATCCGCCGCCCCGCCGATATCGGCGACTACTGCGGGCGGGCCATTCAGTGCCTCGTGCTGAAGATCGACGAGGCACGTCGCAATATCGTCGTTTCACGACGGGCGCTCATCGAACAGGAGCGGGCCGAGCGGAAGAAGCAGCTTATGGAGACGCTCGAGGTGGGCCAGATCCGCCGTGGCGTCGTCAAGAACATCGCCGACTTTGGCGCGTTCGTCGATCTGGGTGGCATCGACGGCCTGCTCCACATCACCGACATGAGCTGGGGCCGCATCGGCCATCCAAGCGAGATGGTGCAGATCGACCAGGAGGTCGAGGTGCAGGTGCTTCACATCGACCGCGAGCGGGAGAAGATCGCGCTGGGCATGAAACAGCGGACCGCCAGCCCGTGGGCGAAGGTGGCCGACAAGTATCCGGTCGGCACCGTCTGCAAGGGCACGGTCGTCAACGTGATGAGCTATGGCGCCTTCGTAAAGCTGGAGGACGGTGTCGAGGGACTCGTCCACATCAGCGAGATGAGCTGGACAAAGCGGGTCAGCCATCCCAGCGAACTGGTCAAGCCGAGCGACGAGGTCGAGGTGGTGGTGCTCGCCATCAACAAGGAAAAGCAGGAAATCTCTCTGGGCATGAAACAGACCCAGCAGAATCCCTGGGAGAAGGTGGCCGCCGACTACCCGCCCGGCGCGATCGTCAAGGGCGTGGTGCGGAACCTCACCAACTACGGCGCCTTCATCGAGATCGACGACGGCATCGACGGTCTGCTCCATGTGACCGACATGTCATGGACGCGCAAGGTGACGCACCCCAGCGAAATGCTCGACAAGGGCAACGAGGTCGAGTGCAAGGTGCTCTCGGTCGACCAGCAGCGTCGGCGGATCGCCCTTGGACTCAAGCAGATGGCCGACGATCCGTGGTCGACGGACATTCCGCAGCGGTACAAGACGGGCGACGTCGTGAAGGGCACCGTCACGAAGATCACCAACTTCGGCGTGTTCGTCGGGCTGGAGGACGGCCTGGAGGGCCTCCTGCACATCTCCGAGCTCTCGGAGGATAAGATCGAGAACGCCGAAGACGTCGTGAAGGTTGGCGATCCGCTCGAGGTCAAGATCCTCCGCGTCGACACCGACGAACGAAAGATCGGCCTCTCCAAGAAGCGGGTCGGCTGGTCGAGCGATCGCGAAGCGCAGGAAGCCAGCGAGGCGTGACGGCGAATTTCACCGGCTCTGGACTTCGACTGCCAGCACGGTGCCGATCGCTTCCTCGCTCCCAAGTGCAGCGGCGCGATCCGAAGCATCGCCCCCTTGGCAATCTTGTTGGTGGCGTCGCGTGTGATCACCACACGTCGGGGAGCCGCATGCACGGTCGTGCCCTCGCTGCCGTGGGTCATCGCGGCATGGCGATGCTCGAGCGCTTCGCCGGTATTTGGATCGATGAGATCGAGCGCGATGAGATCAGTCGACCTGGATCGACCTGTCGAGCCAGGCCGTCGGACCCAGACGAGCACGCGGCTGCCTGCCGGCACCTGACGAAGATCGATGCTGTCGGGGCCCTTGGCAGGCGGCGGGGGGACCGCGACGGCCCGTCCCATCGGCGCATCGAGGAGCGGCACGCTAGGCAGTATTCGCGCGGGGGCAGGGGTGGGGGTGGGGGCAGGGGTGGGGGCCGCCTGTGGAACTGCGGTGGCCTGAATCGTGGCCTCGTGCCCGCCGGTCGTCTGGTCCGTGGGCGTTTCCGACGGCACCGTGCGGGCATCCAGAAGCTGCCGACCGCGGTCCGCGAGCCGCCCTACGTCGCCGGTGAGGGTGAAGCCGCCCGCGACGATGCCCAGAGCGGCGCATTTGGCGAGGAATGACTGCATGGTGCTCCTTGTTCCCGGCCGGTGGATCCGGCCCGCAAGTATGCACCGCCCTGCTTCGCGGGTCGCCGTTCGGCAGGGGCGAACGCAGGTTCCGGAAGCCCTCGCCGGCGTGTGGTGACGGTTATGCCTTCCGCGCAGGCGGCAGCGACGCAAGTGACTCGAGCACCTGGTCCGCGTGGCCGTCCGCCCTCACCGCTTTGAACACCTTCGCCACCGTGCCGGTGGCGTCGATGATGAAGGTGCTCCTGGCGATTCCCATCGACTTCTTGCCGTACATGTTCTTCTCACGCCAGGCGCCGTATTTCTCGGCGACCTTGTGATCGACGTCGGCCAGGAGCGTGAACGGCAGTTTGTATTTCAGGCGGAAGGTCTCGTGGCTTTCGGGGGCGTCGGGGCTGACGCCCAGGACCACGGCCTCGTGCTTGGCCAGCGTGGCCTTGGCGTCGCGAAAGCCACAGGCCTCCTTCGTGCACCCTGGCGTGTCGTCCTTGGGGTAGAAATAGAGGACCACCGGCGTGCCCTTCAGGCTCGACAGCTTGAGCTTCGTGCCGTTGTGCGTCGGCAGCGTGAAATCGGGCGCCTTCGAACCTACCTCGATCCAGTCAGCCATGGTTACAAACTCCGTGAATGCGTGGGAGAACGAACGTCTCTTGGAAGGTTCTAGCCATCATCGCCATGGCCGGCCAGTGGGCGATGATGCGGTGAGAGTGGCATTGCTCACGCCCGTGGGCAGCGGTGCCTTGGCAGTGGTCGGAGTTGCGGGGCCGGGTGCCCAGGCATGCGTCGCACGGCTGTTCTCGCCGCAGGGGCCGCAGCCGCTCGCCGACCGGCCGGAGGGAGCGATCGTGTTTGGCCGCTGGAGGAGTGCCGCGGACGGGCCGGGCGAGGAACTGGTCGTCGTTCGGCGCGGGGCAGACACCCTCGAGATTCATTGCCACGGTGGGCTCGCCGCATCCGAGGCGGTCATCCTGAGCCTCGAGCAGCTTGGGGCCATGCGGCAGGCATGGCCGGAGTGGCTGCGGGCGGGCGGCACCCAGGAGATCGAGGTGGAAGCCCGCGAGATTTTGCGAGCGTGGAGAGGCTCGTTGCCGAAGGTCGCGCGGACGAGACGCGGGTTACCCTCGACAGGCTCGGCCGCGCGGCGCGTGTCGGTCTGCGGTTCGTGCAGCCGTGGCGGGTCGTCGTGACGGGAAGTGTCAACACCGGGAAGAGCAGCCTCGTCAATGCGTTGGCAGGTCACGCCAGAGCCATTGTGTCACCCGAGCCGGGCACCACCCGCGACCTACTGGAAACGCGTGTCGTCCTCGATGGCTGGGAGGTGGATCTGGTCGACACGGCCGGGCTGCGGGAGGAAGGCGGGAGCGACGCGGTGACCGGTGTCGAGCGGGCAGGCATCATCCGGGCGGTCGCCGCGAGTGAGGGGGCCGATCTCGTGCTCCGCGTGGTCGA
>JAPLNQ010000287.1:18797-19105 GCA_026401075.1 Planctomycetia bacterium
TGCTGGTGGCATCGAAGGCCGACCTGATCGGGGACGCTGCCACGGCCGCGACTGCAGGGATGGTGTGGACGAGCGCGGTCAGCGGCGTGGGAGTCGCGGCGCTGGCCGCGGAGATCGTACGGAGACTCGTGCCGGAGGAGATCGACGAGCCGGACCTTCTCGACGGCGCCGTGCCATTCACGGCGCGACAGGTGGCGTTGGTGGAGGGAATGTGGCAGCAAGTTTTTAACTTGCTGAAGCCGGCGCACAGCACTGACAAGATGCAATCTTGTTGCCATGGGGGAACGGAGCACTGACAAGATGCAATC
>JAPLNQ010000223.1 GCA_026401075.1 Planctomycetia bacterium
CCCCCTGCTCCGATCAGGCTCTTCGACGGCCGCTCGTTTGCCGGATGGAACGGCGACTTCGAGGGAACGTGGCGTATCGAGAACGGCGAGATCATAGCGGGCGACCCGAGTAAGGCCGCGGCTCGGAACGAGTTTCTGGCCACCGACCGCGAGTTCGAGGATTTCGAGCTCCGGTACGAGTACCGGATCGACGCGACGGAAAAGCCCAATGCCGGTGTCCAGTTCCGTTCGCGGCGGATTCCCAGCCACCATGAAGTGGTCGGCTACCAGGCCGATATCGGGCCCGGCATCATCGGGGCGCTCTACGACGAAAGCCGCCGTCGGACGTTTCTCGTGACGCCATCGGAGCGGCTGCAGCGGGAGGCGTTGGCCGGGGCACGTGATGGCTACAACACCTGTGTCGTCAGTTGCGACGGTCCACGAATCCGTATCACGGTCAACGGCGTGCAGACCGTTGATTACACCGAGACCGATCCGACCGTGACACGCCGAGGCATGATCGCCCTGCAGATTCACGGCGACATGGTGGGCACGATCCGCTACCGAAACATCGTCGTCGTCGATCTTCATGGCACACGGAACAAGGAAACATCGCCATGAGCATGCTGAGTCGTTATGGTCGCCTGCAGAATGGAACTGGCTCCGCGGCGTGCCGCGACAAAGACGTGCGAAAACCCCGGATAAGCAGGCGTCACCTGCTTGGCCGGCTTTCCACCGGTGGGGCAGCCGTCGCCGCAGCCGCCGCGGCCTTCCCCATGATCGTGCCCTCCCGCGTCCTCGGCCTCGACGGCGCCGTGGCCCCGAGCGAGAAGATCACGCTCGGCGTGATCGGCATCGGGTCGCGGTGCACCTATGTGCTCACCTCAATGCTCGGTCTCACCGACGTCCACTGCGTGGCGATCGCCGACGTGCAGGCAAGCCGGCGCGACAAGGGCAAGGCCCTCGTGGACAAGCACTACGGCAACGCCGACTGCATGCTCTACCGCGACCTGCGGGAACTGCTCGCCCGCCGCGACATCGACGCCGTCTTGATCGCCACGGGCGACCGCTGGCACGCCCCGGCCACGATCCTGGCGGCCGAGGCGGGCAAGGACGTCTATTGCGAGAAGCCGTGCGGCCTGACGGTCCGCAACTGCCAAGAGATCGCCGAGACGATGCATCGAACGGGCCGCATCTTCCAGGCGGGCACGCAACGGCGAAGTGTGCCGCTCGTGCAATATGCCGTGAAGCTCGCCCGCGAAGGCGGTCTCGGCAAGCTCCACACGCTGCACGCATCCGTCTACGAGCCCAGGCTCGACAACGCCTGGCTGCCCGCCGAGCCCGCGCCGCCTCGTGAGCAGTGCGACTGGAACCTCTGGCTCGGCCCCGCCCCATGGCGTCCCTACAACGCCGACTATGTCGCCGGGAAGTGGCGCGGACTGTTCGATTTTGATTCCGGTGCCCGCCTGCTCGACTGGGGCGTTCACACGCTCGATCTCTGCCAGTGGGCCAACTCAGCCGACGACACGCTGCCGGTCGAGTATGAGCCGGGGCCGGCCGGCATCAGCTGCCGCTACGCCAATGGCGTGACCGCCGTGCTCGATTTCGTGAAGCAACCCTTCGGCGACCGCGGCCCGGGATGGAACACGAAACTCGGTGTCTGCCCGGTGCGGTTCGAGGGGAGCGAGGGTTCGGTGGAGGTGGGCGACGATGGGCTGGAGGTCAAACCCGAGGGGCTGCGAAGCGACCTTCCCGGGTTCTTCGGGGAATTTCGTGGCACTGTTTGGCGGATTCGGGACCGGCGATGGCTTAGATTGGTGGGATGGAAACACTTGCCACCCACTACGCCCGACTGCTGGGAACCGACGACTCCTGGCGGGTTGAGTCGGTTGACC
>JAPLNQ010000004.1 GCA_026401075.1 Planctomycetia bacterium
GTTGCTTCACGGCCAACGGCTTCCTCAAGTTATTCATAATCCGGTTGAGACGGACATTTTCATTCCGCTGGTAGATCGCTCGGAAATCCGCCGGCATCATATCCTTACTGTCGGGCGACATGACATTGACTCATGGCATAAAGGCTATGACACGCTGATCGAAGCGATGGGTATTCTTGCTCGAAATCGGCCAGACCTGCCTCTCCATCTCACCGTTGCCGGCTCCGGCAATCTTCTGAATCAACATCGCCGGCATATTGCCCGGCTAGGGCTGCAAGACAAGGTTTCTTTGGCCGGCCGCGTTTCGCGTGCCGAACTCGTTCGCCTCTATCAGACTTGCGACTTGTTTGCTTTTCCTAGTCGATATGAGTCGCGAGGTGGCGAGAATTTTGGCGAGGGGTTTGGGGTTGTGAATGCAGAGGCTGCGGCCTGTGGGCGTCCTGTAATCACAAGTTCCCACGGCGGCTGCCCCGAAACGGTCAACGACAGCGTCACCGGATTCGTGATCGACCCAACATCGCCGGAAAAACTTGCCACGAAAATAGCCCTGTTATTCGATTTGTCCGCCGATGACCGCGACGCCATGGGCCAACGTGGCCGCGAAATGGCTGTGCAACAATTTTCACCGCAATGCTTTCGGCGTCAGGTGGCCGAGCTCATCAGCCGGGAGAGCCTCGTATGACAGAATCACCGGCCGCCAAAACAGTCGCCATCGTGGGGTTGGGATACGTTGGACTTCCGCTGGCTCTGGCGTTCGTGAAAGCGGGCTACACGGTTGTTGGAATTGATCGTGACCCAGCCAAAGCTGAATCTCTTCGGGCTGGCCGGTCTTATCTCTCGCATATCGCAGTTGATCGGATTCAGGCAGCAGTGGCGACTGGTCGGCTTCGCACCACGGCCGATATGCGGGATGCAGCCACCGTCGATGCGGTTGTCATTTGTGTTCCAACGCCCCTCACGCCGCAGCGAACGCCAGATCTCTCCTATGTGCTCGACACGGGAGCAGCACTGGCTCCTTTCGTCCGCCCAAGAATGCTCGTCGTTCTAGAGTCGACGACCTATCCAGGCACTACATCGGTGGAACTCAGGCAGTGTCTGGAACAAGGGTCGGGGCTCCGTGCTGGCGATGACTTCCACCTCGCCTTCTCGCCAGAGCGGGAAGACCCTGGAAATCCGACTTCACTCGAACGAATTCCAAAGGTGGTCGGAGGCCTCACCCCCGCGTGCCTACGGAAAGCCGCCGATCTTTACCGGGCTATCGTTCCCCGCGTTGTCGAGGTATCGAGTTGTGACGTCGCGGAGGCCACGAAACTCCTCGAAAACATCTTCCGCTCGGTTAACATCGCGCTCGTCAATGAATTAAAGATCATCTACGAGTCAATGGGGATCAACATCTGGGAAGTGATAGCGGCTGCCAGCACGAAGCCCTTTGGTTTTATGCCTTTCTATCCAGGTCCGGGTCTGGGCGGGCACTGCATCCCGATCGACCCATTCTACCTGAGTTGGAAGGCCCGCGAGTTTGGCCACACAGCCCGCTTCATAGAACTGGCAGGGGAGATCAACACGGCCATGCCAAGGCACGTGTTCACTCGCACTGCGAAGGCGTTGAACGATCAAGGCAAAGCGGTGCAAGGCGCCAAGATTCTCCTCCTTGGCCTTGCTTACAAGAAAAACGTTGACGACGATCGCGAATCGCCAACTTATGCAATCTGGGAATTGCTCGAAAACGCTGGGGCCAAAATCTCTTATCACGACCCCTACATTCCCTTGGTCCGTCCAGGCCGCACACACGGTGCCTTTGCCGGTACGAAGGCAGTGGCGATTTCAGATGACTTTGATGCCATCGTGCTTTGCACCGATCACGATGCCTACCGCGACCATTGTTTCCGTGAATATCGCGCCGTGGTCATCGACACCCGCAACGCGATCCACGAACGGCCGGCAAAATACTACCAAGCCTAACTCTACGCGATGGCTAGCGCTTACCTGCAATCTTTGCCGTCAAAAGCCGGGCTGAAGTTCGGTCGGCAACTTCGCACCTTTGGTGCCGCTACTCGGTCGATTCCGAACTCATTGCCCCCGTTTTGGATCGCCTGTGCTCTGACGTTAATAGTCGCTCACTACCAACTCTGGTGGCGGCTCAATATCGGCTATAAGATCATGGGCACAGTGGTGGTCGTAATGATGCCTTTCACCGCCGGATTCTTTCGATTGGTTTCTCGCCCAGCCGTTTTGTGGCTGCTCGCCTTCGAGGGCGTCATGGTGGCCAACATGCTCGTGGGGCGATATTTCACGATCTCGAGCCTGTTTACGACGGCGAGCGCCCCGGTGATCCTGATTCGGTCACTACCCTTCCTACTCTGCGGTTACACGCTGGCTCGCCACCTTGACTGGCAGCGTAGGTTTCTTTTCTTCGTTGCAGCCGTGTATTGGCTGTTCGCCGTCCAAGACGCCCGAGGATTCATTGCCGGTGCACGCGAACAGCTAGGACGTGCTGAGCAATATTCCCAGACGCAAGGGCTTGATAATCTGACCGCGGGCTCAGCATACGTCGGCGCTTTCGTTTATTTTGCGCCACTGATGCTATTCTTCGCGATCAGTCTATTACGGCTTTACCCGATTCTTTCCGGCTATTGGCGGCTGTTCGTGATTGTCATCCAATTGACGTTTGTCACGGTCGCCGTGCTAGCGGGCTTCGGCGCTACCACGGCAATGGCATTCATTGCGATCATCCTGCTCGCGGTCTACGCCCCGGTAAAAACAATCAGTTGGAGGCTGTACTACGTTGGGGTTAGCAGTGGATTCTTTGCGGTGTTCGAACTGATCCGACAAACCCTGTTAGCGCAGAGCGGGCGCGGGGCAGTCGGCGAGGCGTTTGCCAAGGTCACACAACTGATCAGCGGGATATTTTCCCGCACCACGCCCGATGAGATGGCCACGGCTCTCGAGGCGGCATCGAGTCATCGCACCACGCTTCTACTCGCATCCCTCGACACATTTTTGAAGAATCCGTTACTTGGCCATGGCTTTTCAGGAACGGACGATCGAGCCATTGGGGGCCACAGTTTTCTCGCGGATACATTGGGGATCTTCGGAATCATCGGCTTTATGCCGATACTTATGTTTTTCGGACTTATTCTTCTGCCGCTCCGAAAAAACATTCGTTCATCAGCAGCGGCGTGGCCGGCTTCCAGTTCGATTGTGTTCGTTCTAACGTTGCTTTCTGGGCTCGTGATGAACCCATACTTTCTGAGCCTGCTCAGCTTGTCGTACCTAATTTTCCTTTTGCTCGGTTTCGCGTTGGCGGATGCCGAAGCCGGCATAGCGGGGTCGTCCTCACTCAACGTGCGGGCTTCTGGAATGAGCCGCGGTCGAACCGGCCTTATGCCTAGGGGTGCAGTTGCAGTCCTCGCGAATCCCCACGATGGGGCTACCGTTCCGCGATGATGTCCAGATATTCGCACGGCCGATCCGCGTTGTTCTCGGCGAACTTACGCAGATACACGATGGCATCTCTGATCGGCATAGGAGCCGATGGGGCATCTTCCTCCTGCTGTGCGATGCGTAGATGCGTGAAATGAGAACTGAGAAACTTCAGGATATGCTCCGGATCGGCCTGCATTCTGGCCATGCAGTAGGGGGAGTATTCGACGATCAGCAACCCCGCGGCGCCCAAGAGCCGTTGGCCCCCCTCAAAAACGAAGGGCTCTGCTCCCTGCACGTCTATTTTCACCGCGAGCGGAGCGGCGAGGCACGCAAAATCGGGATCAACACCAGAGATGATCGTGTCTAGGCTCTCGGCAGCAACCAATACGACGCTTCGCCGGTGCTCCTCCTCGAGCGCGACAGCGGCAACCTGCGGACGAATGCGATGATCGCCGAGATTCGAGGGGGCGAGTTCCATCTCGAGTGTGGAATGACGGGAAAAAACGGCGACGTTTCTCAGTGTGACACTGTGGCCCACCCCGGCAACGGCCACGTTCTCTCGCAGATAGGCAAAGTTGCGTGGCTCCGCCTCGATCCCGATGCACCGTACCCCGGAGCGGCGTCCGATAGGAATAATGGTAAGGCCGATGTTCGCGCCGATGTCGATGTAGGTACCGCCGGCATGTCGGGAAAAAAATTCATTCAGGGGCCGGATCGTCCTCGACGCCCATGACCCGTGGAGAGCGTAGTGCTTGAGAATCGATGCATCATGGGCGCTCCCGCGGATCAGACCAAGATTTCCCATTACAGCGAAGTCTTGGACGTTACACGACTGACTCAATCGGATAATCGCATCGTACTTTGCATCCGGTCTGATCGCATCATTTTTGAGAAGTTCCTCAAAAATCTGCTGCCTCACGCCCCACAGAAGTGTCGTCGCCACTTTTGCAAGACCTTTCTTGAGTCTCGTGCGAAGTTGAAACATTTTAGTGATATCCTGACGAGCACATCAGTCTTGGTTCGAGTCCAAAGAATAGCGAAAACTGAATATTCCACCAGCATGTATGCCGTCTAAATTCGGACAAACGCTTGTTCCAAATGCAATGCCCTCGGTTTTAATCGTCAGCGATCAGTTTCCGCCCACCAAGGGAGGGATTGGGGACTATACGGCCCTGCTCGCTAACAGCCTGATCGACCGCGGTGCTCGAGTGTCGCTTTTTGTCCCGAAAGGGAGTGTGCACTCGAATTGCCGCGCGTCGATAGCAGCCGCGTATCCCACATGGTCGTGGTTTACGCTAGGGTTGCTGCATCGCACGCTCGAGAGCACCGGCGCACAATGGGTTCACCTACAGCACAACGGGGGCATGTACCAAAACTGCCGGCTTGCCGCATATCTTTTGCCGCTGTATCTGCGTTGGAAACGCTGGCCGGGTCGTATCGCCGTCACTTTCCATGATATCAACCGCCGACCGTTGTTCCCAAAGGCGAACGCCTTAATGGACTGGCTGATTCGTCGGCTGGCAAAAGATGCCGATCTTGTCATTGCGGCCGATACCACCGACGTGGATACATTGCGGGGTTTCGGTGCAATCGCCTATCAAGTGCCGATAGGAAGCAATATTCCAGTGGCCGACGAAAGCGCCGAGACTCGGGCCCATATGCGCGCTCGCTACGACGTACCGCCGGACCACTTCCTCCTAGGTCATTTTGGCACCGCCCTAGGCCTAGAAATTCTCTTTGAGGCAGTCTCGCGCCTCCCCCTTGTGACGTTGCTGTTAGTCGGAAAAACCGTCTCTCGGGGAAATCTAGGCGCAATCGATCAAGTGCCCGACTCGATACGCGAAAAGCTGAAAAGCCTAGGCATTGAATCCCGCATTCGCTGGACTTCACATCTCCCCGTAACCGATGTTGCGGATGCACTCTTTGCATGCGATGCCATCGTGCTGCCGTATCCTGCGGGCGCCTCTCTACGACATGGCGGCATGCTGGCTGCACTCTCTCAAGCACGGGCACTCATCACAACGACGCCGCAAAAACCGCTCGGCAGCATTATTTCGGCTCGGACGCTTGTTATCGTGCCTCCCGGTGATGTTCCGGCGTTAGTCACAGCAATCAAGGAAGTTCTTGAGAATCCGGATAAGAAGTCTGAACTCGAAAAAGCCGCATTCGCAGCCCGGGATTTTTTCTCTTGGGAGACAATCTCGCGAGAGCACATGAAATATTACATGACATCGCTTTCCGAGACGGGCCCATGACTCGCCTTCTTGCTATCGCTTCGGCATTTGTCGTTCCGGAGAATCGCTCTGTTTTCAAGTCACTTGCAGATGACTATGGCTTCGATGTAACCCTTGTCAGTCCTGCCTCGTGGCTTCAGTCTCGATACGGCGCCACCGAAGTGTTTCGGGTGAAACCTGAAGAAAAAGAAGGGTATCGAGTTATTCCACTTCGCTTAACCACAGGAACATGTGGACGATATCGTGACTTAGTTCCGGAAATCAGAAGGTCCCGCCCTCGGATTGTTGTCTGCGCCCAAGAGTTCAATTCGTTTGCCACAATTCATTCACTTTTTCTCGCTCGAATAATCGCTCGGTGGCCGCTGACCATGAGTTGCAGCCTCCAGAACATTCCGTATTCGCTGAACCGTCTGCGTCATCGTGTGCGGAAATGCGCGAGCTTTGCAGCTTCCGATGTCATTCTTGCTTCATGCACCGATGCAGCCAATGTGCTCAAAAGCCGCGGCTACCGCGGAAGAATCGAAGTCACATATCCCTTGGGTGCGGCTGCCGCCGACGGAGGTCATCCACCGAAGACAACCACTCGGCACTCCCCTTTTACGGTCGGATTCGTCGGGCGAATCGCCGCCGAGAAAGGCGTCTTCGACTTGGTCGATGCTTGGGCGAGAATGGAGGGCACAGCACGACTTCTCTTTGTTGGTGGCGGCCCTGATCGTGCACGACTCGAAAGCCGGATTGCGGAACTAGGACTGACAAGCCGCGTAGACTTTGCGGGACTTGTCCCCCGATCCGAGATGGCGGCTTATTACGGCGGAATGGATGCCTTGGCAATTCCTTCGCTAAGTACGCCTTCTTGGAAAGAACAGTTCGGGGTAGTGCTCGCCGAGGCCATGCTTATGGGTGTTCCGGTTGTGGGCTCCAATAGCGGCGCAATCCCTGAGGTAATCGGAGATGCTGGACTTATCTTCCCTGAGGGCGATGTGTCCGCCCTAGTTACTTGCTTGAACGTGCTTCGTATGAATCTAGTGAAACGTCGGGACTTCTCAATGCGGGGCCTTGCAAGGGCTCAGGCTCTTTACACGCCCAAGGCAATGGCGGCTCAACTCGTGGAGATTTTTTCGAACATGGGGGCGACATGAAACTTCACGATGTACCACGCCAACTCAGGACCGCGTGCGAACCGCGAAAAACGGGTCCGGAGATGGCGACGGTGATCACGCCCTCCGCAGGCAATGCGCCCGGGCTTTCCGATATGTGGGAACAGCGGGAACTGCTCTACTACCTCGTGCTTCGCGACATATCAGTGCGTTACAAGCAGACGTCGCTCGGCCTAGCCTGGGCATTCCTTCAACCGCTCCTACCGGCGATCGTTTTCACCGTGTTCTTCGGAAAACTCGCAAACCTGCCCTCCGACGGGATGCCCTACGCGCTCTTCAGCTATGCGGGCCTGCTGCCCTGGACGTTCTTCTCCTCGAGTGTCTCCCAGGCATCGCTAAGCCTCGTCAACAGCACAAGCCTTTTCACGAAGGTTTATTTTCCCCGCGTCTTTATCCCGCTGGCAAGCATCGTGACCGCCGGCTTCGACGCCATCGTAAGTTCGGTCGTTCTCGTCGGACTGATGCTGTATTACCACACACCGCTGTCGGCCAACATCGTATTCCTGCCGCTTGTGGTTGCGATCGCCGCAGCGTTCACCATCGGTTCCGGGACGTTCCTCTCCGCTAGCGCAATCCGTTACCGCGACGTACGCTACATCATCCCGTTCATGATCCAGATGCTCCTGTTCCTCTGCCCCGTGGCTTATCCCGCGTCGATTGTCCCTGAGAAGTGGCGATTGGTCTGGGCCCTAAACCCTATGGTTGCAGCGGTAGAGGGCTTCCGCTGGTCGGTCCTCGGCACGCCGCTCGACGTGCGGACCATGGGGGTGGGGGCGGTGGGCGCCGCTGTCGTCCTCGTGGCCGGAGTGAAGTACTTCCAGAAAGTCGAATCAACATTCGCCGATATAGCCTGACGGACTCCGTGCACAACACATGAAGAATCCCGTAATCCGCGTCGAGGGCTTGGGAAAGCGCTACTGGCTCGGCCAAAACACCGCCCCGTACGAAACGCTCCGCGATTCGATCGCACGCTTGGGCAGCGTCTTCTGCAGACAGCCTGCCCAGGCGGCGCGAGGCGAGTTTTGGGCTCTCCGTGACGTCGGCTTCGAAATCGAGCGGGGTGACACGGTCGCCCTCGTCGGTCGAAATGGAGCCGGAAAGAGCACCCTCCTCAAGATCCTCTCCCGTATCACCGCCCCCACGAGCGGCCGCGTCGAACTGCACGGCCGCGTTGGCTCGCTCTTAGAGGTGGGTACAGGCTTCCATCCTGAACTCACGGGCAGAGAGAATATCTTTCTCAATGGCGCGATCCTAGGCATGCGCCGGCGTGAAATCGCCCGCAGCTTCGACCAGATCGTGGCCTTCTCGGGCGTGGAGGCGTTCGTGGATACGCCCGTGAAGCGGTATTCCAGCGGCATGCACACGCGGCTCGCATTTGCGGTGGCAGCGCATCTGGAAACCGAAATCCTGCTGGTGGATGAGGTGCTCGCGGTCGGCGATGCCGAGTTTCAAAAGAAATGCCTCGGCAAAATGCAGGACGTAGCCCACGAGGGCCGTACGGTCATCTTCGTGAGCCATAACATGTCTGCCTGCGCCCAACTCTGCCGCTCGGCCGTGGCGCTCCAGAATGGGCAGGTCTGGCTGACGGGCAACGTGCACGAGGTGATCAAGAAATACCTCATTGAGGTTTCTGCGTCGTCACCAACTGCCGTACACGCCCAACTCGCGTTGCTTCGTCCCGATCCCGCCCTGCGGGTGCTGGACATCCGAGTGTTCCAACTCGGAAACGACAACCGAGCAAACTTCTTCACGCATCTGCCGTTCGAGATCGAGATGACGTATGAAGTGAAAGTCGTCGAGCGGAACCTGCGCGTCGGGTTCGACCTTATCGCCAACGACGGTGCGCTTCTGTTCCGCGCCTTCGACGACGACATGCAACGGCACGAGCGCCGCCTTGGCGTGTTCACATCGCGGTGTCAGGTCCCCGGCAACCTACTGATGCCGGGCGACTACGTCGTGAGCCCCTCGATCGGCATCGATCCCGACCGCTGGATCGTGCATAAGGACGTTTCCATCGGCGTGCAGTTAATGCAGATCGACGGCGTCAACATGACATACATGGACACCTACAGGCGGCCGGGGTACCTAATGCCGGAACTGGCATGGAACGTGGTGCCTCGCGGGTGACAACGGCCGTCGACAAGGCATTCGATTCGTGGGGCCTACCTGTTCCGTACCGGATCCTGCCGTACTCGATTCCATTCCACGTACCTGGCTTTCACATGCAGGCCAGACCGACGGACCGCGTTCTCGCTCCCACAAACTGCGTCTGCGATGACTGGTTTCACTCGTTTACAGACAACGTCGCGGAGGCCGTGGGCAGGCGGTTCCTGCCCGTCTGCCGGCTGAGCGATGGCGAGTTTTTCTTCCTATTCGGTCAGCAGTCGCCGAGCCTGCGGCTTCCGCCCCTGCCCCGCCTCGTCAGAGGCATCCGACAGACGCTTGGGCGAATGCGACGTATGTTTTCCGGCTTTCATGCATCAACAGCTTCCGGCGTGTCGTCGGGAACTTTTACAGCACGCGAATGGAACGCGTACCGGCCAATCCTCGCCGACGACTGCAGCACACTGCTTCGCAAGGGAACCCTCGGCATCCACCTCTCCTACGGAAAAACCCCTTTCACGGAAGCCTACTTCCCCGCACTCGCCGCGTGGCTCCGGGATGGGGGGCATCGCCTGTCGCTCAAAAACTATGTTCCTTTCTATTTCGTCTACGCACTGGTGCGCGGACCTGCCATGCGGAAGCTGATCGCCGACCGCCGCGTACTCGTCGTGCATTGCGCAATCGGCCCCAAGCGGGAGGCGATCACACGCTCGCTCCTTGCGATTGGCGCTGAGTCAGTTAATTGGCTCGCGATTTCACCGAGCAGATCATTCGCGGACAGGCTTGACCTCACATCGCTCGCCGAAGCCCCCGAGGTTTGTCTTGTGGGGGCCGGGATAGGAAAACTGCGGATCCTAGTGCAGCTCGAACCACTGCAGGTGCCGTGCATCGATGCAGGCTACGCATTCGAAGTATGGGCTGACCCCGACCGCCAGTGGGACCGGCCTTATATGACACCGGACGAGACTTTCGACGCTGGCCGGGTGCGCTGGCTGTCGGCCGCCGATCGAGCGATGCTGGGTCGCTCATGACTGGCTTGCCACACATGCCGCGGCGGTACGTGTTCTGGCAGCCTATCCCGTCAATGCACCAGATGCCGTTTCTGGAAGCGTTGCCGGAGGCTGCGGACGCAGACGTGGTGTGTGTCCATGCCGAGGACGTGCCGGCTGATCGGATTGCCTTGGGATGGTCTCAGCCCACCTGTGCAGGCATTAAGCTGCTTGGAGCAAGGGAAGCCGAGTCTTCCCGCCTTTTCGACACGCAACAATTCGACACGCTCCACATCTTCTCAGGGCTTCATTGCAATCCGTTCGTGTCGGCGATGTTCCGAAAGGCAGTCGCCCGGCATGCCACGTCAGGCTTGATCTCGGAGGCACATGACGGCCATGGCGTCCGAGGAGCTATCAGGCGGTTGCGGTCCTCCATCGATGCCGCGAGATACGCCAAAAAACTACCGTTGATCCTCGCCATGGGCAGCCTTGGTGTCGATTGGTATCGCACAGCGGGCTTTCGGCACGAGGCAATCTTTCCCTTTGCATACGTGGCCGCCACGGCCGCGGTGAAGCACGTGCCGCCCATGGGTGAGGCACCGCCATTCCGCATCGCGTTCGTGGGCCAGATCATTCATCGCAAGGGAGTCGATCTCCTCCTGCAGGCACTTGAAACCGTGGCGGACCTGCCTTGGACATTCGAAGTTGCCGGGGCCGGGCCGCTGGAGTCCTCGCTACGGGCGCGGGCTGATTCCGCGGGGTTTGCGGGCCGAATGACTTGGCGAGGCTCCATGCCAAACCGAGAAATTGGGGGGGTGCTCGCTTCTTGCGATTTACTTGTTCTTCCCAGCCGCTTCGACGGCTGGGGAGTGGTGGTCAACGAGGCCCTCGCTGCAGGCGCGCCCGTCGTCTGTTCCGATGCATGCGGTGCAGCGGACCTTCTCGCCACGACGACCATGGGCTCCGTTTTTCAGTCGGGCAGCACCGCCTCGCTCTCCCGTGCGATACGTGAACGAATCGTCGCCGGTCCACCAAATGCGGACGCACGCTGTTCGATTCGCTCGCATGCCAAGCATTTTTCGCCCCACAGCATCGCCAGATACTTCGTCGACGTGGTCAGGTCGGTACGCGAGCAGACCGCTCCTCCGCCAGTGCCTTGGACAATCGTGGCGGCCATCGGGTGAACATCCTTTGGACCGGTCCACTTCAGTCTCCGGAGAATCTGCTCCGCGGTACCGCGCCCCATCCCGCGACAATGCGGTGGCAGCGGATGTTCATCGGAGGACTGCGGCTGGGAGGGCATCGAGTCCGCTGGATCGGCCACGAGCCACATCGCACTTGGCCATGGGGGCCGCTGCGAATTCGCTCCGCAAGCAGGTCGCACACGGCAGCGATTGATTCGGATGCGCGGCAGTTGTGCTACACGAATATAGCCCGTCTTAGGAACAGATCGCTCCGCAAGAGTTATCGCGAGGCGGTATGCACGGCGATTCAAGAGGAGCAGCCCGATGTGATCGTGAGTTACAATGCCGATCCTTGGATGCAGGGCGTCGCCGCTGCCGCGACACTTGAATCTATTCCGTGGATACCTTTGGTTCTAGATTGCTTCAACCCGCTCGATGATGATTGGCGCCGCTTCACTCGCGACACAAGCCTAGCCCTCGGCGTGGCCTTCATCTCGCACTGGGCATTTGAGCACGCGCCAGTAGCCCGTAAGCATCTGCTCGCCGGCGCCGTCGTGCCGAGGCGTTTACCCACCACGGCCGCGCGGGGCGAAGAACATCCGCTGCTCCTCTACGCTGGCTCACACTCGCGGGCCGGCGGTTTGGATCTGCTTATCGCCGCCCTGCCGCTGCTGAAGACCAAGGGGGTACGACTCGTAATCACCGGGCAGGGCAAGGGCCTTGATACGGGCATCACGAGGGCGTGCGTGACGACGCCCGGTGTCGAGGACCTAGGAATGGTGCCGGAGGAGGAGTTGGCAGAGTTAGCCGCGGCCGCCAATATCTTGGTGAATCCGCGACCGCTTGAATTCGAGGACAACCGCACCAATTTCCCGTCGAAGCTCCTCGATTACCTGTCGTACCTTAAGCCAATTGTGAGTACCCGCACAGCAGGAATCGGCCCGGGCTATGACGACATTGTCCACTTCACGGCGTCGGATAAACCGGCCGATATCGCTGCCGCGATCGATACCGTTCTGGCCCTGCCGGATCTGGATCGCGATGGATGGATGCACCGGATCGATGCCGCGGTCGGGCAACTAACGCCGGAGCGGGCCGCGACGTCATTGGTCTCCTGGATCGACCACATCACGCTTAATACCAGAAAGGATTCGCTTACGTGAGCATTGCAAGTCGAGTGAAACCGATGACCCCCCCCCTGATTCTGAGAACTCTGTTACCGCCATATCGTGTACTTCGCCGTGTGTTCTTGCAGGTGCGAACACGGCTTCGCTGCCGTCGGTTCTTATCGTATCCCGAACCCCGGCGAATCGAGCTCGGTCCGGGCATGATCAGCCCTCCGACAGGATGGCTAACGATCGACCTTATGCCTTCGGCCACGTTCTATTGGGACCTTCGAAGGCGACTGCCGTTACCGGAAAGCTCGGTAGCCGAGATCTACAGTTCGCACGTCTTGGAGCACTTCCCACTTCCAGAGCTTCGCCAACTGGTTAACGAATGCGTGAGAGTGCTCGCGCCTGGTGGCATTTTCAACCTCTCCGTCCCAAACGGAGGGATGTATGTACGGTCATACACTGATGCGTCGCTTCGAGCGGAGTTGTTCGGTTACATCAAGAGTCCGCCCGACTGCGAACTAGGCACCCCGATGGACGTAGTAAACCACATCGCTCACATGTCAGGCGAGCATCGGTTTCTCTTCGACGAAGCCAACGTCGTTGCCCTCCTGAGAATCTGTGGCTTGCCGAATGCTCGTATCCGCGAGTTTGACCCAAGTCGGGACGTAGAAGTCCGACGGCATGAGTCGTTGTATGCCATTGCGACCAAGCCCTTCCTCACTGATAACTGAAATGCGGCTTCTCTATATCCAGCACGCGGGCAGCCTAGGAGGATCTGTGGTCAGCCTCCGCTACCTCGTCGAAGGTATGGTGGCGGCTGACCACGATGTTGCTGTGGCGATGGTGGAGCCGAACCGCGAGGTGCGGACGCTTTACGAGACCTGCGGAGCACAGGTTTTCGATGCCCCGGAAATCCCGCTCTTTCGCCACACGACGGCGGGCTGGGCTAGGCTTGGCGATCCGCAGGCTTGCGCCTACCAGGCCCGAGGAATCGCGAAGCAGCTTGCCGGCATGGCGACGATCCACAGGATGATCCACAAATTTCGTCCCGATCTCATACACCTAAACAGCGTAACGCTTGCGCTTGTTGCTTCCGGCCTCCGCGGTAGCGATGTCCCAGTCGTCTGGCACGTGCGCGAGTCACCGGTGCAGGGCTATTTTGGAATGCGGCGGCGGTTCCTTCGCGAGCGCCTCTTGCACGAAGCCGACGAGATCATCTTCCTCTCCGAATCTGATCGGGAGGCCTGGGTTCAAGGGCGTCGGGGACAAGTCGTGCATAACGTTGTCCCCGTCCACTCTCAGCCCGATGCGGCTGCAATCCGGCGAGAGCGGGAGCGGTTCGGCCTCACGCCGGAGGATCGTGCCGTTGCCTATGTTGGCGGGCTTTCCGAGATCAAGGGCATCTTCCCGCTCATTGCGGCGGTCCGCGAACTGCGGCCGCGGTTTCCGACGCTTCGGATCGTGGCCCCGGGCATGGAGTTGACGGAAACGACATCTCTCAAGGCGAGAATCGCCCGCACGTTGCTTCCGGCACTGGGGCTGGCACGGGACTACGAACGGGCGCATCGCGAAATTATGAAACCCGATCTCGCCGGCATCTTTTGCCGTTCATCGTTTGTGCACGATATTCTTCCGGTGATCGCTGCCTGCGAGTTCCTGGTGTTTCCGTCCACTCGGCCGCATTTCGCCCGGCCGGTCGTCGAGGCGGCGAGCGTTGGCAGGGCGGCGATTGGTTCGAACCTGAGCGGTGTACGCGACCTAATCGAGTCCGGTCACACAGGCGCGCTTGTCCCGCCTGCCGATCCGCACGCCCTAGCCACGGCCATGGAGCGGTTTCTGACGGATCCGACCGTGACGGCCAGCATGGGCGCAGTTGCCCGAATGGTCGCCAGTCAGCGATTCGACGCGGCGGCGCAGGTGCAACGCATCGGGGACATCTACGAGGTCGTCAAACGGCAGCGGCGAACCACGGCATGAGCGGTTCAGATGCCGCCATTCCGCCGTATGCCGCGGCCTTCCGCGGCGCCATTCGTGTGCTGCACGTCACGAGTGCCACGGGCCGTGAGGCAGCCGGGGTACAAGCCGCCGTTGAGGGCATGGTGGCTGGGCTCAGCACGCGGCCGGAGATCGACCTATCGCTCATCGGCCTGCTGCCGCCAAATGAGGCTTGGGATCCGCAGGCTATGGGCAGGGCGACCTGCGTCCGTGTTTCATCCTGGCCACCGCGGATGTTCTCCTACTCGCCCGAACTGCCGCGAGTGATCGCCGGGCTTCGGCCCGCCATCGTGCATCAGCATGGTATCTGGCAATACTCTGGCATTATCGCGTCGCAGGCCCGAGAGACGCACGGCATACGCGTGGTGGTCAGTCCGCATGGCATGCTCGCCCCGCGAGCCCTGGCTCACCGCGCTGGCAGGAAGCGCCTGGCGTGGTCGCTCTACCAACGACGGGCCCTCGCGGCGGTCGATATTTTTCATGTCACTTCGGAGCGGGAGCGAGATGACCTCCGGGCTCTTGGGCTGCGGCAGCCGGTCGCCGTGATCCCCTTTGGGGTAGCCGTGCCGGATCGATACCCAGCCAGAGCCAACAGGGGACCAATGACGGCCCTGTTCCTGTCCCGAATCCATCCCATCAAGGGCCTTCTCGACCTCTTGCATGCGTGGGCAGCTGTCCGCCCCGTCGGCTGGCGGCTCTTGATCGCCGGCCCGGACGAATGCGGCCATGCCGCGGAAGTGGCCGCGGCAGTGAAATCACTCGACTTGTCAAACCATGTCGAGATGCGCGGGGCCTGCTGGGGCGAGGACCGCGATCGCTTGATGAATTCAAGCGACCTGTTCGTACTGCCATCCCACTCGGAGAACTTCGGGATCGTCGTCGCCGAAGCTCTCGCCCGGGGCCTGCCTGTGCTGACCACACAAGGAACGCCGTGGTGGCCGATCGAAACACATGACTGCGGCTGGTGGGTGCCCGTCGGTGTCGATGGCTTGGCGGCTGGCCTGCAGTCGGCGTGTCGCCTCGATCGTCTCGCGCTCGAGGAGATGGGCCGCCGCAGCTGGAATCTTGTGGCTCGTTCGTACGGCTGGCCCACCGCGACCAACAGGCTGACCGCTGTCTATGCTTGGCTTTTCGACCGCGGCTCGCAACCTGAATGCGTTTCCATGGATTCCACCTAAAACCCCAATACCATGAATTCCATGTCTACGCACCGCGCCGATAATCTTTCCGCAACGATGAAAATCGCCGTGTTTCTCAACCGGTTTCTACCCCGCGGCAAGGGCGCACTACCGAGGTACCTAGGATCGCTCGTCCGCGGGGACCGCTCCCGTTCAATCATCACTCGCGAGGGCGCGCTACTGGCACTCGAGCCGACGAGTCTGGACGTATACGCGTGCATCCTCAACTCAGGTCGAACGTGGAACTGGCACGTCCTAGCCGCCTGCGCGGCGGTTCTCGAGCCAGGCAACGTATTCTACGACATCGGCGCCAACATCGGGTTCATGTCGATGGAGTTGGCGAGGATTTTTCGAGCGGCCGACGGTCTACCCTCAATACGCATCGTGAGCTTCGAGCCGCTGCCCGTTCTAGCGGAGGCAATCGCCGCTTCCGCCCGCCTCAACGGGCTACAGAATTTTATTGTGCGGGACGAGGTGGTCTCGGACAGCGATGGGACGGCGGAACTTTTCCTGGGATCTCACTCTATTCACGCCTCTACGAGGGCCCGGGAGTCTCGTTCGACCCTGTTACGGCGCCCGATGGTTCGGATCGACACGCTTGTAGCTGACGGCACGATTCCCGCGCCTGCCGTGATCAAGATCGACGTGGAAGGGGGCGAACTCGCCGCCTTTCGCGGGGCGGAAGAAACGATTCGCAGGCACCGTCCGCACATTGTCTTCGAGTCAGACGAGAACACGGGCCGGTTCGGCTACACGCGATCGGAACTGCTGGCCTATCTGGAGTCACTGGCTCCCTACCGTTTCTTTAGCGTGTCGGCCGCAGGTGACTCGCTTGCCGAACTACGGTGGGACTCCGATTCAACGCGAGAGCCCGCCGACGTGCTTGCCTGTGTAAGTGATGACTGCGGCATCGGAACCGTGGCGCGAAAACTCCGCCGCTGGTCCTCGTGCCGCAAGATCGAACGGGCCTCGTCGTCGGTTGGCAGTTTGGGTGAAGACGCCGGATCTCGTTCAAGTCTAGGGTAAGGTGATGAGGCATTGATCGGAACAGGTGACGGAGCCCGATCTAAACTTACAGGCAAAATCACTCGGAAGTGACGCCCTAGACGGCCGTCTCTACTCGTCGGTTTCAGCCGATCCCAGAAAACGTTGGAACATGCCCTCTTACAAACTGGGCTTAGAATAAGAGCTGCGTGCGTTCTTCTGCTGGAACAACAACGATGAAATCCCTTCGAAGACCGCCGAACCCTTTGTGGCACGGTGCCTCCGACACGAGAGTTTACACGTATTTCAGTGTTATGATGCCGATCAACCGAAAGCTGAAAACGACATGACTGCGATTCTCGGAGTCAACTTCGGTCACCCCGATGCCTCGGCCTGCCTGCTACTTGATGGCCGGCTGACCATGGCCCTGTCCGAGGAGCGGCTAGGTAAGCGAGTGAAGCACAACTCCGCGTTTCCCATCCACGCGATTCGTTCTATCCTCACCGATGCGGGCCTGAAACTCCGCGATATCGATTACATAGCGGTGCCCCGGCAGCCGAAGGCCAACCTCGGTGGCAAGGTAGGCTACGTTCTGTCCAATCCGTCCTCCGGGCTCGCCGCCGCGAAGGCGTTCTTCAGGCGGCTCACCGAGCAGTCCACGAGCTTCGTCTCACGGATCGCGGAGGCCTGTGGCGAGGATCCAGCAGCGGCGAGGTTTCGCACGGTGCCTGTCGAGCATCACCTCGCCCACATCGCCAGCGCCTACTACTGCTCGCCGTTCGACGGCCTCACCGCTGGCTTCTCCTACGACGGCTCCGGCGACTTCGCCACGATGATGGCGGCCCGCTGCGAGGGAAACCGGATCGAGGTCCTAGACCGCGTGCTCATACCCGATAGCCTGGGCTTCTTTTACACCGCGATCTGCCAACTGATGGGGTTCGGCGGGTTCGGCGAGGAGTACAAGGTAATGGGGCTGGCGCCGTACGGCGAGAACGCCTATGAAGTCGACATGCAGGAACTCGTCAGCCTCCCGAAGGACGGCTGGTTCCGGCTGTGCCGCGACTCGTTCCAAATCCTTCGCGGTGGCGTGCCTAACTCCTGCGATGTGCACGGAACGATCGCCGTTGATCCGCTCTACACCCCCGCGCTCGTGAGGCGATTCGGTCCGCCGCGGCAACGCGAGGATCCTGTTGGGGACCGAGAAAAAAATCTGGCCCGTTCCTGTCAGATCAGGTTTGAGGAGGCCTTCATGCACTGCGCAAGACGGCTCCACAGGCTCGTGCCGACAACGCGGATTGCATATGCCGGCGGCTGCGCGCTCAACGGCGTAGCCAATGCCCGGTTGCTCCGCGACACGCCATTTCAGGAAGCCTACCTGCAGCCAGCCGCCAGCGATGAGGGCTGCTCGCTTGGGGCGGCGCTGTGGGCGTGGCACAATGTCGCAGGCGGCGGTGAGCGATTTCAGATGAAGCACGCCTATTGGGGGCCGTTGTACGCTGACGCCGTGACGAAGGATGCCGCCGCCTCAGCTGGGGCGCCTTGGAAGACGCTACCGGCAGAGTCCGTGGCCCCCGTCGTCGCCCGCCTACTGCGCGCCGGGCTCGTCATCGGCTGGTACCAAGGTCGAAGTGAATGGGGCCCACGGGCGCTCGGTAATCGGTCGATCCTCGCCGATCCGACCCAGCCAAAGATGAAGGAGCTCATTAACGCGAAGATCAAGCGGCGGGAGATGTTCCGGCCATTCGCGCCCACCGTCCTGCGGCACATGGTGGGAACCTATTTCGAGCAGGACGTCTTCAGCCCATTCATGATGCACGTGGTCAAGATCCGGCCTGAGTGGCGGGAGCGGCTGCCTGCGGTGAGCCACGTAGACGGCACGGGGCGGCTACAGAGCATTGACCGCGAAACCAACGCAGACTACTTTGACCTAATCGAGGCGTTCTCGAAGCTTTCCGGCGTGGCTATCCTCCTGAACACAAGCTTCAACGAGAACGAGCCGATCGTCGACACGCCAGAACAAGCGATTGCCTGCTTCAGCCGAACAGGCCTCGATGCTCTCTGCCTAGGGCGTGAACTGCTCGTGAAGCCCGAGTTCGCTGGGCTGCTCGACGACGTGATCGGCCGGGCGGATGAGCCGCTCGTGCCTGAGGCATGATCGTGGAGGCTGTGGGTATCGCCGACGGAGAGCGGCCAATCCCGCCTCCCGCAACTGCGAAGCGGCAACCCCTTCCACTCCTCACGTCACTGCGGTTTTTCGCTGCTGTTGACGTGCTCTTCTACCACCGTGCGCCGACGCTGGAGCCCGGGTTTCTTCGCAACTTGACGGCCAGTGGTTACGACGCTGTCTCTTTTTTCTTCATACTCTCGGGGTTCGTCCTTCTCTACGCCTACGGGGCTCCTGCAGCGTCTGTCGGCATCACAACGTCGCGGGGTGCCTTCTGGTGGGCGAGAGTGGTCAGGATCATGCCGGCGTACCTCCTGGGTCTACTCATTGCGTCACCGCTGTTCGTGTATTCGGGTCTCGTGTCGCGGGTTTCACCGTTCGCAGATTGTGTCGCGGGTCTGGTTCTTCTGCCGCTCCTCCTGCAGGCGTGGTGGCCGCCCATTGCAATCATCTGGAACGGCCCTGCGTGGTCGCTCTCGGTGGAAGCGTTCTTCTACGCGTTGTTTCCCTTCCTCGCGGATTCGTTCGGTAGATGGCCCGCGCGCTATAGTCTGGCGGTTGTCGCGGGATTGCTATTGGCTGTTGCCGTTACTCGGGAAGCCATCACCGGCGGTGGGAACCCGAGCGTGTTCTACACGAACATGGCCCTCTACCTTCCCCTGCTGCACCTGCCCCAGTTTCTCCTCGGGATGGCGTTGTGCCGCTGGTTCCTCGACACCGGTGGCGCAGCGGGAGGACGGTGGCGGGCGGGCATCTTTCCCTTGGGGATCGCTTTCACACTGGCCCTCTTCGGCCTGCGTTCTTGGCTGCCCACGTGGTGCCTCTCGGCACCGATTCAGGCCATTGCCTTCGGCACTTTGATCTTTGGTGCGGCAGCTGCGAAGTCCCCCAAATTTCTTTGTGGGAAGCTTATGCTGATGTTGGGTGAGGCAAGTTATTCGCTTTACATTCTCCACGAACCGATCGCCACGTGGTGGAATCGCTCCGTGGGGGGCCTCGGCGAAAACGGCCTATGGTGGTCGTTCGCAATGTACGGACTCACGGTGACCACAGCATCTGTGGCGTGCTTTTTGTGGGTCGAGACGCCCTGCCGCCGTTGGCTGGGTGCTTGCCGCGGACGCGGCTAAATCACGTCCGCCCTTTCTCCTCGCAGCGGTTGGGCTCGTTGCAGGGACATAGACGCAGGCTAGACTTAAGCGATCTGGGGTCCGGTTCCTATCGGTATACATTCCATATGATTCTTAGGACACTTTCGAACCTCTACCAGCGACTGCCTGTCATCAGTCATCTGCGCAAAATTGTGCTCTCTTTGGGAGACATGAAGACGCAGCTAAATCACCTCAACATGCTTGAGCAGATCAGACTTCTGGACTTCGACCTTCGGGACGATCCCCGCTTCAACGACCCAAAGCGACTGCTCCGGTATCAGACGCAGATTTGTTCACAGAACGGCGAGGATGGGATTATTCACGAGATTTTTAAGCGCATTGGGACAACGTCGAAGGTGTTCGTCGAGATCGGCGTGGGCGACGGGCGTGAGAACAATACTGCCTTCCTGCTGTCGCAAGGCTGGAGAGGATTCTGGTTCGACGGTGGCGATCAGTTCCTTGGGTCGATACACGGTCGGCGTGATTTAGCCGACGGCTGTCTAAGGCACCATATCGGCTTCGTGACGCGGGAAAACGTAGCAGGCCTTTTCGGATCACTTGGTGTGCCTGCTGAGTTCGACCTCCTTTCGGTCGATATTGACCAGAACACCTACCACGTCTGGGAGGGACTCAAGGCATACCGACCGCGCGTGGTCGTGGTGGAATATAATGCCGCGCTTCCACCCGACATTGACTGGAAGGTGAACTACGAGCCAACCCGATTCTGGGACGGCACACAGAACTACAGCGCAAGTCTCAAAGCCTACGAGAATCTGGGCCGCCTGTTGGGATACAGTTTGGTCGGCTGCGATTCAACCGGCTCGAACGCCTTTCTTGTTCGTACGGATCTCGTAGCGGACCGATTTAGCGAGCCGTTTACCGGCGAAAACCACTACGAGCCACTGCGGTACGCGATGACGTACTATAGGCGGAGCCACCCGCCGTCGATTCTGGATCGTCAGCGGGATACTTGAACCCTTGCCTTCGCATCGTAGGTTGCCCGCGTGGGCGGAGACACCTGTGCATCGACTCAGTACGCTGCTGAACCCGGCTCTCGGCGATCGTGGCTCGGCGGGGGACAGGATCCATGCACCGCAACCCGCGTGTGAAACTTCCGTATGAGTTCCAATCGCTCGACCATTCTCGTGATCTGTCAGGTCTTCGAGCCCGACCCCGCGGCCGTTGGCCAGCAGGTTGCCGACGTGGCGCGCGAGATGGCCCGCCGGGGCTGGCGTGTGGTTGTCTACACATCTGCCCGCGGCTACGAGGATTCCTCCATCTGCTACCAGGGGCGCGAGGAACGAGACGGCGTGACGATCCGGCGACTCCCATTTTCGAGTTTTGGTAAACGTTCTATCGCGAAACGCCTGATCGCTCAAATGCTCTTTATGGCCCAAGCCATGTTTTGGGGTGTCTGGACGTGCGGTCTTGATGCAGTGCTCGTGAGCACGAGCCCGCCTTTCGCTGGATTTGGTGGCGCGATCCTTGCGACGTTCCGCCGCGTCCCGTTCATTTGGTGGGTGATGGATGTCAATCCCGACCAGATCACTGCCGCCGGTACACTTTCTAACCAATCCATGTTTGTGCGGGTGTTTCGCTGGATGAATCGGTTCACTCTGGCCCGTGCGGCGTCCGTGATCTCACTCGACCGCTTCATGGCCGAGCGGATCCGCGGCCAAGCAGGCGTCCCAATCACGGTGGAAGTCGTGCCGCCGTGGGCCAAGACCGACGTCGGCCAGGTGCCGCAGGAGGAGGCCCTCGGCTTCCGCCGGGCTCATAAATTAGAAAACGCCTTCGTGGTCATGTACTCAGGAAACCACGCGATTCAACATCCGTTGGAGACCCTACTCGATGCCGCCAGGCGTCTGGAGCACGATCCGAGGTTCGTGTTCGTCTTCATCGGCGGCGGTGCAGGCAAGGCGGCGGTGGAGGCACGGATCGCCGAAGGTATGAAGAACCTCCGTTCCCTCCCCTTCCAGCCCCTCGAAAATCTGCGGTTAAGCCTCGGCGCCGCGGACTTGCACGTCGTGAGCATGGGAGACGAGGTGGTGGGCATCGTCCATCCCTGCAAGATCTACGGTGCGATGGCGGTTGGCAGACCGATTCTATTCTTTGGTCCCGACCGTTCACACGGCGGCGAGATCATTCACGACCACGACATCGGTTGGAAAGTGCCCCACGGCGACGTAGACGCGGCCGTGAAAGCGATCTCAGCGGCCGCGGCAATGGCAACAGCCGACCTCGCCCGCCTCGGCGACAACGCAGCGGTCGCCGTCGCGGCCAACTTTGACCCTAACCGCCTTTGGGGCCGAGTCTGCGACATCATCGAGAAGTCGACCGACACTTGGCCTCGAAACATTAAACCAACCTGACATTCACCCTGCGGCAAACTGCTGCAGTCGGCGACGTTTGGTGCCCCGCGCACCGACGTTAAGGAAATAGAGCAATGCGGGCACTTCAATTCTTTCAGGCGAATTAGAACCATAATACAGTCTGCGACTGCACGGCACCTCTTTAGCTGCAGCGGTTGGAGTTGATCGTGGATTCAATTGCCTCGGTAAATCCTGCCAACATCGAGTCAATCGTAAATGTTTGCGAAACGAGTTCACATATTTCGCCACCCCGCAAGCCCCATTCCTGTCGGCCATTAACCACTTCTACAAGGGCCCTCGCCAATGACGCAGCCGAGTCTTTTTCAAATGACACAGCATTCCGTCCCCGCTCGCAGGCCTCGCGCTCGGGGCCATATGTAGCGTCATCTGAAATGATGACTGGGGTTCCAGTTGACAGGGCGCGGATAACGGACATTCCGCAACGACCAGGCACCACGGCCACGATGCTACGCGCATAAAAGGCTGAGAGCAGCGATTGGTCAGCGATGTTGCCAGCGAAGACCACACGGCCTTCAAGCCCAAGGGATTTGGTGAACTCCCCCGCTTTGGACCGAAGTGGACCCGCTCCGATTATTACGAGTTTTGAATCAGTGGGTATTCCACCGGATTGTACACAGCGATGGAATGCTTCTAGCAATAGCAACGGCTTCGTCTCCTGATCAAGGCGGCCAGCAAAAATCACCGCCGTCCGGATCGGACGGGAACCGCTGTCGAACGGCACTTGGACGCAATCCCGTTTCCACACGCATGAACTCGGCGCTACCCACACCTTGCGGTCTCCCCGAAGCTTCCTCACGGCCTCCGCATCCGCGTTGTTAAATGCAATGAAACCATCCGCCAGCCGAAACATCGCGAGCCGGGCGGCGGACGCCTTCTCTATTCGGCCAATCGCGTGTGCCCAGATAATAGTGGGCCGGCCAGCAAGCCCGCGTTTTAACATCAGCCAATGACTTGATAGCGTCCGCAGGCTTCCCGCCGCGATGACGAGGGGCATTTCAATTAGGTCATCGCAAAAACCCTTCTGCCAAATGAATGTGCCCCCCAAGAGGGACATGTTGTTAAGTTCTTGGAAGGGATTCAAACCGCCAGAGCCAACATGCCCAGATCTTGGGTCGTCACGGCCTGCGTAAATGATGAGGTCGCCGCCATGTTGGACTTGTAAGGCCCGGAAAAATCCCGATTGGTATTCGCGATAGACCGGTTCAAGAAGAGCAATTCTTGGGGTTGGAACGTTCTGCATCCCACGTCCTCCCGGTAGTTAGAAAGTCCCACGGCATCAGTGAATGATACTCCAACCCGATGTGACCAGCGAAATTGACGCCGACGGCGGAATGGTGGCATCCGTCCAGAGAAAAATGAGTTAGTCTTTAGGCTTTTCGGCACTAGCAGCCATAGTTCCATGAAACACAATGACGAAACAGGGAGCCGGCGAATTAGCCTGAACGCTGTTAAACCCCCTTCCGCTGAGCGGGCCTCCGTGTGGATTTTGGCGGTTACCGCCGTGGTTGCCCCGCTTGCGCTTGGAGCATCCGGCATTTGGCCACGGTTTGCCCTCGAGGCGGCGATCGTGGTTGCCGGTTCTCTTTGGGCGGCATCGGGCTCTCGCTCCGTCTGGATGACAGGGATGCCGGTCTTGGTCGCCGGACTTGTGCTGCTGCAACTTCTACCGATCCCCGACAGCATGCTTGTAACACTTGCCCCTGTGTCGGCAGGAGCGTGGAAATTGGCCCACCATGGCATGCCAAACGCTTGGGGGGGAATCTCGGTCGATCCCGGCGGCACGCTCGTTGCAACGCGCAGGCTACTGCTCTTCCTGACGACGGTGGCGATGGTTGCCGATCTTGGGCGCCGCCAATCGCATCGAAAACGGCTCATGGCCGCGGTCGCTGTCTCCGGAGCCTTCATCCTCATGACTGGCCTTATGTTTGGTCATGCGAAGGACCATCACTTACTTGGCTTTATTGACCTTGCCGGCCCGATCCAGCCCAACCTCAGCCCTGTGATCGCTCCCGTACAGTCGTCTGGCGTAGGGCAGGCTGAGTGGGTGAACGTTACGGGGCAACGTTACCAAGTTGATTGCAGTAACGTCGGCGATGGATTTGGTTCTTACATCTATAGTAATCACTTTGCCGGTGGAACTGTGCTCACGGTTCCACTATTGCTCGCGTGGTGGCTCAGTGTCTCCCAACGCCGATTGAATCATGTTCTCCGCTGGCTCGTGGCTCTCGGATTCCTAACCCTGACGATTTGCACCGTGGGCCCATTGGCGGGATCGAAAGCCGGCGCTGGGGCGGTAGCTCTCGCTGGCCTTGTGTTGATTGCAATCACGGCTGAATCACCGGCTTTACGTTGGCCCAGTATCGCCGCGCTCTGTGTCTATGGTGCCGCCTCCGTCGTGTTTGTGGTCATTGGATTAACCGTGCTCATGGGGGCTGGAGATGAAATCGTCGGCCAGTTGTCCGAGCCCTGGCGAAAGGGTGTCGCGGCTTTACTTGTCGATCCAAGGATTGTGTCGGCGCACGTCGCGCTTCGAATGTTTGCTGCATCGCCCCTGCTCGGCACCGGT
The DNA here is from genome assembly GCA_026401075.1 of Planctomycetia bacterium. Lineage (GTDB taxonomy): Bacteria > Planctomycetota > Planctomycetia > Pirellulales > UBA1268 > CAMCQY01. The sequence continues at coordinate 24,637 of JAPLNQ010000004.1, forward strand.
CTCGATACGTATCAAGATATCTTTCCCCGATTCTACCAAAATGAATACACGCTCTTTTATGCGCATAACGACTATGCTCAGTTACTAGCGGAAACCGGTCTGGCAGGCGCGGCTGTGGCCACGTCGCTGGTAGTCGTGCTCGCCAGGAGGTGTTTACGCTTCTGCGTTGAATCTAAAGGTGATTATCGCATTCTGAATGCTGGACCATGGGCCGCACTGGCCGGTATTGCTGCACACTCAGCGTTCGATTGGAATCTTCACCTTCCAGCCAATGCGTTTCTGGCGTGCCTTGTCGCAGGCTTGAGCGCGTCAAGCGTTCCTGCCTCTCCCGCCGCGTGGGTGCGGGACTTCGCGGCGAGGGTTCCCGACCTACTACCCCGATCGCTGCTGGTCGGAGCCATCGTGCTCTCATTGGGGTTTCTGGCCAGAGACGCCGCCTCCGAGGCAGTGCAACGCCGTGTTCGGGAAGCGATTGTTGATGCGCGTCTCCTTTCCATGGGCAACAACACGATGAACCACGATTTTCGGCGAGCGCAAACTCGGCTGTTACAGGCGACCACAGCAGCAGATTTAGTAAGCGGCTGGGACCGAAGAAACGCTCTCTTAGCACTACGACTGGGCCAGGCACATCTTCACGTTGCGGACGATGCCGCCAACGTCGCCGAGCGAGAAAAGCTCCTTGGGACAGCGTCGCGGTGGTTCGTGACGGCAAAAAACTTATGCGCTGCGTGCCGTGGGCTCCCCGAACAACTGGCACCCAAGGTTCGTTAACGAACGACTTATTCATCTACTTAGGCCGGCGATTTTTTGTGGGGAAATGCGCCGTTGCTACGGTTAACCTTAATTTCAGAAAACCCTAACTTTAAAACTGGCGTCATTCGTGGGGGCAGTTCAGAGCCAAACGCAGGTGTGCTATCCTCCGCGGAGTTCCCGAACCTATTCCCAAGCAGCAGCCAAACCCACAGCCACCGGATCGCACAAAGAAAGTCGGTGCTGCCATTCAAATCAAACCGCGCACAGGCTGGCCAGCGGGTACGATGCTTGCATGCGTGCTGCCCGAATTGTCGTACCCAGCCTGATCGGATTGGCCACTGTTGCCACGATTGCCTGGGCTTTGGTCTGGGGTGAATCGGCGGCGTTCTCTCTGGCTTCCAGACTCACGCCGCCCAAGACCAGCATTGAGATGCTGGGCATGCTGGCTCTGCCCGACGAAGCAACCGATGGAGCAGGCGCAGCGGTGCACCTCACCGGCTTGAGTGGCATCACCTGGCTGGGCGACGATGAGTGGGCCGCCGTGATGGACAACAGCAACCGGCTCATCACGTTCTCCCTTGCGCTGGCCGCCGATGGATCCCCACTGGCCGTCAAGAATCTGCGGGCCGTCACGCTGGCTGCCACGCACGACTACGAGGATCTGGCCCCTTGTCCGCCGGATCTCGAAAAACGGATCGCCCGGCGACTCATGCGGCGAGGCCTCCCAGATCCCGGGCCATGCGTGCTTGTCTGCGAGGAAGACACGCCGGCCATCCGAGGCGTGGCCCTGCGGGATGGCAGCCTCGTTGGAATCGTGCCGCTGCCCGCGATCCTTCAATCGCACCGTCCCAACCGCAGCCCCGAATCATTGAGCGTCGACCCCGACGGCTTGGCCATCTGGACAGCCAACGAAGAAGCGCTGCCCAACGACGGTCCTCCGCCCACTGAAACCACCGGCACCGTTGTGAGGCTGGTCTCGATCCCGATTCCCACCGACGGCGAACCCCACGGGAATGGACCAGCCGCCCGTGAGCGACA
>JAPLNQ010000256.1:0-2960 GCA_026401075.1 Planctomycetia bacterium
AAGCGAAAGTACGTTGGCAGGCCCGTTTTCGTTCTCGCAGCCGGAGTTCACATGTCCCTTCCGCGTTTTTCCTTTGGCGTCGGTGACCGCTTCGCCCATCAGGCCGAGGCTCAGCTCGCTGCGTTCGAGCGGCTCGCCGCGGCGGGCGTGATCGTCGCCCCGGTCTGGAACAAGTCGAACCGTGAGCACAGCTTCATTGGCAGTGAGCCGGCGAGCGTGCGGGCTGCGGCTGCGGCTGCCGTGGCGTCACGCAACTGGTCCCATCCGTGGTTTGTCGATGCCGACCACATCCGGCTGGAGACGGTCGACCGCTTCCTGGATTCAAGCGACTTCTTCACAATCGACGTCGCCGACAGCATCGGCAAACCGGCCAGCGAGACCGAAGTGGCGGCCTTCGTGGCGCGGCATGGTGAGCTGGTGGGCGGACTCACGATTCCCGGCTGCCAGAAGCCGATCCAGCTCGACGCGACGAGCCTCGGAGCGATCGCGAGGCAGTATCTGCTCGCCTGCCGCGAGGCGGGCGAGATCTACCGTCACATCCAGGCGAAGCGTGGTGGCCGGCCGTTTGTCACCGAAGTGAGCATGGACGAGACCGACCTGCCGCAGACGCCGCCGCAGCTGCTTGTGATCCTCACCGTGCTGGCCGACGAGGGGATTCCCGTGGAGACGATCGCGCCGAAATTCACAGGCCGATTCAACAAGGGGGTCGACTACGTCGGCGACGTGCCGCAGTTCGAGCGGGAGTTCGCCGACGACATCGCGGTGCTCGCCTTCGCGGCGAAACAGTACGGACTGCCTCCGAATCTCAAGCTCTCGGTGCACTCAGGCAGCGACAAGTTCTCGCTCTATCCCGTGATCCGGCGGGTGCTCGCGGCCACGGGCGCGGGCGTGCATCTGAAGACGGCCGGGACGACCTGGCTCGAGGAACTGATCGGGCTGGCCGAGGCCGGCGGCGACGGCCTCGTGCTCGCCAGGGAGATCTACGCCTACGCCCTCGACCACGTCGATGACCTCTGCGGGCCGTATGCGACGGTGATCGATATCGACCGCACAAAACTGCCGACGGCTGCGGAAGTCAACGGCTGGAGTGGGCCGAGGCTCGCCGCCGCCATCCGGCACGTGCCGATGAACCCCGAGTTCAATGCCAACATCCGCCAGCTCTTGCACGTGTCGTTCAAGGTGGCCGCGAAGCAGGGGACTCGGTATACCGACCTGCTCGATGCCAATCGCGAGATCGTGGCCCGCCAGGTGACCGAGAATCTGTTCGACCGCCATCTCCGCCCGCTCTTCCTGCAAGAAAAAGGGGACGCAGCTCATTTCCAGGTCTGACATGTGCTGCCCCCCGTGGCGGCAAGTTTTTAACTTGTCCGTGTCCCCGGCATCGATTCCACAAGTTAAAAACTCGTGGCCACGCGTCGAACTCCTCCGGTCGCGTCTCCTTTTTGCTTTTTCTACTCAGGCATGACGCCATGAAATCAGCGATCACAATCTGCCTGGTGCCCGAGGCGCGACAGGGGCCCTTCGTATTTCACACCAGCGTCGCAGTCGAAGGCCTTGCGGCCGCCTGCCGCACGGCGGCCGAACTCGGCTTCGACGCCGTCGAAATCTTCCCCGAGTCGGCCGAGGCCTTTCCGGTGGCCGAACTCTCGCGACTGCTGGCAGAGCATGGCCTGACGGTAGCGGCGGTTGGCACCGGAGCCGGCTGGGTGAAACACAAGCTTCATCTCTGCCAGGACGACGCGAGCATGAGGGCCGCGGCGCAAGAGTTCATCGCGAAGATCATCGACGTGGCTGGCCAGTTCGGTGCTCCAACGATCATTGGCTCGATGCAGGGGAGGTGCGAGGGAGACCTACCGCGGGACAAGGCACTCGATCACCTCGCTTCGGCGCTCGGCGTGCTTGGGGCCCGGGCCGCCGGGCAGGGACAGGTGCTGCTCTACGAGCCCTTGAACCGCTACGAGACGAACCTTTTCAACCGGCAGGGAGACGCCGCCGCGTGGCTTGAGTCGCGGGGGCTTTTGCCCGTGCGGCTCCTCTGCGACCTCTTTCACATGAATGTCGAGGAGGTTGATGTCGCCGCCGCGCTGACCGCCGCCGGCCGCTGGGTGGGGCACGTCCACTGGGCCGACTCCAACCGCCAGGCGATGGGGCTGGGGCACACCGACCCAGAGCCGATCGGTGCCGCGCTTTGCGGCATTGGCTACGAAGGCTTTCTGTCAGCGGAAGTCTTTCCGCTGCCGACCGCTCTCGACGCGGCGCGGCAGACGATTCTGAGCCTCCGCCAGCACATCCACGCCGTCTCAACACCCACCGCCCCGCGACCGGAAACGAAACCATGCTGAACACGCCCCTGCTCCACCCCGACATCCTGCGGATTCTCGCCCAATCCGGGCACCACTCGAAGGTACTGATTGCCGACGGCAACTATCCCGCTGCCAATAAGCGGGGTCCGCGGGCGGAGCTCATCTCGCTCCAGCTCATGCCGGGCGTGCCGACGGTCGCGCAGGTGCTCGAGGCGATTCTCGGCACGGTGCAGATCGACCATGTGCACACGATGGGTGTCGACCGCACCGATTCCTATGCGGCTGCGACGCCCGGCGACCCGCCGGTGTGGGACGAGTACCGCCGGATCCTGGCCGCGGCGAAGAGTTCCTGCACGCTCGAACCGATCGTGAAGTGGGATTTTTACGAAGCGGTCGCCTCGGCCGACCACGTGCTCACGATCCAGACTGCCGACCAACAGCCGTGGGCCAATCTGTTGCTGTCTGTTGGCTGTAGAACGTTCCGCTGAATCCATCCGCCGAATCCGTCCGCCGAATTCAGGAAGCTGATCAGAAGCAGGAAAACGCATGAAAACACGCACGCTTGGCTCCACCGGTCTCGAGGTGCCGATCCTCGCCTTCGGCGCGTCGTCGCTGGGGCAGGAGTTCCGCTCGGTCACGCTCGACGAGGCTCTTGGC
>JAPLNQ010000256.1:2969-33624 GCA_026401075.1 Planctomycetia bacterium
CAAGCCCCTTCTACGGCCGGGGCATGAGCGAGGTCTTGCTCGGCGTGGCGCTCAAAAATGTCCCACGGAGTGACTATCTCCTCTGCACGAAACTGGGCCGCTATGACCTGCCCCACTTCGACTTCTCGGCTAAGCGGGTGGCCGAGAGCGTGGACGTGTCGCTGCACCGGCTCGGCACCGACCACCTCGACATCATCCTCTGCCACGACATCGAGTTTGTGCCGATGCAAAGAATCGTCGATGAAACGCTCCCTGCCCTGCGGAAGATCCAGCAGGCGGGCAAGGTGCGGTACATCGGCTTCAGCGGCTATCCCCAGAAGATTTTTCCGTTCATCTGCGATCAGGCTCCCGTCGACTGCGTCCTCAACTACAACCAATACACGCTACAAAACACCCGGTTCGCCGACGAGACGATTCCCGCTCTCAAAGCCAAGGGGATCGGCGTCATGAACGCCGGCCCGTTCAGCGCCCGGTTGCTCACCGACGCGCCGTTGCCGGCCTGGCTCAAGGAGCCGGAAGAGGTCAAGGCGGCGGCCCGCCGGGCGGCGGAGCACTGTCGGGCTCGTGGCACGCCGATCGCGAAGCTGGCGCTGCAGTTTGCGCTCGCCAATCCCGACATCGCTACGACGGTGGCCGGCAGCGCCAATCCGAACAACATCCGCGACTGGGCCACGTGGGCCGCCGAGCCGCTCGACACGGAACTGCTTGCCGAAGTGCAGGCGATCTTCGCCCCGGTCAAAAATATCGGCCACACCGAAGGCCTCCCCGAAAACAATTGACGTTCCTATTTTCCATCCAAGCCCGACGCGCCAGCGAGGGGATGCGGTTCTGATTTCAGGGTGACGGATCGCGATTTCCCTTGCTTGCGCTGCGGGCTTGGATGGAGGAGGGTTTCCATCCAAGCCCGACGCGCCAGCGATGGACCGTCGATGCCGCGGACTGCATTGAAACACCTGTGTGTTTTTTATCGACCAGCCACTATGAACATCGACTCCCACCAGCACTTCTGGAGCTATTCGGCGACGGACTATCCGTGGATCGGGGCCGGCATGGAGCGGCTGGCCCGCGACTATTTGCCTGCGGACATCGAAGCCCCGGCTGCGGCTGCTGGTATCGGCGGCACGGTCGCCGTGCAGGCCCGACAGACGCTCAAGGAGACCCGCTGGCTGCTCGAACTGGCAGAGCAGCATCCGCTGATCCGCGGCGTCGTCGGCTGGGTCGATCTGCGGAGCCCGGATGTCGCCAGTGCGCTGCGGGAGTTTTCGTCACGGCCAGCATTCGTGGGTGTGCGGCATGTCGTGCAGGACGAGCCTGATCCGAGGTTTCTCCTGGGCGAAGAGTTCATCCGCGGACTCAAGCAGCTGCACCCGTTTGGCCTCACCTACGACCTCCTGCTCTACCCGCAGCAGTTGCCGGCGGCCGTGGAACTGGTGGCGAGCCTGCCCGAGCAGCCTTTCGTGCTCGACCACCTAGCCAAACCGCGGATCGCGGCGTGGACGAAGCCCGGCGACATGGCCGACTGGCGACGCGACATTGCGGCCCTGGCCAACCATAAAAACGTCTGCTGCAAGCTTTCTGGGATGGTCACGGAGGCGGCCTGGCGACAATGGCGGCCGGCCGACTTCGCGGCCTATCTCGACGTCGCCCTGGCGGCGTTTGGCCCCGAGCGGCTTATGTTTGGCAGTGACTGGCCGGTCTGCCTGCTTTCCGCCGACTACGCCGAAGTGGCGGGCATCGTCAACGATTTCTGCGGGACGCTCTCGGCTGCCGAACAGGCAGCGATCTGGGGTGGCACCGCCACCCGGTTCTACGGACTCGAAACCACGGAGTGAAACAGATGCAGGCGTTGCTGCTGGAAAAGCCCAAGGATTTTCGGTTCATCGACATGCCGGAGCCGGGGGCCGCGCTTGCCGGTGAGGCGGTCGTCCGCGTGCATGCGGTCGGCATCTGCGGCACCGACTACGGCGGCTACGTGGGCAAGATGCCCTTCTTCAGCTACCCGCGGATACCCGGGCATGAACTCGGCGTCGAGGTGGTCGCCGTCGGCCCGGGCGTCACGAACGTCAAGCCGGGTGACCGCTGCTGCGTCGAGCCCTACATCAACTGCCAGGAGTGTTATTCCTGCGCGCGGGGGCTGACCAACTGCTGCGAACACCACCAGACCCTCGGCGTGCACTGCGACGGGGGTCTGCGGCCGCTGTTCACAGTTCCCGCTCGTAAACTCCATCGGTCGCCGAAACTCTCCCATGCAGAGAATGCGCTCGTCGAGACGCTCGCCATCGGCTGCCACGCGATCGACCGCGGTGATCCCAAGTCTGGCGAAAACGTGCTCATCATCGGCGCCGGGCCGATCGGCCTGTCGGCCCTCGAGTTTGCCAAGCTGTCGGGGGCGCGAGTGATCGTGATGGACATGGTCGAGAGCCGCCTGGCATTTGTCCGAGAAAAAATGGGCGTGGCGGACACGCTGATCGCCAAGGGGGATGCCTCCGACGAACAGGCGATCGCAGCACTTACCGGTGGCAGGATGTGCGACGTCGTCGTCGATGCGACCGGCAGCGCCGTGAGCATGGCGAACAGTCTGAAGCTCTGCAGCTTTGGCGGGCGGCTCGTCTACGTGGGGATCACGCAGAGCGACCTCGTGTTTCCGCACGCGCCCGTACTGCATCGCCGCGAGCTCTCGATCCTCGCCAGCCGCAACGCCCTCTCCCGCGATTTTGCCCGGATCATCGGGCTGATCGAAACTGGAACAATCGACACGGCGCCGTGGATCACCCACCGGGTGCCGTTTGCCGACACGATTCAGCAGTTCCAACGGCTGCTCGAGCCGGCCAGCGGCGTGATCAAGGCGGTTATCGAGATTCCGGCGTGACGATCGTCACGTCGGTGACTTCGAGCTTGGCGAAGCAGTTGCGCATGGTGCACCGCAGCGTGAAGACGTCGCCAGAGCGAACCGGCTCACCGCGGACGAGCTCGAAATAGTTTTCCCGCTCCCGCGCGGCATCCAGGGCCTGCGGCAGGATCGGACCGATGATCTCCCATTCCTGATCGGGGAGCGGATCACCGGCAGAGACCGTGTTGATCAGAGCAAAGGGTCTTGGATCGCGGTGCAGCCCGGAGAGTGGCAGAAACTCAGCCGTATACGCGGTGTCGACGAGATACCACACAGGGATGCCGGCCGGCAGGGCGGCGAGGGCCTGTCGCGTCTTCGCGGGGAGGCTGTCGTCGTCGAGGGGCGTCTGGGCCAGCATCAGGTCGCAGGCCTCGCTCATGCGGAGCCGCATGCCCCGGGCCAGCGTGATGCGGCTGCTCGAGACACTGAAGAACGCCTCGCCTGTCTGCGCGCCGGGCCCGGCGAAGTCTTGCGAGAGTTCTCGTGTCTGGAGCGTCCACCGCAGGCCCACGGTGGTGACGGCCCGGAGCGTGAGGTCACATGCATTGTCTTTCCCCGGCGCCAGGTCGATGACCTGCTCGCATTCGCCGCCGGGACTCTCCGCCCGCACGAGCCACCGGCCTGGCGACACTCTGGGGAACGTAAACCGGCCGTCGGCATCGGTCCGCACGACGGCCGGTACGGCCGTGGTGGCATCGCCACGGGCCGTTTCGTACCAGTCTTCAATCCGGACGATCGCGGCGGCCGCCGGCCCGCCGTCGGGCTTCCGCACACGGCCGGAGAGCTGCGACGCATCGGCGTCGGCGAGCGGCCGCAGGTCGTAGTGTCGCATCTGCAAGGCGGCTTCCGGAGCGGGTGCCACGAAGCGGATCGTGTCACTGATGAGCCGGCAGCCGGGGGCGGTGATCCGCACGACCACCTCTGCGGCGGCGGCCCGCTCGCATGGCACGAGCACGAGCCCGGATTCCGGGATGCCATGTTCGGTGCACGATTCCACCAGTTCAGGCAGGCGGGCGGCGACGATCGTCGGATCGGTCCCATCCGCGGTCGCGTCGCTGCCGACCAGACAATCCGTGCCGGCCAGAAACCGCACTTGGTCGGGCTCCATGCCGGCTGGCAAGCTGATGGTGGCCACCAGATAGTTGGCCTGCCGCGAGTCATCCTTGGCTGACGGGGCGAGCAGGGCGAGGAGCCCCTTGGCATCGCCGGCCTCAACGAACTTCTCGGCCCGCTCCCCATCGAATGAAAACATTCGCGCCGCCACCTCTTTGAGCCCCGCCGTGAGGTCGAGGCCGATCGCCCGCCGTGCATGGACGATCTCTCGCGCGAGGAGTTCCACGGTCTTCTCGCCGCTTGTGCGGTGGAGTACGCCTCCAGTGAATGGGTTCACGAAGGCGAGCGTGGGATGTTCTTTCGTCCCCAGCTGCCGTTCCAGATCGGCATCACCCACCACCCGCACCCAGACCATGTCGGCCAGTCCCTCGCGGATCAAAGCCGCGGTCAGGGCCTCCGTCTCGAGCCTGCGGCAGGCATCAGAATTCGGCGCGGCAAGCAGCACGACCATGTGCTGGTGTTGGGCCTGGGCTTTGGCGACGGCCGCGGCATAGTCGGGCTGCCACGGCAGCGGCTCAGCCTTCGGTGGCTGTGCTGCCACCGCAGCATTGCCTGCAATCATGGCAACGACACAGGCAAGCCGGACCAAGGTGGGAGCAACGAAGGTACGCATGCTCGCGACTATGGCTGGCTCCGTTGGCTAATGCTAGTCACACGAAGTGCCGTTGGCCTGGCTATCCTTCGGGCTTGAAAACGCTCGTGTAAGACGATATCTTACTAAGATGCACACACGAGTTTCGAGCAAAGGTCAGATTGTTCTGCCGTCGGCCGTTCGGCAGCAGGACGACATCAAACCCGGGCAGAAGTTTGAAGTCGAGCGGATCGACCGCGGCGAGTATCGACTGCGGCGGTGCGAACCATCTCCCAACGAGGGGCTGGCGGACTGGCTGCTTGCATGTCCGGAGAAGGGGTTCTTCGTGGGAGTCGCCTCTGAATCGACCAACGACTTGTGAGCCGCCGTGAAATTCCTCGTCGATGCGAATGTTCTCAGTGAGCCCACGAGGCCGCGGCCTGATGCGAAGGTCGTCACGTGGCTCCGTCGTCATGAACGCGAGATTGCCATCGACCCGATCATCCTCGGTGAGTTGCGATTCGGGATCGATCTTCTGCCGTCGAGCGGGCGTCGCACGCGGTTGGAGCAGTGGTTTGAGAGCGGCGTCGGCCGAATCACCTGCCTCGACTGGACAGCCGAGACCGGCCTCCGGTGGGCAAGGCTCCTCGCTGAAATGCGGTCGGCTGGAACGGCTATGCCGGTCAAGGACAGTCTGATTGCAGCCACCGCCTTGGCTCACCGCCTGACTGTCGTCACCCGCAACGTTACCGATTTCCGCAAGGCACATGTCAAAGTCCTCGACCCATTCGGGGCGTGATTTCCACTCCGGCCCGCATGCCACACGACCAGACACGATCCCCTGCCCCGCCGACTGCCGACCGCCGCGCGTATCCCTTCATCGACGCGATCCGTGGCGTGGCCTCGCTTGTTATTCTGGCCCACCACCTCGTCAGCTACGTCCCCGGGGCTGACGCAACGCTGGCTGCCGTGCCTGTGATTCACCACATTGTCTGGTGGTATGGCGGGCTGGCCGCGCAGGTGTTCCTCGTGATCAGCGGCTTTGTCGGCGGCGTGTCGCTGGCCCGTGCGACGCCGGAGGCCGCCGACCTGGGGCGGCTGCTGCTTGTGCGCTATCTTCGGCTGGCGTTGCCGGCGGTGGCGACGCTCCTGTTTGCGATCGGGCTCTATGCGATCGTGCCACCGTCGTGGGCCGCGTTTCCGCTCTTCGACGAGATCACCGCGCCGGGTGTGCTCGCGCACGTCGCCTTCCTGCAGGACGTGCTCGGCTACCCGAGTCTGCTGGCGGGATTCTGGTATCTCTCGATCGACTGGCAGTGCAACGCGGTGATGTGCCTGTTGATCATCGTGCAGGACGCGATCCTGCGGCGGTTGCCCGGCCTGTCGCGGTCTGCGCCATCTCGTTTCGTCCGAGGGTTGGCGGTCATCGGACTGCCCATGCTTGTGGCGCTTCTGTCGCTTTTCTTGTGGAACGGTGCCGTCGCGCATGAGACCTACGCGACCTACTTTTTCGGGATCGTGTTTTTGGGGACGCTCGCGGGGCTCGCCGTCGCGGGCCGGATCCAGCCGGTGATCTTCTGGGCCTACGTGGCGGCGGTCGCCGTCGCCGCCGGCGCCGCCGTCGTGCAGAGTCGTCCGCATCTCGTCGTGGCGGTTGTCGCCGGCGTCGCGATCTATCTCCTGGCGCGGCAGCAGCCCTCGGCCGCATCCCGTGCCGACTCCCTGCCCCTGCTGGGCTGGCTGGGACGCATCTCCTACGCCCTGTTCCTCGTCCACTATCCGACGATCTGGGCGGTGACGAGCGTGGCACGGGGCGTCGGCGGCGATGCAGCCACCGCCTCATGGCCGAGCCTCGTGGCGGCGGTTGCGGCCAGCCTCATGGCGGCAGTGCTCCTGCACCGGCTGGTGGAGGTTCCCACGCTCGCGCTGGTGGGCAGGCTCAAGCTGCGGCAATCCGGTGCCGTTTCACTCGCGCGGTAGCTCTTCGACCACGATGTCGTCCAACACGAGCGGGCCAAACGCGATGAAGTTGATCGACTCCTTGTCGCAGTCGGCGTGCTTATGAGTCTGGGAGAGCGTTTTCTCGCCGTCGATCCAGAGCGTCCATTCCGTGCCCACGCTTTCGACCACGAACGTCGTCCATCGGCCGGGCTCAAGCGCCGCGTGTGCCTTGCAGTTGACGCCGCGGATCTCGTAGGCACCCAGTGGCTTGAAGATCTCGGCCGGGCCGCGGCTCTTTTTGGTGTTGCGCGGATCGTTTTCATCGCGGGTGAAATCCCGTTCGGAGATGTCGATGCACGCGTCGGTTGGATTTCGCGGCAGCCGGGCCGTGACGTCGGCGATGTGCCAGACCGGCAGGCCCGTTTTCACGGGCGGAAAACCGGCGTTGATGATCATCACCATGCGGGCCGCCTCACCGCCGAACTTCACGCGGTACGACACCCGCACGTCGCGGGCCTTGAACTTCGGGTCGATCGACTTGCCATGGGCCTTCCCCGGATGCTGCTTGGGGTCATAGATGCATTCGAGGCCGCCGTCGCTGAGCTTCCAGGTGTACGGGATATCCCACGAGGCGTTGGGAAAGTTCTTCCTGTCGACGGAGCTGGAGCTGAAGTCTTCGCTGATGAGCACGCGGCCCTTCATGTCGCTTTGCGCCGCGGCCGTGCCGCTGGTGCAGGCGATAAGGAGAAGCGTCGCACCGAGCGTCGCAGAGAACATGCAGGTGTTCATGGGCATGATGGGCTCGCGGCGGGGCGTGGTCAGGCAACGGGTCGTTTCAGGAAAACAGTTCCTTGACGACGCCCGTGCTGTCGCCGTGCGATTCGGCCTTGACGCCTGCACCTTTCAGGAGCGTGAGCCAGAGGTTTGCCAGCGGAGTCTTGTCGGGCACGACCACGTGCTCACCGAGCCTGATGCCCGACCCGCCACCGGCGACGAGCGTTGGGCAGTTGTCGAGGTAGTGAATCGAGCGGATGTTGCTGCCATAGACGAGCGTGGTGTTGTCCAACAGGCTCGTGCCATCAGACTCTTTCACCGCGGCGAGCCTGTCGAGCAGGCCGGCGAGCAGCTCGCTCTGCGTGGCGTCACGCTTCTTCGAGGCCTCCATCCGCTCGCCCGGCTGGTAATGGCTCATGTCATGGGGGGCCACGTTGATACCGAGGCCCTTGAGCAGCGTGCCGACGGGCTGCCGGTAGGAGATCACCCGCGTGGAATCGGTCTCGAGTGCAGCGACAAGAATGTCGTACATCACCTTGATCTCGTCCTGGCCGGCGATGTTCTCCTTGGGGGCCCCGAGGCCGCCGGCTGGCGCGGGCTTGGGCACCGTCAGCCACTGCTTCTCCTTGGCGAGCCTCGTCTCGATGTCGCGGACTGACTGGAGGTATTCATCGAGCTTGTCGGTGTCGGCCGCCGACAGACCACGCCGCACCCGCCCCGCATCGGCTCGGACGGCGTCGAGCACGCTCTGCTCGGCGGAGAGGGCCGCCTGCCGTTCCTCGAGCGACGTGCCTTCGGCGGAGAAGAGCCTGTGGAAGGCGAGCACCGGCGTGTCGAGGCCGGCCAGCGGGCGACCGCGGGAATCCCAGGCCAGCGACAGCCCCGGCCCGTGGCCTGAGTTGCCAGCGTCGAGCGTGCCGAGCTGGAGCGATGCGAACCGCGTCTGGTCGCCCCATGCCGCGGCTGCCACCTGGTCGGCGGATACGGAGTTGGCAAAGCTCTTACCAGGCTCGCCGTAGCGATTGGCGCCGGTGAGCCAGAACGTGCTCCCCCAGTGGGCTTCGTTGGCGAACTTATTGGAGAGCCCCTGGATCACCGTGAAACGGTCGCGATGCCGCTCGAGCGGCTTGAGGCCCTCTGAAAGCTTATAGTCCTTGCCCGTCTGCTTCCCGTCAGGAAACCAGGTCTCGTTGGTCACGCCCCAGCCGAAACCGAGGAACACCATTCGCTTGGGCCGCGCGGCGACAGCAGCTGCCGTGGCCCGACGGCCAAAGCCCAGCGAGTCGAAGAACGGCAGCGCGACGGCGGAGCCGGCGGCCCGCAGGACGGTGCGGCGGGTGATGGGCAGTGTTCGTTTCATTTCGTCTGAAACTCCTCGCTGGCGACCAGTCGTTGGACGATTGACTTGAGTCCGCCGTCACGGGCGGCGGCCTGGGACATGGCTTCGATCGATTCGGCATCGGTAAAGCTCACTGGCCGACCGATTGCATACGCGAACAGGTTTTCAATCAGGCCGTGGACAAAGGCATCGCCGTGGGCGGTGGCGATCTCATCGCGAAGCTCGTAAAAGTTTTGAAACGACGGGCCGTTGTGAAACGCGCCGGCGGGCTCGATCGGCCACGATTGCTGCACGACCTTCCCGGCGACCTTGTCCTTGACGACCCAGCCCTTGCCGTAAAAATGTTCCTCGGTTCGCCAGCGGCCGGCGGCGTCGAAATTCTCGAGGCCCATGCCGATCGGATCGATTGAGCGGTGGCACTGGGCACACTGCGGCTGTTCCTGGTGCATCCGGAGCCGCTCGCGGGTGGTGACCGGCTTCGATTCGAGCCTCGCCAGCTGCGGGATGTTTGGCGGTGCCGGTGGCGGCGGATTGTTGATGAGCTTGCGGAGCACCCAGGCACCGCGTTCGACGGGGCTCGTCCGTTCGCCATTGCTCCCCATGGCGAGGATCGCCGCCATGCCGAGGAGGCCGCCCCGCGGGCTCTCGGGCTCGAGCTTCACCACGCGAAACGCGTCGCCGGTCACGGGCGTGCCGGCGTCGTCGAGGCCGTAGTAGGTCGCCAGCAGCCCGTTGACGACGACGTCGTCGCTCTTGAGAAGCTGGCGTGCACCGCGGTTGTCGGCAAGCAGCGTATGAAAGGTCTCGTAAACCTCGCGTTTGGCCGCCTCGCGGGTGCTCTCGTCGAAGTCGGGGTAGAGCTGGTGGTCAAACCGGAAGAAGTCGAGCCGGTCGAGGCCGAGCCACTGATGGGTAAAGCCCGCGGCGAAGTCGTGCGACTTCTCGTCGGCGAGCAGTCGGTCGACCTCCGCCGCCAGCACCGCAGGCTTGCGGAGTTCGCGCGATGCGGCGAGCGCGAGCAGCTTCGCATCGGGCGGCGCGGCCCAGAGGAAGTAGGCGAGCCGCGTGGCGAGCTCGCGATCGGAGAGCCGCCGCGTGTTTTTGTCGTCGTCGTGCCGGTCGTCATTCTTGCCGTCTTTCCGGTCATCGTCTCGTTCGGTGTCTGACTGTGCCGCAAGCGGATCGGCCAGGTAGAGGAATCCCGGCGACGCGAGCATCACCGCCATTGGCTCACGGATGGCCACGAGCGGCTCGTCGCCCGCCTTCCGCCGCGTTTCGTAGACGGTGACCAGCCGGTCGAGAAAATCGTTCGCAGGCGTGGCGCCGCGGAAGGCCAGCTTGCCGAAGCGGCGGAGAATCGTGCGGACGATCTGCCCCTCCGGCCCCTTCTTCGGCAGATCGCCAAACACCTGCTCATGGATCATCGACGGCGTGCCGCTTGGCACGGGCCCATCCCACTCGACCCAGTCGATCCAGAGGGCGAGGTCGCGACCGACGCCGTTTTTCGCTTTGCCGAGCGAGTTGTCGAAGCCAACGGCATGCCCATCGTTGTAGCGTTTTTCGCGGAAGTACCAGGTGCGGGGTCCGGAAGCCGTCACCCGCACGGGTATCTCGAGCACCTGCGGCTGATCGATCGTGCCCGTCACCTGAAAGGCCTCGATCGTCTCAAAATCGCCCCGCGGGTCGTCCTTGCTCCCTTTGGTTCCCATTTCCAAAAACCGCCTACCTTGAGCCGCTTCGGCCGCTGCCGCCACCCGCAGCCGTAGCAGATAGTTGCCGGGCGGGGCGGCAGGTGGGATCGTGATCGCCTCGGTGTCGTGATGATTGTTCGCGGCATACATCAGCCAGGCGCCCGTGTCCGCATGCGGAGCCGCCAGGAAGTGCTCGAGGTAGGGGCCGTGGTTTTCGTATTGTTGGATGCGGAACTTCGCCTCGTGCTGGTCTGGAAAGCCAAAGTCCTTCGCCTTGGCTGGATCGGCACCCGCCGCCTCCCATTCCTTCGCCTTGCGAAAGCCGGTGAGGAAGTAGCCGTTGAGCAGGCCTTCGATGTGCTTGCGGGCCGCGATCTCCACCTCTCGGCGTTCGGTCTTCCGCTCAGGCTTCGTGTCACCCGGCTTCGGCCAGTCGGAGGCCGCGGCCGCGATCGCTGTGCGGCCGATCGCGAGATACTGCTCGAGCTGGTCGCTCGACATGAAGAGCCCCGAGCCGATCGTGTCGAAGGAGCCGGTGCCTGTGTCGGCCGGCAGGCTCGACGTGTCGACCTCGACGCCGAGCAGGTCGCGGAGCGTGTGGCGATACTCGCGGCGGTTGAGCCGACGGACGAGCGTGACCTGGCCTGCATCGCCGATCGCCTTGCGGGCGGCGGCGAGAGCCTGCGAGAGATCGGCGAGGAACTCAAGCTTGGCGTCGGGCTTAGGCTGCGGCTCTTCGGCGGGGGGCATCTCGCCGGCATTGAGCACGCCGAGCACCTTCTGCCACCGCTCGGCCGTCTCGACCGTGGCGATGGCAAGTGGCAGGTCGTCGAGCCGGACGCCGCCTTCCTGGGTCTTTTCGGAGTGGCACTTCGTGCAGTGTGACGCAAAGAATGCCTGATGGCTGGAGTTCACTTCCGCGGTGGCCGCCGCTGCCGCGGCGCTCGCCATGTCCCAGCCCGAAAGACAGCCTGAAAGCCAGACAAGTGCCGCGGTGACTAGCCACCCTGAGAGAGCCCGGCTGAGCAGGGAGGGCCGGCGACGGTGTCTGCAGGGAAAGTCTGGGCAACGCTTCACGGGCGGGGCAGCCTGCTTGAGGGGACCGCAGGTGGCGGTCGCACTGGGCCGGGTTGGCCCATAAGGAAACCCGCACGTCCCCGGAATATTACGCGGATTCAGCCACGGGGCAGCCGCTCGACGGCGGCTGACGAAAAAAAATTTCTTCGGTGGCGTAAGCTTTTCCGGATCGGGCGGTTTTCTTCCGCGGGGGTTTTTGCTCCGTCACGGTCTGATTGACCGTTGGGTTTGGAAAAAGGGGTTTTTATGGCCTTTCCGAAGGTTCAGGGACGTTCCGTTCGCTCGATGAGGCGGGCTGAGGCTTTGCGGCTTTCTCGCTGGCTCGGCGGCTGCGCGGTGGTAGCGGCGGCAACGCTTGGCTGCGGAAAAGGGGATGGCGTGGCCTTCGCCCCGGTCGAGGGACGAGTGACGCTCGACGGGCAGCCGCTGGAGGCGGGCGAGATTCGCTTTCAGCCAGACGCCTCCCAGGGCAATAAGGGGCCGCTCTCGGCCGCCGTGCTTGGTGCCGCGGGTTCATTCAAGCTCCGCGGCCCAGGCACCCGCGTTGGCGCCGTCGCCGGTCCGCACCGGGTTTACTTCATCTCACCGTTCAAGAACGACGTCCCTGAGCCGCCGCTGTTGATCGACGGCAAATATATCTCCCGGGAGGAGGCTGCCGGGGGTGAGCCCGCGGCCTCCCTGCCCCCGAACAGCTGGAAGGTGCCGCGGAAGTTTCTGCAGGCAGAGACCTCCGGGCTCACCGCAATGGTCACCAAGGGCACGGCTAACGTCATTGAATTTAATCTGGAGTCCAGCGTTTCCCGGAAATAACTGACCCTGGAAATAACCGTCTGATTCATCCCTGTGATTCTCTCATCTCATCTGCATCTCGTCGTAAAAAAGGAGTTTGTTATGGCATGCTTCGGTTCCCGTGGTTGCCGTCCCGTCGGGCGGCCGGCGTTTACGCTCGTTGAACTCCTGGTCGTGATCGCGATCATCGGCACGCTCGTGGGTCTGCTCCTGCCTGCGGTGCAGTCGGCTCGGGAGGCCGCGAGGCGCTCGACCTGTGCCGCGAAGATCCGAGACATCGCCGTGGGCTGTCACAACCATGTCAGTGCGATGAGAGCGTTTCCGGCGGGGCAGCGGCAGCAGATCTGTCTTGATGATTCGAGGTACTTCAGTTGCGGCAGCGGTGGCTGCTCCCTCGCTACGGGCGTCGATCGATGGTTTGGCGACGCCCGATCGTTCACTATGTTACTGCTCCCCTACCTCGAGCAGGCCGACCAGTATGCGAAGTTCGACTTCACGAAGAGTCCGCAGGTGTCGCCGAACAGAGACATCGTAAAGAAGCAGTTCACTGCCTACGACTGCCCGACGAATCCAGTGCGAGGCACAGGCTACGGTCAGTGGAACGGCCTGACACACTATGGCGGTTCCAGGGGTACAAACACGTCCCTGTGCTGGCGGAGCAGTCTGTCGAGCAATGACGGCATGTTCTTCGGTGTCGATGTCGCAGACCAGCCGGGAGGGTGTCGGGAAAAGGACGTTCTCGATGGGCTGGGCAACACGATCATGGTCAGCGAGAAACTTGGCTATGTGCCAACCGTGATGAGTCCGCTTGAAGGTGGATTCAAGGACTGGAAAGTAATTATCGCAAACGGCAGCTTCTGGTCTTACGACGGCTACGGGAACAATCAGGGCGCCACCACGAACATGAGTGGGGGGCCGAACAAGAGCACCGGAACCTTTGCTGTCGATACCCCCTACAGCTTCCACCCTGGCGGTCTCCAGGTCGCCTACGGCGACGCCGCGGTGCAATTCATTAACGAGACGATCGATATCAACGTCTGGAACGCTCTGGCCAAGAAGGCTGATGGCTCCACGCTGAAATACAACCCGTGATCAATGCCCTCGCTCGACAGCAATGAATTTGTGTCTCTGCTCACTGCCTCGCAGCGGCGGCTCTATGCATTCATCTGCACGCTCGTGATCGACCGGACCGATGCCGACGAGGTGCTCCAAGAGACGAATCTCGCGCTCTGGGAGCAGGCCGAGCGGTTTGAGGCGGGTACCGATTTCGTGGCCTGGGCCTGCCGGGTGGCCCACTACAAGGTGCTCAAACTCCGCGATAGGGCCAAGCGGCACCGGGTCAAACTCGACGATGCCGTGCTCGAACTCCTCGCCACGGAGACGATCGAAAAAGAGCGGGCCGCCGGCCGGCGGGCCGCGGAGGAGTTTGAGCAGCACAGGCTCTTGCTCGTGTCGTGCGTGGACGAACTTTCGCCGCGGCACCGCGATGTGCTCGCCCAGCGATACGAATCTGGCCGGTCGCTCACCGACATTGGCACGTCGCTCGGCCGTAATGCCAACGCTATGGCCCAACTCTTTCATCGCATCCGTGAACTGCTGCGGGAATGCGTGGAACGCAAACTCGTCGAACCCAGCGGCTGATCACGCCACCGACGACCGCCGACGAATCCCACCCAAAACCCTGCTTAAGACTCCCGCCCACGAATCCCATTTAAGAACAGCTCATTGTTATGACCACGCCAGCGCATGACGACGCCCAGCCAGCCGCTGCCTCCGCGGACCGCGCCGAGGTTCTGCGGCTGGCCTCCGCGCTCGTGGACGGCGTTCTCTCTGCCGATGGGCAGGCCGACCTTGAGCACCGGCTCCTCGCCGACCCCGCGGCCCGCGACGCCTTCCGTGGGTTCATGCGGGCCGAGTCGATTCTCGCCTGGGAGTTGGCCGGTGGTGATGCCAGCGTGGCACAGATTCCACCAGAGCCGGTTCGGGCGAGCCGGTTTGCGATGCCCATGCCGATGGCGGTGGCTGCCGGGCTGCTGGCGGCACTTGTGATCATGGCCCTGCCCACGTGGCTATTCAGCCAGCGCGAGCCGTCGCGGCAGGTTATCCGCGTCGTCATGCCGGCTGGCGAGCAGGTGGCCACGCTCACCGACGACGAGAACGCCCGCTGGGATGGGGAGCCGTTCGACGGCCAGGGCAACCATGTCGCCAGCGGCCCGCTGCGGCTGGCGGAGGGCTCCGCCCAGATCACGTTTGCCTCGGGTGCGATCGTCGCGATCCATGCCCCAACCGAGATCGAGATCCTCTCGGCCGACCGCGTCTTTTTGCGAAGTGGCCGGATCACGCCGTATGTGCCACCGTCGGCCCACGGGTTCACCGTCGTCTCGCCATCGGGTGAAATCATCGACCTCGGCACCGAGTTCACCGTGGGCGTCGATGCCACCGGGCGGACCGATGTGTTCGTGATCGATGGCGAGGTCGATGTCGCCAGCGGCCACACGCGGGCCCATCATGATGCTCCGCTGCGGATGACGCAGGGGTTTGGCTCACGGCTGGCGGCAGCCGAACCCGCCCCCGTGCGGACGCAGCAGCCGCTCGTCATCGATCATTTTGGTGGCGGTGAGCCGAAGCCTCTGCGGTGGATCGACCATGACGAAGGCTACAGTAGCGAAGTCCGCGACGGGGCATTCTGGATCCCGATCGCCGCGCCGTCGGGACGCAAGGAGCCGTTTGTACGGTCGGTTCTCGACCACGATTGGTCAGCGCTCACCGGCCGGCGGTCTACGATCTCCTTCAAGGTGACGCTGCCGGAGGAGGGCACCAACGAATCACAGCGCTGGCTGGCGCTTGTGGTCGACGACGGCACCGGTGAGCTGCCACGTGCGTTTGACTCAAGCGCGGCGTGCGCGGTGCTGATCTCACCCGATTGGCAGGTCGGGTTCCGGGTTGACGGCGAGCCGGCCGACCAGGGCTACGTGTTTGCCCGGGGCGAACCGGCGGTCGGCCCTTTCCAGGTGGTGGTCACGATCGACGATACGCCGCAAGGCCATGTGCTGCATGGCGGCACCGTCTGCACGGTGATGGTCAACGGCAAGGAGATCGCGACCGCGCGGCGGTTCGAGCTCGCGCCGCGGCCGCGACTGCAGCTGCAGACCTATGCAGAGGCATACAAGGGCACACAAGCCTTTGCCGTCGTCGACGACTTCAGCGTGAGCGTGTCGACGGATCGGACCACGGCTCCGTAATCCGGCCGCTGATTGAGCCCACAAGGACGGAATCGTGGTTGCGAAGCTACTCGTAGACCTCGCTGCGGTGAGCGATCGTCAGCACGATCACGGCATAAAAATGCTGTGCCTCAGGCGACAGGATGACTTCAAACATCGGAACGAATCTTGCGCCAGTTCACGCCGCGGCCAGCAGCGACGGCCTTCTCGGCAGCCTTGATGCGACGTGGCAGGGGAGGTCGACCCAAAAAGTGCACATAGTCAGCCAACGACGCCAGCCGGTCAGGTGGCAGTTGGTCAACAATTTTTTTGATTTCGCGGCGCAGTTCGGTTGCTGTCATGGTGCTATTCTCCATATCTATTGAATAAAAGTGTGTACCTCTGTGCATGCGGTTGTCAACGGACGTCGTTCAACGCGATCCGAAGGGCCAGGGAAACCGTGGCGTCACCGGTTGCATGGTCGGCTGGGTGCGGGTCGAATACGGCTCCGCGAGCCTATTGGTAGCGGGCGGCCGCTTGAGATTCCCGACACCTCCGACAGACCTAGCCACACCCGAGCAGGAGCACTTCCACCATGGCCAAGAAATCCGTCGCCAGCATCGATCCCCAGGGCAAGACCATCCTCGTCCGCGTCGACTTCAACGTCCCGCAGGATGACGCCGGGGCGATCACCGACGACCGGCGGATCCGCATGGCCCTCCCCACGATCAAGTCGATCGTCGACCGCGGCGGCCGGGCGATCCTCATGTCGCACCTCGGCCGGCCCGCCGGCAAGGGATTCGAGGCGGAGTTTTCACTCGCCCCTGTCGCCAAGCGGCTCGGCGAACTCTTGGGCAAGCCCGTGGCGCTCGCTAGTGACACCGGAGGCCCCGACTCCCACGCCAAGGCGAAGGCCCTGCCGGCCGGCGGCGTGCTCGTGCTCGAGAACGTGCGGTTTAACAAGGGAGAGAAGAAGGGTGACGACAAGGCCTACGTCGACGGGCTCGCCAGCGTGGCCGATGCCTACGTCAACGATGCCTTCGGCACCTGCCACCGCACTGAGGCGAGCATGTATGCGGTGCCCGTGGCGATGAAGGCCAGCGGCAAGGCGGCCGTGAGCGGCTTCCTGGTCGAGAAGGAGATTCAGTATCTCTCCGATGCGATCGCCCAGCCGAAGCGGCCGTTCGTGGCGATCCTCGGCGGCAAGAAGGTGTCGGACAAGATCGCGGTGATCACAAACCTGCTCTCGATCTGCGACCACGTGCTGATCGGTGGTGCGATGGCCTACACATTCTCGCTGGCCCAAGGTGGCAAGACCGGAAAATCGCTCGTCGAGAAGGACAAGCTCGACCTGGCGAAGGAACTGATCGCGAAGGCCGGCTCGAAGCTCGTGCTGCCGGTCGACACGCACTGTGCCGACGATTTTTCTTCCAGTGCCAACAAGAAGATCGTGAAGGCCGGCGAGATTCCGGACGGCTTCGAGGGGCTCGACATCGGCCCAGAGACGGCGAAGCAGTATGCGGAGATCGTCCGCTCGGCCGGCACGGTGGTGTGGAACGGGCCGATGGGTGTGTTTGAGATGCCCCCCTTCGACGCGGGCACGAAGGCCGTGGCCGATGCCGTGGCGGCGGCGACCGCGGCGGGCGGGATCACGATCATCGGCGGCGGTGATTCCGCCGCGGCGGTCGAGCAGTTGGGCTACGCCGACCGGGTGAGCCATGTTTCGACCGGCGGCGGGGCGTCACTCGAGATGCTCGAAGGCAAGGCCTTCGAGACCGTGGCGGTGCTCGACGAGCCGTGATCGCGGAGCGGTCACAGCCACGGGGCCTTTCCCATGCAAGCCCGACGCGCAAGCGAGGGAATCTGGGCCTGACTTCTGGGTGCTGGATCGCGGACTCCCTTGCTTGCGCTGCGGGCTTGGATGGAGGAGGGTTCCCATCCAAGCCCGACGCGCGAGCGAGGAAATCGATGCCGGGGCACGGACAAGTTAAAAACTTGTCCCCACTACAGACCGGCCGTGGCCATCGGGGCGGGGCTGGTGCCCTGCTGTTGGGCCGCCAGTCGGTCGCCGACTGCCGAGACGTAGTCGCGGTCTGCGGCGGAGAGCGACTCGGTCAGCACGGTCGTGTGGCGGCCATTCACCTTCAGGATCCGTACTCGGTCGGCCCGCACTTCGACAAGCCAGCCCTGGGTGTGGTGCGTGTTGCTGTCGTTGGACCAGCGCCGCATCGGCTCGTCTGGCACGGTCACAGCAGCCTCGGCCGGGTCGGCCTCTGCCTGCTCGGCCTCGGCCTCGGCTTCGGCTTCGGCTTCGTCTTCGGCTTCGTCTTCGGTCATCTCAGCCTCAGCGGCCGGAGTCGTCTCGGCCGCGGCATCCTCGGCAGGTTCGCCGGCGTCGTCGTCGGTCGTCTCTGGCCGGCTGTCGGCGGGAGGCTCCTCGCTGGGAGCAGCCTCGTCATCCGTTTCGTCGCTGTAGAGATCGAACAGATTCGGCTCTTTGGGCGCTTGTTGAGGGAGCTTCACCTCAGGCCCGCCGGCCAGGTCTTCCACGGCCGCCGGCATCGGTGCGGCGGGTGCGACAGGCTGATCCGCCTCGCCCGGCTTTCCCAAGGCCGCCGCCGGCTCGGGCATGGGCTGTTCGTTCGACGCCGGCGCCACCGTTGACTGGGGCGCGATGGCGGGCTTGAGATCGGGGATCGGCTCCTCGGCAGGCGTTGGCTTGAGCAATACGCTCGGGCCAGTCGCTGCAATCGGCATCGGCTGGGCTGCGGCGGGGGCGGGTTGTGCTGGGGCGGCATCAACCACGATCGTCGGACCATGAACGACCACACCCTGCTCCACCACTGATGCTTCTGCTTCGCCCGCGCGAATATCAATCACCTGCTCGCCCGTCTCATGATTCACGGCGTCGTGATCACCAGTCGCATGCTCTGCGGGAACTCCGCTACAGAGGCAGTCGGACTGATCGTCCACGAAGATCGCCTCGTAGGCCACAGGTGCGTCTGACACGACACCGCACGGCGGCTGAGCCGCGGAACGGCAGGCCACAGGGCGGCAGGCCTGGGCGCGGCTGCGGTGCTGCCGCAGCCACCAGCAGGCCTTCGCCGAGTCGACAGACAGGGTCAGGCACAGCAGGGCCACGATCATGGAACGCATCGACCGTCGCACGCATCACCTCACACGCAGGAGCAGGAAGATTCCCGGGACGCCACCACCGCGGTGACGACCCTGGTCCCTATGCTAATTGCGTAGGTTCGCTCGGGCAAACGGCCGCCGGCAGGGCCGCAATCGGCGTGGAGGCGATGGGGAAAAGCGAAAGGCCGCGGCAGATTTCTCTGCCACGGCCTTTCGGTGTATCGAACCTGTTGTCCGCCTGCGAACGGGGTAGGTAGTTGCGAAACTGATGCGGATCGGCCGCACTCCGGTGGCATCGCTGCCGGCGGGTACGTGCTTTTCGAGGATCCGGACCAACGCGTTGGGTTTGGCACCTCCGACGGAACGCGGAAACAGGTCGAATGTCAGTGACCATAGCTTCGTCCTGACGGCGTCCCGTCCTCCAGACGAATCCTGGCACCACCCTCCAGCCGTTACCGTCGTTCTAATCGTTAGTAGGCGTTGGTCGTTCGTTCGTAGGCTTAGCACCCACTCACGAGCACCCCATGCTGTTGCCGCAGTTGTGACAGAGGTAGCAGTTGCCGTTGCGGACCGTGATCGATCCGCAGTTGTCGCACGCCGGGGCGTCGATCTGGAACTTGGCAAACTGGCTCTGCCGGTCGGCCGGACTGCCGGCCGGATCGACCGCCATCTTGAGGCCCGCCCGCTCGAGGAGCGCTGCGTTCTTGTCGGCTAAGACGGCCGGCTTCACGGGCGCCGCCGCCGTGGCGTGGCCGTTGGTACCCGACGTGGGCTGGCTCCGGCTGCTGGTCGCTTCGGCTGGTCGCTTCGCCATTGGTGCGGGCTTTTCCTTGCTCATCGGCCAGCCCGTGCGCCGTCGTGGCGGCGGGCTTGCGCTCTGTTTCCGTATCGTCGCCCGAGGAGGCTTCCTCGCCTCCGGCAGCGGTGTACCCTCCGCCCGGCCGATTGGCCTCTCGATAGCCGGCGATGAACTCCGTGCCCATCCAGCGGAACAGATAGTCGACCAGGCTCTTCGCCACCGGGATATCAGGATTCTTCGTGTAGCCCCACGGCTCGAAGCGGGTGTGTGAGAACTTCTTCACATACACCTCCAGCGGCACACCGTACTGCAGGCTCATTGAGACCGCCGTGCCGAAGGCGTCCATCAGGCCGCCGATCGTGCTGCCCTCCTTGGCCATCGTGATGAACAGCTCTCCCGGCCGGCCGTCATCGTAGAGGCCGACGGTGATGTAGCCCTCGTGGCCACCCACGTTGAACTTGTGGGTGACGCTCCGCCGCGTGTCGGGCAGCCGTTCCCGGCGTGGCGAGGCAATCGCCTTCGCCGCATTCTTGTCGGCCGCTTTGTCGGACTCAGAACTCGTGTTGAGTGGCTGGCTCTCCTTGGACCCGTCGCGGTAGATCGCCAGGGCCTTGAGACCTTGCCGCCAGCCTTCCATGTAGGCGCCGGCGATGTCGGCCGGCGTCGTTTCCCGGGGCATGTTCACCGTCTTGGAGATGGCCCCGGAGATGAAGGGCTGTGCCGCCGCCATCATCTTCACATGCGCCTCCCAGGCGATGCTGCGAACGCCCAGCCGCGGCTTGAACGCACAGTCAAACACCGACAGGTGCTGGTCCTTGAGCCCCGGGGCACCCTCGATCGTGTCGTTCTTGTCGACGAAAGACAGGATTGCCTCGACCGCCGGACCGTCGTAGCCGAGCGTGCGAAGCGCCAGCGGCACTGTCTGGTTGACGATTTTGAGCATGCCGCCGCCGGCCAATTGCTTGTATTTCACAAGCGCGATGTCGGGCTCGACACCGGTGGTGTCGCAGTCCATCAGGAACGAGATCGTGCCGGTCGGGGCCAGCACGGTGGCCTGGGCGTTGCGGTAGCCGTGGCTCCGTCCGCCGGCCAGCACCTCGTCCCAGATCTTCCGGGCGGCATCGCGGAGATACTGCGGGCAGGAGGCGTCGATGGTGTCGACGGCCGCGCGGTGCATCTGCATCACGTTCAGCATCGGCTCGCGGTTGGCGGCGAAGCCCTCAAAGGGTCCGACCGCGGCGGCGAGTTCAGCGCTCGTGCGGTTGGCCGATCCGTGCAGGATCGCCGTGATCGCCCCACAGAGTCCGCGACCGGCATCGCTGTCGTAGGCCAGGCCATCGGCCATCAGCAGACTGCCGATGTTTGAGTAGCCCAGGCCCAACGGCCGGAACATGTGGCTGTTGCGGGCGATGCGTGCCGTCGGATAGCTGGCATGGTCAACCAGAATCTCCTGGGCAACCAAGAAGATCCGGCAGGCGGCGGTAAACCGCTCGACGTCGAACACCCCGTCGGGCTTGCGGAACTTCATCAGGTTGATGCTGGCCAAGTTGCAGGCCGTGTCGTCCAGGAACATGTATTCAGAGCACGGGTTGCTGGCGTTGATCCGCCCCGAGTTGGGGCAGGTGTGCCAGCGGTTGATCGTCGTGTCGTACTGCACGCCAGGGTCGCCGCACTGCCAGGCGCACTCGCTCATCCGCTTCATCACGTCGCGGGCCTTCATGCTCGGGCCGGCCTTCGACGGGTCGGTCACCCAGCGGGTGGTCCAGGTGTCGTCGCGGTCGGCGGCCTCCATGAAGTCGTCGGTGAGTCGTACGGAGAGGTTTGCGTTCTGGAAGAGGATCGAGCTGTAGGCTTCACCATTGAAGTTGGAGTCGTAGCCCCCCTTCTCGATGAGCACGCGGGCCTTGTTCTCTTCCTTCGCCTTGCACTCGATGAATTCCATGATGTCGGGATGCGTCACCTTCAGCGACTGCATCTTGGCGGCGCGGCGGGTCTTGCCGCCGCTCTTCACCACCGCGGCCACCTGGTCGTAGACCCGCATGAAGGAGAGCGGGCCGGAGGGCTTGCCGCCGCCGGCGAGTTTCTCCCGCTGACTGCGGAGCGTGGAGAGGTCGGTGCCGGTGCCGGAGCCGAACTTGAAGAGCATGGCCTCGCTCCGTGCGAGCTCCATGATGTCTTCCATGTTGTCCTTGACGCTCTGGATGAAGCAGGCACTGCCCTGGGGGTATTCGTAGGGGTTGTCGGGTACGACGACGTCGCGCTTGGCCTCGTCCCACCGCCAGTTGCAGGGGGCCCCCTTCACGGCATACTGGTGGAACAGGCCGACGTTGAACCAGACGGGCGAATTGAAGGCACCGTGCTGGTGCACGCAGAGCCAGGAGAGATCGCGGTAGAAGTTCTCGCCGTCCTGCCGCGTTTTGAAGTAGCCGTCGGCGATGCCCCAGTCGGCGATCGTGCGGGCCACGCGGTGCACGAGCTGCTTCACGGAGTGCTCGCGCTCGGGCGTGTGGATTTCGCCGTAAAAATACTTGCTGACCACGACGTTGGTCGCCAACTGGCTCCAGGCGGCGGGAATTTCGCAGGCCGGCTGCTCAAAGAGCACCTTGCCGTCTTCCCCCTTGATGGCGGCCGTACGGAGCTCCCATTCGGTGGTGTCAAACGGGCTTTCGGCGTCGAGGGGGCAGAAGGTGGGGTGCATCTCCAGGGGCGTCCGATCCTCCTGCCGGCCGTCATGAGATGGGTCGGACCGAAGCTGTCCGGTGGCGGTAGCGGAACCGGCGAGCGTGGCGGAGGCGTCGAATGCAGCCATGTGAAAGGGGCTCCTGACGGGAAAAGGGGACAGGTGTCTAAAGTATACTTCCGTATAGATAACTTACCAGCCAGTATCGGCCAGCGGAGGGGCGATTCTGAACCGATCAACCGGTGGGCAGGCCCCGGATTACAGGGCTGGGATCGCGACGACGAGAAAGCAGTTCCTTCTGCATGCTATCGCAAGATGTAGTGGTAGAGGCGGTGGTGACCACTTCCTGTGGGCCGGGGCGTGAATATAGTGTGAGTGTTTTATGCGTCAAGCGACTTTTTTTGGGGAGTGGAATTGGCCCTAGAAATGGGGCTTTGGAGGACGCCGGAACCCCGCCAGACAAAATAGCGGGAACCACCCACTGTGGGGGTGGTTGTGAGGCGGCGGAACCGGACTGCTCCAGTCCCTGGCCATGCCGGTAGGCAGGCAGGGGAGTGGCTGGCCCGCAGCCCCGCGGCAGGTGGACTCCGCTAGACTTCGCCCGCACCGCTCACCGCGCCTCCACAGCCCTTCCTTTTCTAGAGGAGATCCCATCATGCATCCCCACAGCGTTGCCCCGCGGTCGCTCGATGGCGGCCGCATTCTCGTGCTCGTCGGTGACGACTACGAGGATCTGGAACTCTGGTATCCCAAGCTCCGCCTGGAGGAGGCAGGGGCCCATGTCACCGTGGCCGGCTCGCTGCAGGGCCGCACGTATGTCGGAAAAAACGGCTATCCGTGCACGAGCGACGCCGCGATCAGCGACATGGAGGCGAGCGACTTTCAGGGCATCGTGCTCCCCGGCGGCTGGATGCCCGACAAGCTCCGCCGCGACGAGAAGGTGCTCGAAGTCGTGCGGGAGTGTGCCGCCCGCGGCAAGCTCGTGGCGGCCATCTGCCACGGCGGCTGGATTGCCATTTCGGCGGGGGTCTATCGCGGCGTGCGGGTGACCGGCAGCCCCGGCATCAAGGACGACCTGATAAATGCCGGTGCGATCTGGGAAGACTCGCCTGTGGTCGTCGATCGCCACTTTGTCTCCAGTCGCAAACCGGCCGACCTGCCAGCCTTTATGGCGGCGATCGTGGAGCACCTGGCGGCGGCTGCCGTGGCGGTGGTGTAGTCATTTCGAGATCCCGTCGCTGACGCTCAGGGCTTGAATTGGCGGATAGCGTGAATTTCATACAAGCCCCCGGCGTGAGCCGGGGGATACGGTTCGGGAATGCCTTCGACCCTGTTTTCCAGTTACAATGCGCCTCGTGAGTAAGCCCGAACCTGGATCGATCGATACGCTGAAGAGCCTCGTCCGCGGGGCTGGGTTGCGGTGCACTGCAGCCCGGCTGGCCGTGCTCGAGCAGATGCTCAATGCCTCTGGGCCTCAGACGCACGCGGAGGTGTCTGCAACGCTCGACCATCGCGGCTTCGACCGGGCGACGATCTACCGCAATCTCACCGAGCTCACCGAGGCGAAGCTCGTGACGCGGGTCGATCTGGGAGACCATGTCTGGCGGTTCGAGGCGAAGCGACATGGAGGTGGCGATGGCCATGGCCACGGCGGGGATCATCCGCACTTTGTCTGCACCAGCTGTGGTGAGGTGTCGTGCCTCGATGATGTGACTGTCGCGATCACCCAGCGGCCGCGTGCCGACACTCCCGTAGCGGCCGCTGACGGCCTCGCAGGCACAAAGACGGGGAAAAAGGGGGCGCGCGGTGCCGACAAGCGTCAGGGAATCCCTGCGGTGACCGAGGTGCTGCTCAAAGGCACCTGCGGGAACTGTGAGTGAGCGTGGCCCTTGCGAAGCTGACTGTCGGGGGCGAGGATGCGCTGACTCAAATGCCAGCCTTCCCATCCTTTTGTGACGTGCCCGCCCATGCCCCGCTCTTCCGCGGCCAAGCCGCAAACGACCACCGGCACGCTCCAGATCGGCGACCAGTGGAACGCGATCAACATCATCGCGCATTCGCAGACCCACCCGCTCAAGGCGATCTGCGAACTGACCGAAAATGCGATCGATGCTGGCGCCACGCATGTCCACATCCTCCGCCGGCGGCACAAGGGCGACGTTTATCTGGAGGTCGTCGACAATGGCCGGGGCGTCGCCCCAGATGAGGATGGCAACCCCGACTTCCTCCGAATCGCCACCCATCTGTGCGACTCGATGAAGCGGCATCTCGACGCCCAGCACCGCCAGGGCGTGCATGGTGAATTCGGCATCGGCCTGCTCAGCTTCTGGAGCCTCGGCAGCGAGTTGCGGATGATCGCCGGCGGTCCGACAGGCGTGCTCCACGAACTGGAACTGACGCGGGGCGGTCGCACCTACACGATCCGTCCGGTCCGCGGCCAGTTGCCCACCGGCGGCACGCGGGTGATCGTCGGCCCGCTGCTCGAGGCCACGAAGAAACTCGTGACGGGCGAAAAAGTGGCCCGCTATCTCTCCGCCGAACTCCGTGATCGAATCCGCAAGACGGGTGTGAAGATCGAGGTGGTCGACCGGGTGTCGCGGAGCGAGCAGGTTGTGACGCCGCGGGAGTTCGACGGCGACCGGCTGGAGATTCCGCGGCGGTGCAAGACGCCGCTTGGCGACGTGCAGGTGGAACTTTACATGCGGTGCGAGTCGAGCCAGCCCGATGCGGCAATCGCGCTGTGCAAAGACGGCACGCGGGTGCTCAGGGATGTCTGCGAACTGCTCCCCTTCCAGCATGCGCCCTGGAATGACGGACGCCTCGAGGGTCTGCTCGATTTTGATCCGCTCACCCTCGCCCCCGGCACCCGTTCAGGGATCGTCGCCGACGATGCGTTCGATGCGTTCGTCGCGGCTGCCACGGCGCTCGAGCCGGAGATTCTCGTGGCGCTCGATCAGCGGGAGCAGGCGGAGACCGACCGGGCCAGCCGGCAGATTCTCAAGCAGGTGCACAAGGCATTTGTGACCGCGCTCTCCGACCTGCCCTCGGCCGACTACATCTTTTTTGACATCCCCACTCTGGCGCCGGCGCTCGGCAATCGTCCCGGCGTTCGCGGTGAGTCGTTGCCTGGCGAGCCAGACGACTCCATCCGGGTGGCCGGTCAAGCCCCATCGGCCGCCCCGCCACTTCTGCCGCTCGATCCCGGCCCGTTGCACAGCGTGCGGATCACCCCCCGGCATCCGCGGCGGCCGCCGGGCGGCACGTGCCAACTGACGGCAGTTGCCCGCGACGCGCTCGGCATAGCGATCCCGGAGGGAGTGCTGTTTGCGTGGCGGGTGGTCGAGGGAAGTGGCCGACTCGATGCCGATGCCGATGCGGCCACGTGCCAGGTGACGGCAGACGCGATCGGCGTGATGACGGTCGAGGTGGTCGCGCGGGAAGCCGATGGTGCACACGGCGCCAGCGCCGCTGTCGCTGCGAACTCGTGGGGTGCCGTCACCGGCGATGCTGCGGCGTCGGAAGCGAGGCATGCTCTCGAGATCTCGGACCGGGTGACCGTGAAATTCCTCGACGACGATGCGGCCGATGGGAATGGGCCGGGGGGCCGCGGCCTGCCGTCGTATCGCCTGGAGCCGGAGCACGGCCAGCCGTGGCGGTCGCGGTATGACGGCAAGGCCAACGAGATCATCATCAATTCGTCGCACCGCGATTTTCTGGCCAGTAAATCCTCGGTCGGCAAGCACCGGCGGTATATCGGCAAGCTCTACGCCAAGGAAGTGGTGCTGAGCAATTTCCCGCACGAATCCCCGGCGCAAGCACTCGAGCGGCTGATCGAGGTCACGCTGCGGACCGAAGACGCCCTGTAGGTCGTCAATTAGTCCCGCGCGAGCCAGCGGGATGTGGCGAGCCCAGCCGCCAGGCCGATCCCGCCGCCGATGAGATCCCAGACCCAGTCGCTCGCATCGGCCAACCGACCGAAGAGCGGCTGCGTCAACTCGTCCACGATGCCCCAGGCGGCGAGCAGGACATACAGCGCGATCGCAGCGGACGACGTGGTCTGCCACCGGCCGCCGTAGGCGAGGGCCGCGAGCAGGCCGAGCACCCCGTAGGCTGCCATGTGCAGCAGCTTGTCAGGATCGAGTAGGCCATAGTCGGCGGCCTGCACAATGAACTGCACCTCATCGACTGGCGCATGCGTGGCGATCAGGAGGACGAGACCATACGCCCAGAAGCAGACGGTGAAGGCCGTGCGGAGGTGGCGGGGGAGAGGCATGACGCGGGTCGGCGGTGGCAGAGGGATCAGCCGCGATCAGTATCGCGGCACACTCTTGTCGACGTCGGTGCTCCAGGCGTCGATGCCGCCCTGCATGCTCGAAACGGCGGCGAAGCCGCGTTCGCGGAGCCAGTGGGTGACCCGCAGGCTGCGGACACCATGGTGGCAATGGACGATGATCGGCTTCGACTTCCACGCCTCCAGTTCACCGATGCGCTCGGGCAGTTCCTGCATCGGCAGGAGCAACGCCCCGGCGATCTTCGCCGTCGCATACTCTTCGGGCGTGCGGCAATCGAGCAAGAGCATCTCGCCCGGGTGCGCCTCCCAGAGGAGCCGTTTGGCCTCGGTGGCGGAGAGTTCGAGCGGCGTGTCGGACATGCGGTATCTCCATTTCAGCGGGATCGTGTCCCAACTGTCTTTGATAGCGGTCGATCAGGGAGCGGTCTTCAACAGCGTGTCGATCGCTTTCGCTGTTTCGTCCTGCATGAGGTTGCCGACCGAACTGCCGCGTGCGGCGGCGAGCTGACGGAGCTGCTCGTACTGCCGCAGCGTGAGCTTCGTCTTGCCGCCCACCTCGCAGGTATTGGGGGCGTTCAACCAGAAGTCGTTGGCGGTTTTCAACTCGGAGTCGGAGAGGCCGAAGGCTTTCAGGATGCCGCGGGCCATCATCCGATCCCCGAGCGGATTCATGTGGACCCCGTCGGAGGTGAGCTGGTGGTCGTGATGAGGGCCGGGCTTGAGTGCGGCATGCATGTCGGCATCGAGGTCGGCGAGCAGGCATTTCTTTTCCGCCGCCAGTGTTCGCAAAAAGGTGTTGTAGGGTGCGAGCTGCTGGTTCTCACTGTTGGTTGCATCCTCGCGAATCATCGTGGCGGTCAGGATCATCACCTTGATGCCGGCGGCCTGGGCCCGGTCGACGATGGCGGTGATGTTCTTCTTGTAGGCATCAAGGGGGACGCCGTTCGCGCCGTGCCAGACGTCGTTCACGCCGCAGCTGAGGGTCATCCAGTCGGGCTTCTTGCTGATCACGTCCTTGTCGAGTCGTTCCAGCATCTGGTTTGATTTGTGGCCGCTGATACCGGCGGGAATCATTGTCGCCTTAATCCCGTTGGCCTCCAGACCGCTGATCACCAGCCGCACATAGCCAGACGCGTTGTTCGCGCCGCCCTGCGTGATCGAGTCGCCGAGAAACGCGATCTTCTCGCCTGTTTTGACGGCCGGCTCGGCACGGCACTCAGCCGGCACGAGGATGGCTCCGCACAGCGACAGGAACAACACAGGCAGCATGGTGAACAGTTTCATAGGGGCGATTTCCAAGCGAGTACGAGGGAGAGGGGGCTGTCCGGCAGGATCGCTCCAGAATAGCCCGGGCTCCGTCACGGAGCGAGCCGTTCCGTGATCCAAGGGCCCGCAGCGTCGCGGCGGAAGCGGAGCCGGTCGTGGAGCCGGCTCGGACGGCCCTGCCAGAACTCGATCCGTTCGGGGATGAGTCGAAAGCCGCCCCAGTGGTCTGGCCGCGGGATCGCCGCGTCGTCGGGGTGCTCCGCACGGAAGCGGGAGAAGAGTTGTTCGAGTGTGTCGCGGTCAGGGATGACCCCGCTCTGAGGCGAGCCCCAGGCGCCAATCCGCGACGTGCTTGGCCGACTGTGAAAATAGGCGTCACTCTCAGCCGCGGTCGTCCGCTCCACGCGTCCCTCGATCCGCACCTGCCGTTCGAGCCCCGTCCAGTGGAAGGTCAGCGCGGCGTGGGGATTGTCGGTCAGCTCCCGGCCCTTACGGCTCTCGTAGTTCGTGTAGAAGCAGAAGCCGCGGGCGTCGAAACCCCGCAAGAGCACGATGCGGGCCGAGGGATGGCCGTCGGGCGTGGCGGTGGAGAGCGTCATCGCCTCGGGCTCTGGCACCCCGGCGGCCACGGCGGCGTCGTACCAGATCGAGAACTGCCTGATCGGGTCGTGCTCGACCGTGGCTTCGTCGAGCGCACCCTGCTCGTATTCCTTGCGGGCGTGGGTCGCTCGGGATTCCATGGTGGGTTCCATCTCGTTCGATTCTCCTTCGGCCACACGGACTCCATTATCACTGTAGGCGTTTTGGTCGTGGCCGACGACACCTACGGACGCTTATCGCTTGCTCGGCATGAGGACGAGCCGCCGGACGTCGGCGACGCTGCCGCCGGGAATCGCCGTGGCGCGGAGCGTGAGCGTGGCGTGGCCCGCGGCGAGTTCGATCCGGCCAAGCGTGAGTGGCCGAAATTCCTTTTCGAATCCCTCCCCCTTGCGGGGCACGCGGTCGTTGTGGGGAAAGAGCGGCGGATCCCAGCCGGGGTGAATGGTGGCCGGTGTAGAT
This sequence comes from Planctomycetia bacterium, assembly GCA_026401075.1. Lineage (GTDB taxonomy): Bacteria > Planctomycetota > Planctomycetia > Pirellulales > UBA1268 > CAMCQY01. Next base: position 31,585 of record JAPLNQ010000256.1, read on the forward strand.
GCTGGGCCGCAGGCGAGCGTCACCGTTGAGCCCGCGTCGGCCTCGGGGCAGGTGTACCAGAGCACCGCGTCGTAGCTGCCCGCCGTGAGCACGTCGACCGTCCACGTGATCGAGTCGTCAGTCGTTTTCCAGTTTGTGAAAGAGGAGCAGTTGGGAGCCTTCGAACTGCGGGTGATGCCACCGTGCGGCACGCCGTCCCGCGCGGGCAGCTCCGTGCGGGCCGCTCCGGGACAGCCCACCGGGAACCGTTCCTCTTTTGGCGGCGGCACGGCATTGAGCACATCGCGCCGCCAGGCGGCAGCGAGGGCCCCGAGCCGCGCGGCCTCTTCGGGCAGCACGGTGGCGAGGTCGCGGGTCTGGCCGGCATCGGCCGTCACGTCGTACAGCCTCCCGTCAGCATCGAGTCGGTGTGTCTGGCTGCGGACGCTCACCTTGCCGCCGAAGGTCGCGACGATCGTGCGGGCTGCGGCCTGCTTCGCAACCGACTCCGCGGCGGCCGTGCCGAGCAAGAGCGGCGCGAGATCAATCCCATCGAGCGGTTGTGTCGGGCCGAGTGCGACGCCGGCCAGGCCCGCGAGCGTGGGCAACAGATCGATCGCACCGGCGAGCTGAGGGATGCGGGTGCCGGGCCTGATCCGTCCCGGCCAGCGAATGCAGCAGACGCTCCGCACGCCGCCATCGTCGGTGCCGCCCTTGCGGCCTCGCAGGCCGCCGCACCAGCGGCTGCTGTTGGGGCCGTTGTCGGAGAAGAACACCAGAATCGTGTCGTCGGCGATGCCGAGCGAGTCAAGTGCGGCGAGCACGCGGCCGACGTTCGCGTCGAGGTTTTCCATCATCGCCAATGCGGCGCGGGTGAACGGCAGGTCCTCGCCGTCGCCCTCGGGCCCTCGGAGCTCGATCGGTTTGTCGCGGAACCGGTTCCACTCGTCATTCGGCACATCCATCGGGGAGTGTGGTGTATTCAGCGCGAGGTAGCAGAGAAACGGTTTTCCTACTGCCTGCGACTCCCTGACGAAGTCGAGCGCACGAGAGGTGATGTCGTCGACAATGAAACCCTTGCCGCGGACGAACCGGCCATCGTGCTCCATCGGGGCGTCGTGGTAGCTGTTCCAGTGGCCCTCGGTGAAACCATAGAAGGTGTCGAAGCCGCGGGCCTGTGGGTGGTAGGGCCACTGCGTTCCGTTATGCCACTTACCGAAGCAGCCGGTGGCGCGGCCGGCATCGTGGAGGACGTTGGCCAGCGTGCGTTCCGCGGGATCCATCCGCTCCTGGCCGAGCGAGACGCCGCGGACGCCGCTCCGCGGGGCATAGCGGCCGGTGAGCAGTTCGGCTCGGGTGGGCGAGCAGACCGGCTGCACGAAAAACTGCGAGAGCACCGCCCCATCCCGCGTGAGCGAGTCGATCGCTGGCGTCGAGAGGTTCGTGTTGCCCACGAATGAATAGTCGCCATAGCCCGCGTCGTCGGCGAGGATGACGATCACGTTGGGAGGCCGCGCATCGACCGGGCTCGTCTCGGCCGCCGGGGCCGGCGCCGCGTGTATGAAGGCGACCGCGATGGCCGCGATGGCTCGCAGGAGCACCCGGTTTTGGCTCGCAGGCATGGTTGCGTGTCGTCCGGCGAAACTGGCATGCTGTCGCGAGGTAAAAGTATAGCCGCCAGGAACTGCTCTCGTGCGCACCGTCCCGAGATGAGTTTTCCGATCAAGGGCAACCTGCGTGTGGAGTCGGCCGAAGAGGCAGACCTTGGTCCTATTGAGATCTCACTATTTTGGGCTGCACTGGCCGACGCTCGACGAGGACCTCGCGTGTGTGGGGATTCTTGACGGGCGATATGGGCGGCACGAACGCGCCGGCAACAGCTACCCTCTCAGTGGCGGGGCCGCAGAAGGATAGGATGGTCACCGGCACTCCTGAAAGAAGGTTTGACATCATGATGCACAACGCATACATTTTGATGCATGCGAACGACCATCACCATTGGCGACAATCTTCTCAGGCAGGCCCGTCAGGCAGCGCTCAAGCGGTCATGTACCCTCAGCA
>JAPLNQ010000256.1:33632-37194 GCA_026401075.1 Planctomycetia bacterium
TCGATCTCGATGATTCCGCCGGCCTGCTCGACACCATGGATGGGCGATGATCCTGCTCGACGTCAATGTGCTCGTCTATGCGCACCGGGAAGATGCCGCACGGCACGTCGAGTTTCGCCGCTGGCTGGAGGCGACGCTCGACTCCCCTTCAGGGTGCGCGGTGTCGGAACTGGTGTTGAGCGGCTGCTTGAGGGTGCTCACCCACCCGCGGGTCTTCGATCCGCCGACGCCGCTCGCTCGGGCGATCGAATATGTCACCATGCTGCGGGATCACCCGCGGCTCACCGTACTCGCGCCTGGGCCGCGTCACTGGGAGCTCTTTCTCGATCTCTGCCGACGGGCTGAGGCCCGCGGCAACCTCGTCAGCGATGCCTACCACGCGGCACTAGCCATCGAAACTGGCTCGGAGTGGATCACGACCGATCGCGATTACGCGCGATTTCCCAGCCTCCGTTGGCGGCACCCGCTCGATCCGGCGTAAGGGGTGACGAGGGAATCGAAAAGAGCTGCGGCCCCTTTGAACCATCGTTCGACCTACTTCGCCTCGCCGTCCTTGGCCTCGACCGGCGTGGCGTTTTTGGACTGCTGCTCTTGGAGCTGCTTGGCGATGCCGGCCACCTGCTCGTCGAGGCGGGCCTTCAGCTTCGTGACTTCGCCGTCCACCTTCTTCTCGGCGGCCGCCATCACCTTCTCGAGTTCCGCCGCCGACCGCTGCTCGATCTTTTTCAGTTCGGCGGCCGTCTTCTCCTCGATGCTCTTTGCCGTCGCATCGACCCGCTCCACGGCTTTTTTCGATTCGACATCGACCCGCTCCGCCGCCTTCTCCGCCGCCTGTTTCGATTCAGCGACCGCCTGCTCGGCGGCTTTCCGGCCTGCTTCCGCGAGTTCGGCATCGATCTTTTTCTTCAGGTCCTGCAGCTGCAGGTCGAACCGCTCGCGAAGTGCCTTCGATTCGGCCGCGAACGAGTCGTTGAGCGTGCGAATCTCGCTGCCGAAGCGGTCGTCGAGTTCCTTCGAGCCGGTCGCCAGCTGCGACTCAAGCTTCGCGGCCTCTTCGGCAAACCGCGTGTCGAGAGAGTCCTGGAGCTCTGTCTTCGCGGCGCTGACGCGGGACTGCACGCGGACGGAGACATCCCGCGAGAGCCGGGCATAAAGCTCGGCCCGCCGCTTCTCCCAGATCTGGCCGAATGGCCTGGCCGAAGCGGTATCCGCTACCATGACCACCACGAGCACCGCGACTAGACCACATGCTCTCTTGCGCATCGATCGCCTCCTTTCGGGCCATAGGGCCCGCTTCATCTCTTTCGGCAGCGGTCCATGGAGCGTCCGCAGGCAGGCGCAGCCGGAGCAACCAGATTGCCCGACACGCGATGTTAAACCGTCACGACCGGTGCGACCGCACCGGTCCAACCGGATCACCTTGCCCAGACTGAAAAAGGGACGCAGCCAGGAGTGTTCGGCGCGGGATGTGCTGCCCACCGTGGCGGCAAGTTTTTAACTTGTCCGTTGCCGCGGCATCGATTCCACAAGTTAAAAACTCGTGGCCACGGGTCGAACTCCTACGGTCGGGTCCTTCAGTCCTGCGAAAACGAGACGCAGCTCGTTTCTACCCCTAGAGTATGCTATCGCTCATTGAAGCGTTCTGAGTCCGTCGTGCGTTCGTCGAAGAAGGTTCATCCTGTGGCTGTCGAACTGCGTGCGTTTTCCTGGGATAGGATGATCGAAGCCGTGCAAGCCGTCCGTGACCGGGCGCTGCGGGCGACCGCGGCGCTCGAGAAAGCTGGAATCCCCTATGCCATGGCCGGCGGCAACGCCGTGGCCGCGTGGGTGGCGCGGGTGGACCGGGCCGCCGTACGGAACACGCAGGATGTCGACATCCTCGTCCGTCGCAGCGACCTGCCGGCCGTGAAGGCGGCCCTCGAAGGGGTCGGCTTCGTGCAGGCGACGGTGATGGACGTCGTCTGCTTCATCGACGGCCCGAACGGCAGCCCGCGGGATGCCATCCATCTCCTCTTCGCCGGTGAGAAGGTGCGGGCGACCTATCCGCTGCCGACAGCCGACGTGACCGAATCCGTCGTCGCAGATGATTACGCGATCGTGACACTCGAAGCCCTCGTGCGGATGAAGCTGAACTCGTTCCGTCGCAAGGATCAGACGCATCTTCTCGACATGCTCTCCCTTGGTCTGATCGACGCCTCATGGCTGCCGCGGCTTGTGCCTGAGCACGCTGTGCGGCTGCAACAACTCATCGACGATCCCGAAGGGTGATGCCTGGGGTTGAAAAGGGGAGGTATCCCGTATCTCCACCTTCATCCCCCGGCTGACGCCGGGGGCTTGTATTGGAATGTTCATACAAGCCCGGAGCTTGAGCGATGGGATTTCCCCACGCAGGATGCCCAAAGACTGGGACGCAGCGCTTTTCGGGTGGCCCGCTAGTACCAGATGCCTGCGCGGACCAAGAACGTGTCGGACGGGTGGAGCCAGGGCTGGTCGGTGAGGTAATACTGCACCGAGCGGCCGGTCACCCAGCCACCCTCGAGCTTCCACGACAGGCCGAGATTGGCAGGCCGCCGCTCCCAGCCGGCCAGGAGCCGGTAGTCGCGGATCACCATGATCTGATCTTGGCCCTTCGTGGGACCGGTGACCGACTGCGTGGCCCACTGGTTGCCGCCAAACTCCGCGGCCACGTAGAGCCAGTGGCTTGCCCGCGGCCGTTCCGCGATCCGCCAGGCCATCCGCGGCCGCGGGAAGATGAGCTCGAGCCGTTTATCGTCGGCGGGCGTCCAGAGCAGGCCGCCGGCCGGCAGCAGGGTGACGTCGTAGCGGTCGAGGTAGATCACGCCCGCTACCACGCGGAGATCTTCGTTGGCCTCCCAGGCGCCGAAGCCGTGGCCAGTGACACGCAGCGACTGCGAAGAGTCGTTCTTGAAGTCGCTGTACCAGCCGGGTGAGACGGCCAGGTCGACGCCGAGCCGGTCGCTCACTTTTTTGAGCCACCGCGCCTGGATGTAGCCCTCGAAGAGTTCACCAGGGATGTTGGTGCCTGAGGGAATGTCGGTGAGCGTGCCGGCGAAGCCGGCCGTGACGAGCAGCGGCGACTCGATCGTCGGGCAGGGCATGCCGAGTGTGATCGTCTTTTCGAGCGTCGTGAGTCCCAGGCCGCTGGCGTCGAGCTTTGGCAGTTCGGTGACCTGATAGAGCGCCTGCTGCAGGATGCCGGGCTTGGCACCGGGTGGCAGCTTGCGGCCAGCTGGCGGCTCGAACTCCTGCCGGGGCTGGCCCGGCGGCGCCACGTCGTCGGGCATGAGCGGCTCGGTGAGATCCTGCGGGTCGCCCAGCGCCGCCAGCCGGATCCGGTCGAAGATGGTTTGATCCCGCTGCGGCTGTATCTCTTTCAGCGCCTCCTGGTCGACCGGCGGCAGCAGCGTGATGACGCTGTCGGCCGCGTCGTCGGCTCGGGCGGCTGCCGCGACGACGAGGAGCAGGCACCGCGACCTCGACGCCCCGCGGACCAGGGCGGCGACCAGCCGCCGCGCCCGCGTCCGCGTCCCCGCACCGAGGG
>JAPLNQ010000256.1:37210-40854 GCA_026401075.1 Planctomycetia bacterium
AAGTTGAAAACTTGCCGCCACGGGTCGGCATGTTTGTTGTAACGCTAATAAGCAAGCCCCACGCGGAGCATGAGCGTGCTGTCCAGGTCTTGATACTGCCCCTGAGGCGGGCCATCGACGTAGAAGAGCTGCCGCGCGAAGACGTAGCCCACCTCCATGTTGCCGGTGAGGCCGTGTCCGGTGACCGGCACGAACTCCGTGCCGGCCGTCACGCGGATGTCGTTGTAGTCAAAGGCGGAGATGCTGTCGCCGTTGGGGTTGTAGGTCGAACGGCGGAAGGTCCACGCGCCACCACCGTACTCGCCGGCGAAATAGCCCCAGATGTTGCGATTAGCCATGGTCGTCAACCGCCGGGCGACCCGCGGCGTGGGGAAGAGAATGTCGTATCGGGTGTCGGCGTCGGGCGTCCAGGTGAAGCCGAGCACGGGAAGCATCTTCACGAGGTTGCGGTCGAGGTAGACGATGCCCGCCTTGGCCTGCACGGTGGGGGTGAGCTGCAGCGTGCCCACCGCACGGCCCATGAGTCGCCAGCTCTGCGAGACAAAGACGTCCCAGTTGGTGTAGATGCCGACCCGCACACCCAGTTCGGCGCCGAAGAGCGGTGTGAATCGCGGATTCCAGGCGGTATCGATAAAGACGTCATAGGTGCTCCCCGGCAGATCGGCGGTCATCGAGGGGGTGGTCTGCGGACCGTCCCAGAGCTGCAGGCCGAAGCCGGGCGTGATCAGGAGCGGCGCGTGATTCAAGTTCGCCGGTGAGTTGTGGAAGAACGGCAGGGCGAACGTGGCCGTGGTGTCGAGCTCATTGACGCCGACACTCGTTCCCTGACCGTTACCAAAGAGATAGGCCCAACTGCCACGGGCGCCCTGGTAGAGCCGCATCGTCTGCTGAAACGAGGAGTTCTGTGATGGATAGCCAGGTGGAAAGAGCGAGCCACTCATGTTTGGTGGGCCCTGCGTGGGAGTCAGCGACGGTGCGGCGGTCGAATAGCCCGGATAGCCGGGCTGGCCGTTGATGGCCGAGGGTGCCCAGGTCGACGGTGTCGGCATGCCGGAGGCGGGCGCGGGAAACACCTGGCCGGCCTGCGGCGCGTAGGCGTCCCAGGCCGGGGGCGGCGGCATCGGCGTGCCGTAGGGCGAGGCCTGCGCGATGCGGTCGAGCGACGACGCGGCGGGCGGCGGCAAAGCGACGGTCTGCGCAGCGGCAGACTGACACCAGCACGCCACGCACGTGCCAGTCAACAGCGTCAGGAAGAGAAGCAGCTTTGTGCGCACAGCCTACGCCACTCCAGGCGGGTTTCTCCCGCCGGATCAAAATATCCCGCCGCACTCGATCGCGGCACAGAGGGGGGTACCAAGCGTGGCGCGGGAGGGTCAAGGCCTAGCCAGTCGCCGGACGGCCTCGAGTCACCGCCAGAGTGCCGCCCTTGCCCGAACTGCCGGGGCAGAGATGCCATCCCGGCCAGATCAGCTATTTTACCGGCACGTCCTCCGCTCCCGCAGCGGACTGCTGCTTGATGGACACGTGAACGATGAACCACGTCTACGACTCTCCTGATCCAATCGACCCGACTGTGCTCATGGATCGGGCCGGGCTGGCCACGTTCGAGCACCATGCCGCCGTCGGCTCGACGATGGAGCGGGCGCGACAGCTCGCGCAGGATGCGGACTGCCCCCTGCCCGCCGCGGTGGTCGCCGACATGCAGTCGCTCGGCCGAGGGCAGCGAGGAGCTCGCTGGTGGCAGGCTCCCGGCAGTTTGGCGGTGAGCGTGGTGGTCGATGCCACACGAGAGGCCCAGGCCATGCCCGCGCCGCCGGCGGTCTGGTCGCTGGCCTGCGGCGTGGCGCTCGCGGAGTCGCTGGCGGCAGTCGCGCCCGCGATCGAGTCGCTGGTGCGGTGGCCCAACGACATCGAAGCCAATGGGAGGAAGCTGGCCGGCATTCTCGTCGAGGCGACTTCCGGTGGCCGGGCCATTTTCGGCATCGGCGTGAACACCACGGGCTCCTGCAAGGATGCGCCGTCGCCGCTCGATAAAAAGATCGTCACGGTTCCCGATCTGACCGGCAGCCCGCTGCCGCGAGAACGACTGCTGCTGGATTTTCTGCCGCGGCTGTTCGCGCTCTTGGCGGCGACGGCCGTCGATCCGGAGGCGTTCGTGGCCCGATACCGTGCGAGGTGCGGTCTCGACGGTCATCCCGTCACGGTCTTTCGCGGGGACGAACGTCTGACGGGCCTCTGCCGGGGCATCGCGGCCGACGGCACGCTCGTGCTCGACACGTCATCCGGACGGGTGCACGTGACCTCCGGCAGCCTTACTCATCCGGCCGACATCTGGCGGGGAGAATGATGCGATCACTTCCTGCGTGACTTGATCGCCACCACGCAGATCTCGCGGCCGCCAGTGGAAACCTGCCGGGCCCGGGGCGAGAAGCCCCAGGCCCGAAACTGATCGAGCCAGCCCGGCAGCTCCTTCGCCCGAGACCAGTCGGGCAGCTTGAGCGTGGCGATGATGCCGGCTGGCTTCACGCCGGCGGCCGTCACGATCCTGCCGATTGATTCCAGCGTGCTTCGCGGGTCGATGTTCATGTCGGCCACGATCCAATCGAAGCTGCGGAAGTTCTTCACCTTCACGTCGCGGGCTCGCATCCGCCACTGTTCGAAACCTGGCTGGGCCGCCACGCGATCATCGACGAGGGCCGGATCGATGCCGACGACTGTGAGTCCGGCCTCCAAGAGCCGCTGGCAGGCACCGCCAGGTGAAGCGCCGAGTTCGACGGCCCGCTGGCCCGGCCGTAGGTCGACGCCGAAGGTCGCGATCGCCTCGTCGAGCTTGAGCCACGCCCGCGAGACCTTGTCTCCCGGCAACTCTGTCTGGTGCATGCCGCCGGGCTGGCAGCTCGTCGGCGTGTGGGCGCGATGCCAGCCCACCCACCAGCGGTCGGCCGCATCGATCAAACAGTTGAGCACGAGGTCGCCTGGACGGGCCGCCTGTGGAAGTGAGGCTGGTTTGCCGTAGGACTCGAGCAGCAGAGCGCGGACTGCCAGGGGATCAACTGGTGAATCCGTCTGGGACTCCAGCCGCCGGTCGCGGTGCCAGACATGGATGGTGTCCCAGGCGGTATGCGTGACCAGCGTCCGCACCGCCGCAACGCGTTCGTGGTCCGACGCCCCTGACACCTGCCCCAGCGAGCGGACCACCGCCCGTGCGTAGATAAGGTCTGGGAAAAAGTCGTCGGGCGGATCGAAGTCGCCCAGCCGGAACGTCACCATGCCCCGCCGCCAGGCCGCCTTCGACACCGCCGGTAGGACCGCCTCCTGCCGCCCGCACAGGCTCGCCTCGGCACCCCCCTGGCAGGTCACCAGCAGAAAGGCTCCCCGCACGGCGGGGGCCGGCGTGGCTGCGGCGGCATCGCGACTGGGGAAAAGGCTGTTGGGTAACGATTGGGGTGACGATTGGGGCATGCCCCAATCGTACACTGAAAAAATCAGGCCGGCCCGGGCGCCCAAGGGCCCGGGCCGGCCTTTCTCGTCTGAACGCGGAAAAGGTACGGGAGCTGGTTGGCGAAACGATCGTTTCGCCATGGTTGAAAGAGTTCCCGAAAGAACTCAATCAACCACCTGCTCAGCCGTGGCCCTTCTTCTTC
>JAPLNQ010000137.1:0-836 GCA_026401075.1 Planctomycetia bacterium
GGTCGAGCACCTCCGACTCGTTCAACTGGTCGAGCAGGCCCTTGGGCATGAGCGACTCGTTCGACGGCAGGATCTCCTCGATGTCGGACCGCTTGATCTCGGCGAACTTTGTCGCATCCTCGGGATCGGTGACGATCGTGATGGTTTCGGGCGACTCACTCACGATCCGGCCGGTGTAGACCTTACCCTGGGTCGTCTGCACGATGCTCGCCTTGTATTGATCCGACACCACCTTGCTCGGATGCACCAGTGCCTCCACGAGATCCTTGAGTTGAAACCGGCCGCCCGCCTGCGTGAGGTCGGGGCCGGTGGCACCGCCGTCGCTGTCGTAGCGATGGCAGACGATGCAGCGGGTGGCGGCGAACGTCCGCTTGCCATGCTCGAAGTTGCGGCCCTTCGACAGGCCCTCGGTGCCCTCCTTGCCGGCGGCGGCCAGCACCTCTTCCACCGTCCACGGGCGGCCCGGGCCCTCGGGCTTCGGCAGCGGCGGTGGCGTGTAGGGCTTTCTCGCACCGAGGGTTTCGAGCGCCATTTTTTCGGTGTCGCTATAGCCCGCGAGGCTCTCATTCTCGATGTTGACGAGAAACTTGCGGAAGCTGTTGCCACCAGCCCACTGCTGCGCCCGCTGAAACCACTCGTGGTAGCCCTTGCGGTCGGCGAGCGTCCAGGCGTCTTTCTCGGTGATGGTGCGAAGCGCGTAGGCATAGTGCACCTGCAGGAGGTCTGACCGTTTCTCGAGCGCGGCCCGCACGGCGTTGCCATAGCCTGCGTTGCGGCCGATCAACTGCCGCAGATCGTCTTCACTGGGCGCGAGGTTTGTCGACCCGGCCGAGCCA
>JAPLNQ010000137.1:858-5332 GCA_026401075.1 Planctomycetia bacterium
CACCAGCAGGCTCGACAGCTCACGGTCGAGGTCGAACGACCCGGAGGGAAAGAGCGGCGCGAACCGGGCCGCGATCAGGGCCTTCGCCTCGGCCGAAGGCTCGCCCAGGCGAATGAGGGCCAGCTCATATGCCCGCACCAAATCGATCTTGGTCGACGTGTCGAGCGCCGCCAGATCGATGCCGTCGAGTGCGGCGAGCAGGGACCCTTGAGCCGACGGCTCGGCCTGATGGGCCACCGCGATCGCCCCGTTGATACGGGCTCGGGGATCTTGGGCCGCCAGAACCTTGTCCTGCCAGACGGCGATCGGCTGATGCTCGAGCACGACGCGGGCCGCAGTGCGGATGAACCGGTCGGGGCTCGACAACTGCGGCAGGGCCAGATTGACCGCGGCAGCAGGATCCGCGGCAGGCTTATGGAACGCCTCCAGATCGTGCCGCAGTTTCCGCTCGCTGGCGAAAGCCGGCTGCCGGGTATCCACCAGCGCGGTCGACTCGGGGCCGACATAGCTGACGCGGTAGAGCTCACCCTGACCACCGCGGCCGCCCACGGTGAAGTAGATCGCGCCGTCCGTGCCGACGGTCATGTCCGTCAGCGGCAGCGGTGTGCGTGCCACGAACTCTTGCTTCACGCCCTTGTAGGTCGAGCCCTCGGGCTCGATATGAATGGCATACATCGTGCCGAACGTCCAGTCGCAGATGTAGAGCGCCCGCTGGTACTTTTCCGGGAACTTCGTGCCATAGCCGAAGGCCGCGCCCACGGGCGAGCCCGGGCCGATGTCGACCAAGGCCGGCAGACTGTCTGGATAGCAGGCGGGCCACTTGCCGGTGCCGCTGCGCCAGCCGAGTTCGCTACCGCTGGTCGCATGGTTCACTCGCGTGGGGCGATACCACGGTGAGCCAAAATCCCATTCCATGTCGGCGTCGTAGACGAAGAGTTCGCCGTCGGCGTTGAAGGCCATGTCGTAGGGATTGCGGTAGCCCGAGCTCCAAATCTCCCATTGTTTGCCATCAGGGTCGGTGCTGACGACGTAGCCGCCGGGGGCGAGGATGCCGACCGCATGGCCGCCGGCGTCCCACATTCGCGGGATGAGCAGGTCTTCGTCCCAGTTGGCCGGCACGCGGCTCGTGCCATCTGGCGGCAGTTCCACCCGCCGCTGCGTGGAGCGGATGCCCGCAAGAGTTTGTGGCTCGGTGAGGTTCTTGATCTCAAACGGCACCTTCGTGTGGTTGCCGCAGATGATGACGAGTTTTGTCCCGTCGGGAGAGAGCATGATGGCATGCGGACCGTGTTCACCGCCGCCGCTGAATGCGCGGAGCTTCTCGACCGTGTCGAGCGTGTCGTCCTTGTCAGAGTCGGTGACGCGGTAGAGCCCGCTGCCGGGGCCGCCGTTGCAGACGACATAGCGGCTGTCGAAGGCCCAGAGCAGACCCTGCGCTGCACTGAGCGGCACCGGAATTTTTTCGATGACCGTCGGCCCCGAGCCGTCGAGCGGCGCGGGCGTGATCCGCACGAGGCCCTTGTCACCCTGATCGCTGGCGATGAGCCGGCCCTTGGGATCGGTGGCGATGCAGACCCACGAGCCGAGCTCGTCCTTCGGCACGACGAAGAGCCGCTCGACCTGGAAGCCGTCCGGCACGGTAAACGGCGCGACAGCCGGCTGCGATGCCGCTGGCGTGGTGGCAGACTCCGCAGTCGCGGCGCCCGTCACCGGCATCTTTTCAAGCGTCGCTTCCCATCGCGTCTTGGGAGCTGCCGTCTCCGGCTCAGCCGCCACGGATGCCGATCGGGTGGCGAGCCAGGCGAGCACCGCGGCGATCACCAGACAGGCGGCACGAGCTGGAAGCGTGGAGGGGGAGTGTCGCTGGCACATGGCAAGGTCCTCGAGAGTGTCGGTGGAGTGGGAGTCGTTGCCGCAGCATCGGCGACCGGTGGATGACACGTTCAACCATGATAGTCGGGCCTCCGGTGCGGCCCAACAGCGGCGGATGCAGGCTGAGCCATCCCGGCGTGATCACGGTGCCGCGGTCGGCTCGATCGGGATCTGCGCCTCCGAATACTTCATCAAACCCGGCACGAACGGGCTGTTGTAGGCGAGCGTCCGCAGGTCGCCCGCAGCCTTCCACTCAGGGTGTTCCTTCAGCCACGCCTCGAGCCGCGTGGCGCCGCGGTCGAACGTCGCCTTGTCGTAGCCGCCGCGGAGGCCGATCGACACGACTTTGATCTCAGGGATGTCCTCGACGACGACGCGCTGATCTTCCGGATCGGCGCCCGCTGCGCCGATCGACGGCTTGGCGTAGAGAAACGCCATCGCGATCGGCTCCTTGCCGGCAGCCTGTTGCCACGACATCTCCACCGGCGCCGTCATCGCGATCTCGTTTCGCTCGATGTGGCGGAAGAGCTTCATGAACATGCCATTGCCGCCCCCCTCGGCCCGCACCCGCGCCAGGCGATGAGCGGGATAGGTCTTCACGATCACCTCGTTGACCTGTCCTGCCGCCGGAAAACCTTCCGGTAGCTTTGCCTCGGAAAACATCCATGGTCGTTGCACGGTTGACTCCTGGCCATGTGCCGTCGTGCCCGCCGCCACGCCCACCACGAGGACGGCCAGCCATGGCAGGAATGTTCGCAATCGCATTGGTGAAGTGCTGGTGAGCCATCGGAAGGTATAGGCCCGAGCGTGGGAGCTGGCCGGGTGACATTGGAGCATGAGATATACTTTCGGTGTCGGAAGCGTTTGAGAGGGTGGCAACCCCGTGCCCCCTGGGGCAGAATCATACTCCGCAGCGCTCTATCCTGGCGTTGCACAAGACGACCAGAACCAACACGCTGGGAGCGGACCATGGTTGGCAAAAGAGCGCTGCGGCCGGTGTTTTTCGGTCGGCTCATGGGCGCAGTGACCGGGGCTGCGATCCTAGCATGGGGTTGGGAATCGATGGCCGCACCCCCGGCTGTCGGTGCGGCGACCGTCCGATCCGCCGTACCCAAGAACGTCGTGCTCATCATCTCCGACGACCAGCACTGGCGCGACTACGGCTTCATGGGCCATGAGCACCTCCGCACGCCGCACCTCGACCGGCTGGCGCGGGAGAGTCGTGTCTACCGGTTTGGCCACGTTCCCAGCAGCCTCTGCTGCCCGAGCCTCGCCTCGATCATCACCGGCCGGCTGCCCCACGAGCACCGGATCGTCGGCAATGATCCGCCCGAGGATCCGCCCGAGGATCCGCGGATTCCGCGCACTGGCCCGGAAGGCCGGGCCGCCTTCACCGCCGGCCGCGAAGCGATGAACCGGCACCTCGAGGAATGGCCGCTCCTGCCGCGGCTCCTGGGCGAACGCGGCTACGAAAGCCTGCAGACCGGCAAGTGGTGGCAGGGAGACTTTACCCGCGGCGGCTTCACTCAAGGGATGTCGAAGGGGCAGCGGCACGGCGACGAGGGGCTCACGATCGGCCGGCAGTCGCTCCAGCCGGTCTACGACTTCATCGGCCGCTGCCGCGCCGACAGCAGGCCCTTCTTCGTCTGGTACGCCCCGATGCTGCCGCACGATCCGCATGATCCGCCGCAGGAGTTGGTGGATCACTACGCATCGCGCACCGACAGCCTCCACGTGGCGCGGTACTGGGGCAACGTGGAGCGGTTCGACCGCACGGTTGGCGACCTGCTCGACCACCTCGATCGTGAACAGCTCGCGCGGGACACGCTCGTGGTCTACGTCACCGACAACGGCTGGATCCAGAGCCTCGACCGGCCGAAGTTCGCACCGCGGTCGAAACTGTCCCCCTACGAGGGTGGCCTACGGACGCCCATCATGCTCCGCCAGCCGGGCGCCATTCCGCCGGGCTCCAGCGATGCGCTGGCGAGCGCCATCGACATCATGCCAACGGTGCTGAAGGCCTGTGGCGTGCCCGCGCCGGCTGGCCTGCCGGGCGTCGACCTGCTCGACGACAAGGCCGTGGCGGCGCGGCGGCAGATCTTTGGCGAGTGCTACACGCACACGCTCGTCGATCTCGACGATCCGTCGAAGAGCCTCCTCTGGCGATGGACGATCCGCGACGACGAGCAGACGCCGCACCAGCACCGCTGGAAGCTGATCGTGCCGACGTCTGTCACGACCGAGGCCACGACCGGTGTTGGGGCCGGGGGTGGGGCAGGGGTCGAGCTCTTCGATCTGGCCGCCGACCCTGACGAAGCGCAGAACCTCGCCGCCAGCGAGCCAGAGATCGTGCGGCAACTCACGCAGAGCCTCGTCGCAAACTGGTCGCCGCCGGGGTCGTCGCAGGGGCCGCGTGCTGCCGCCGCGACACCGCCAGCTGCTGCGGGAGCGAAGCGGCCACCGAACCTGCTCGTGTTTCTAGCTGACGATCTCGGTGCCCACGATCTGGGCTGCTCCGGCAGCACGTTCTATCGCACGCCGGCGATCGACCGGCTGGCCGCCTCCGGGATGCTCTTCACGCGGGGCTACGCGGCCGCTCCGG
>JAPLNQ010000260.1:0-14128 GCA_026401075.1 Planctomycetia bacterium
ACCGCATCAGCTTCGTGGACGCCCTGCGATGGCTGGTGGCTGCCGGAACGGGCCTGCCGCTGCGGAGGATTCGCGTGCTGCCACTCCGGCCCGACAGGCATGAACCGCGTGTGCGAAAACGACGACCGAAGAACTACCCGCCCATGACCAAACCACGGGCCGAGTTGATGCAAGCCCTTTCAGGCCAACGACTAAAGCCTTAACTTCGTGCCATTCGTGGCTGGCACCTTTTTTTTTGGTCGGCCTTCGCGATGTTCACCACTCACGCGGCGCTGAGGGAGAGCCGTCGGTGGATCGCCTCGACGTCGTCCGGGGTGAGGTCACGCCGCGGATCGGCGGCGGCGAGCATGGCGAGCATCTCGGCCAACCGCACCGCGATCGCGGGCACTCCGCCGGCGATCTCGTGGATCGTGCGAATCACGGCTTCTCCATCCGCCTCGGCGGCGTTGAACGCCAGCGTAGGGCCGAACACCCGACGCGATTCAGCCAGCGTGAACGTGGGCACCGTCGCCCGCAGCCGCACAGCCTGTTCGAGCCTCGCATCACTGGCAACAAGTGATAGCAGTCGGCCCTCACCGGCCAGCACGATCGCGATGCCGTCATGCCGACGCCGGCACAACTCCACGAACTCGACCAGTTCGGCAGCCACGGCCCGATGCGCATCGTCGATGAGCAGGACGTGGGGGAAGGAGTCGTCGTCACTCGCGGCCGCTCGCATGCGTCCGGCAGCCAGATCCCCGCGATCGGCCCGGATGTCCGCCCACGGCATCAGCCGGATGGTCTGCGACTTGGGCAGACCATCCGCAGCCATCGCACGAAGCACCGTCGTCTTGCCCACGCCCGCGGGCCCACACAGCAGCGCGATCGCGCCCGGCTGCCCGGCCGTGTAGGCCAACTTCGCCACGGCGGCCTCCTGGGGCCCGGTGAGCGGCAAACACTTCCCGGAGGGCTCTTGTGTCGCGATCGGTCGGGACATCGTCGGCACCTCTTCAGTGGATCCGAATGCCGGTCGTCGCCGGCGGCGTCATGGTGAGCACTTCCCCGAGAACTTTCAGCCCGACGGCCTCGAGCGCCACGGCTCGGGCCGGACACGCCGGCTGATCGGCACTGCGCACGAGGATGACGGCATGGCAGCCCAGGCTCTGCCGCTCCAGCCACGCCCGGCGGAGCGGACCTCCCGGAAACCAGACGCCCACATCGACAAGCACGATGGTGCCGCCCTCCGGGCCTGCCGATGCCATTCCCAGGGGCACGCGGTCGTGACACTCCACACGACGGCCACGGGCCATGAGCGCCCGAGCCAGGCACCCGACCAGCGTCGTCCGGCCTTCGCCGCGGCGGGCACCGGTGATGGCGATCACCTCGGCGCCGTCGCGGTGGGCATCCTCCACCCGCTTGGCGAGATGCGACCAGGCGTGGGGAACGACCCGCAGCAGCCTGTCGACCAGCGTGCCCAAGCCGTCATCGGTGATCGGCTGCGGATGGATGGCGGCGGCGGGCACCAGCGGAGCCGCTGCCGGCCGTGGAGCGATCGCTTCGCTCACGGCCGCCGCAGCGCCGATGGAAAGCACCTGCGACGGCCGCGATGGGTGACGACGCGCCCGGTCGGCATGCCAGAGAAAGGCGCGATCGACCGCGTCAAGCGTGGCGGTGGCGGGCGTCATGGCGTGAGGCTCCGCGCCGCGCCGGCAGCCGCAGGCAGTTCCTGGGCCAGCCGTTCCGGTCGCTGCTGCCTGGCCGCCTCCAGCCGCAGCCGATCGTTGCGCCAGGCAGCGGCCCAGAAAGTGGCCGCCACGGCCACCAAAGCGATGATGGACGGCGAGGGAAACCGCGTGGTCTGCGAATGGCGTCGCACGATGCGGCGTGGGGCAGGGGCAGCACACTCTGCGGTATCCGCATCCACGTCAGCCACCAGGGCTGCAGGCTCCGGGGTCGAGACCGGTCCAGCGACCACGGCGTCCACATCCGCCCGCCGCGAGGGCTCCGAAACCGCCGCTGCCACAAAGCCAGCGGGGCATGGAAGCTTCGGAATGCAGGCTAAAACCTCCATGAACGTCACTCACCCTCGCCTTCCCCGGATCCCCAGCCTGAGCATCGTCGCCACGATGCGGGGCCCTTGAACGCCGGGCCACGTCGCCGGACGCAGCCCCCACTGCGGCAAGGTCTGCGGGGCTGCCGCCCATCCGTCCCTGCGCAGTGCGCCTCTTTCACCCAATCGCCTATTCTTGAAGGGCAAAGTATCATCCGGTTGGGCAGAGTCTGCCGATCCTCACTGATTCGATGACAGTCCTGCGGCCCTCGCCCGACTCCCATTCCGTCCCCACACACGTCACAAGACACCTGATGCCCCCTTCCAATCTGTCCGCCCGTGTCGATTCTCTCCACGCTCTCTTGGCCAACCGCATCGCCGTTCTCGACGGGGCGATGGGCACCATGGTGCATGCCCTGGAGCTTGACGAGCAGGGGTTTCGAGGGACGCCGTTCCGCGATCACCCCAAGGATCTGAAGAACTGCATCGACGTGCTCGTGCTCTCGCAGGGAGACGCGATTCGGGGCATTCATGCGGCCTACCTCGAGGCGGGCGCCGACATCGTCGAGACCAACACCTTCGGGGCCACGAGCCTCGCCCTGGCCGACTTCGGCCTGGCCGACCGCACCCGCGAGATGAACCTCGCTGCGGCCCGCCTCGCCCGGGAAGCGGCCGACGCCGCAACGGCGAAGACACCAGATCGGCCTCGGTTCGTGGCCGGCTCGATCGGGCCCACCAACAAGCAGCTCTCGATCGCCGGCAACGTCGCCGATCCCGGCCACCGGGATGTCACGTTCGACCAGATGGTGGCCACCTACCGCGAGCAGATCGAGGCACTGATCGAGGGAGGCGTCGATCTGCTCCTGGCAGAGACCGCCTTCGACACGCTCGTGCTGAAAAGCTGTCTCTATGCCATCGAGCAGGTATTCAGCGACACGGGCGTCAGGCTGCCGGTGATGGCCTCGTTCACCGTGTTCGAGGGTGGCCGCACCCTCTCCGCGCAGACGGTCGAGGCCTGCTGGACGAGCCTGAGCCATGTCGACCTCCTGACCGTGGGCATCAACTGCGCGCTCGGCCCTGAAAAGCTGCGGACGCACCTGGCCGACCTGTCGAGGATCACCCCCCGGCTGGTCAGCTGCTATCCGAATGCCGGCCTTCCCAACGCGTTGGGCGGATTCGATGAGACGCCCGAGGCGATGGCCAGCGTGCTGGGCGAATTCGCGAAGGAGGGGTGGCTCAACATCATCGGCGGCTGCTGCGGCACGACGCCGGCCCACATCAAGGCCATCGCCGAGGCGGTCGCGAAGTATCCGCCGCGGAAGCCCGCCGTGCCCACGCGACGGAGCCGTTATTCCGGCCTCGAAATGCTCGAACTCCGTCCGGAGAGCAGTTTCACGGTGATCGGCGAGCGGACCAACGTCACCGGCTCGCGGGCCTTCTCCCGCCTGATCAAGGAAGAACGCTACGAGGAGGCCGTCAGCGTTGCCCGGCAGCAGGTCGAGAACGGCGCCAACATCATCGACGTCAACGTCGATGAGGGAATGCTCGACGGCCCCGCCGTTATGACGAAGTTCCTCACGCTCCTTTCCAGCGAGCCCGACGTCGCCCGCGTACCCGTGATGGTTGACAGTTCGCGATTCGAGGTCCTGGAAGCCGGGCTCAAGTGCATCCAGGGCAAGGGCATCGTCAACTCCATCAGCCTCAAGGAGGGGGAGGAGACGTTCCTGCGGCACGCGCGGACGATCCGCCGCTACGGCGCCGCCGTCGTCGTCATGGCCTTCGACGAGGAGGGGCAGGCCACCGACGTCGAACGTCGCGTGGCGATCTGCCAGCGGGCCTACAACCTGCTCACGGAACAGGCCGGTTTCGCGCCCGAAGACATCATCTTCGATCCCAACATCCTCACGGTGGCCACCGGCATCGAGGAACATAACCGCTATGCGTTGAACTTCATCGAGGCAACGCGGCGGATCAAGCAGGCGATGCCGCTGGTGAAGATATCGGGGGGGGTCAGCAACATCTCCTTCTCCTTCCGCGGCAACGAGACGGTCCGCGAGGCGATGCACTCGGCGTTCCTCTACCACGCCATCCAGGCCGGCATGGACATGGGGATCGTCAACGCGGGCCAACTGGCGATCTATCAGGATATCGACAAGGACCTTCTGGAGCGGATCGAGGACGTGCTCTTCGATCGCCGCCCCGACTCCACCGACCGGCTCATCGAATATGCCGAGACGGTCAAGAAGCGGGATCCGGCCGACACGGCGAAGGCCGACGCCTGGCGGAGCCTCGACGTCGAGGAAAGGCTCGCGCATGCCCTGGTGAAGGGCATGGCCGACCATGTGGAGGAGGACGTCGAGGACGCCCGGAAGCACTATGCCACCAGCCTGGAGATCATCGAAGGCCCGCTGATGCGTGGCATGCAGACGGTGGGCGACCTGTTCGGCGAAGGAAAGATGTTTCTGCCGCAGGTGGTGAAGAGCGCTCGCGGGATGAAACGGGCGGTCAACCATCTCCTGCCCTACATGGAGGAGGAGCGGAAGGCGCAGGGGGCGGCGGCGGTAAAACGCGGCCGCGTGCTGATGGCCACGCTGGGCTGCAACGGCTACGAGGTGATCGACCTGGGCGTGATGGTGCCCTGCACGAAGATCATCGCGGAGGCGAAGGCCCAGCAGGTCGACATCGTGGGGCTGAGCGGCCTGATCACGCCCAGCCTCGACGAGATGGTGCAGGTGGCCCAGGAGTTCGAGCACGAGGGACTGAAACTGCCTCTCCTGATCGGCGGCGCGACCACTTCGGCCCGGCACACGGCGGTGAAGATCGCCCCCAAATACACCGGGGACGTCATTCACGTCACCGACGCCTCGCGGGCCGCCGGCGTCGTCGAGAAACTGCTGAATCCGAATTCACGGACGGCCTTCACGCAGGCCAACCGCGAGGCGCAGAAACGCGACGTCGAAAACTTCAAGCAGCGGCAGCAGACGAAACTCGTGCCCTATCAGACCGCCTGTGCCAAGCGTTGGACGACCGACTGGGCGACCACCACCATCGACACGCCCGAGTTCACCGGTGTGCGGCAACTCGAGAGCGTGCCGCTGGCCGATCTGGTGCCGTTCATCGACTGGTCGCCGTTCTTCATGTCATGGGAACTCAAGGGAAAGTATCCGGCGATCTTCGCCGACCCGATCGTCGGCACCGAGGCGAAGAAACTTTTCGACGATGCGCAGCGACTGCTCGAAGAGATGGTGCGGGACAAGTCGCTGGTGGCCCGGGGCGTGTACGGTTTTTTTGCCGCCAACTCGGTCGGTGATGACGTCGTGCTGTTCACCGACGACACGAGGACTGACGAACTCGGCCGTGTGCACACCCTCCGACAGCAGTGGGAACGGAAGGGGCAGGACGTGTTTCACGCCCTCGCCGACTTCGTGGCGCCGCTGGAGAGCGGCCGCAAGGACTACATCGGTGCGTTTGCCTGCACGGCCGGCCATGGCTGCGACGAACTCGCCCGGCGGTACGATCGCGAACTCGACGACTACTCTTCGATCCTCGTGAAAGCCCTGGCCGATCGGTTGGCCGAGGCGTTCGCGGAGTGGCTGCACGCAAAGGTCCGGCAGGAATGGGGCTTCGGCCGCCAAGAGTCGCTCTCGACCGACGACCTGATCGAGGAGAAATACCGGGGCATCCGCCCGGCACCGGGCTATCCAGCCTGCCCGGACCATACGGAAAAACAGGCAATCTTCAGCCTGCTCGACGTTGGCAAGGCTGCCGGCATGACGCTGACGGAAAGCTTTGCCATGTTTCCGGCGGCCAGCGTGAGCGGACTCTACTTCGGCCATCCAGAGAGCCGATACTTCGCAGTGGACCGCATCACTCGCGACCAGGTGGAGTCATACGCAGCCCGCAAGGGCATGGCGGTGTCCGAGGTCGAGCGGTGGCTGTCGCCCAACCTTGGCTATGACGCGTAATTCGCTGGCACACCCATGACCGCGAACGAGAAGCCCGGCCGCCGAGTCCGCCGGGTCATTCTCGACACCGGCCCCGCTGCGGCGGAGAAGGGGGGATCGACCGGCATCCTCGTGCGGCGGTTCCTCGAGTATGTCCGCCACGAGCGGGCCCTCTCCGCCAACACGCAGGAGGCCTACCGCCGGGATTTGCGGGATTTCTCCGCCTGGCTGTCAGACGGCAATCCGGTCAGGCTCTCCGTGCGGGATCTGGGCGACTATCTGGCGGCCCTCGACAAACGAGGACTGGCGCGGGCCAGCGTGGCCCGCCAGGCGGCGACCCTCCGCACCTTCTATGCGTTTCTGCAGCTCGAGGGAGTCGTGCGGGAGAGTCCGGCCGAACTCCTCACGGCCGGCCGTCGCGCAGACGTCATCCCGGGCACGCTCTCTCCCGAGCAGGTCGACCGGCTTCTGGAGAGCCCCGAGACGGCCACTCCGTCTGGCCGGAGGGACCAGGCGTTGCTGGAACTGCTCTACGCCACCGGCTGCCGGGCGTCGGAAGTGTCGGCTCTGCGACTGACCGACGTCCACCTGACCGAGAGCTTCTGCACCTGCCGCGGCAAGGGCGACAAGGAGCGGGTCGTGCCACTGGGCAGGCGGGCGGTGGCGGCCCTGCGGGCATGGATCGACGGGCCGCGGTCGGCCTTCGCCGCCCGCGCAGGTTCAAGCCCCTCCTGGATGATCCTCTCCTCGCGTGGCAACCGGCTCTCAAGGATGCGGATCTGGGAGATCGTGCGGTTCCACGCCGACAAGGCAGGTGTGCCGCCCGACATCGGGCCGCACACGCTTCGGCACAGTTTCGCCACCCACCTCGTGGCCGGCGGCGTCGATCTCCGGCACGTGCAGGAGATGCTCGGCCACGCCAGCATCGCGACGACGCAGCGCTACACCCACGTCGATGCCAGCCGCCTCCGGAGCATCCACGAGAAGTTCCACCCGCGCCGGTGACGGGCGGTGGCATCATCCCATCGCTTACGCTCAGGGCTTGTATGGGAATCGGAATCATCCGTGAGGGGCTGCCCATGCCCTGAGAGCCGGCGTTGCTGACCAGCGCAGGCAGCGGAGCACAGTCAGCATCGAGCGAGCGGAGGCCATGGATGGCCGTAGCGAGCGTCCGGCGACGGGGCATGGGCAGCCCCGAACCGTCGTGCGCGGGGATGCGCGTCTACTTGCCAGCCTTCGGCGGCGTGAACTTGATCTTCTTGATCAGCTCCACGATCTGGCCATCCTGCACGGTGCCGGAGACGGCCGTGATTGCGCGGACGACGTTGGCGTATTTGAGGCCGTAGTCGCAGTCCATCTCGACCTCGGTCTTGTCCGCCAGCGAGTCGGGCCCGCGGCCTTTGCCCACCAGCGACACCACCTTCTTCTGAAGGTCGTTGAAGTCGGCGACGGGGTTGCCATTCATGGCGATGCCGGCCAGCGATCCGTCCGGCCCCGCCGATAGCTTCACGCGGATCGGCGGCACCTGCTGATCATCGACAGTAGCGCTAGCGGACTTACCGAGCGGCATGCGGATGTCGAAATCACCCTCCGGGGCGACGACCTTCAGCGAAAACATGAAGAACGAGATCAGCTGGAACACAACGTCGATCATCGGCGTCATGTCGATGCTAATCTTGTCGGGGAGTGAAGACTCTATACGACGCGCCATCGGTTCACCGTCCCTCGTCGTACTGGGCCCGGAGGGCGAATTTCTCGAATCCCTTTTCCTGGCAGATTTTGATGATTTCCTGAACCTCGCCGGTCTTCGCACGCCCGTCCGCCCGGACGATCACCGTGGCTGAGGCGGGCTCCTTGCCGGCATCGATCATGACCGACTTCTCCTGCTCCAGATAGCCGCCCACGTCGCGCAAGCCGATCATCTCGCCCGCGTAGATCACCGAACCATTGTTCGCCAGTTGCAGCGTGATCGGCTTCTCGACAGGCCCGTCCACCGGCTTTGCCAACTGGCTCATGGGAAGCTGGATGCGGTCGTCCTGCTCGGCTTCGGAGAAGTTCATCACGAACATGAAGAACGTGATCAGCTGAAAAGTCATGTCGATCATCGGCGTCATGTCGATGTCGGTGGTCGACGCCTCGGCGGTTCGTTTTGGCATTGGATGCTCCGGCAGGACCGACTCAGGGCCCGCTACGTCGTCCCTTACTTCTTGCCCATGCCCTGGAACCGCGACATCAGCCGCATCGCCTCCCCGTCAACGTCGCCGTTGAGTTTCTGGAGCCAATTCTTGAACAGTGCAAAGCAGGCGATAGCCGGGATGGCCAGCCACAGGCCGATGAGGGTCGTAATGAGGGCCTGCGAGATACCGACAGCCAATTCAGATGGCTTGGGCGCCGTCGACGACTTGGCGATCACCATGAACGCTCCCACCATCCCGTCGACCGTGCCGAGCAGGCCAAACATTGGAGCAAGCGCACCCACGAGCGACACGTAGCTCACCTTGTGGTCGAGTTTCATCGCCTGCTCGCCCTCCTCCTCCTGCATCGCTTCGACCGAGGCCGTGTACCCCGACTGCAGCTTTCCCATCCCGGCGGCCAGCACGTGGCCCAGGTAGGAGTCGTCGGTCTTGGCCAGTTCGTATGCCTGCTGATACTCCTTGCTCTCCAGGTGTGCCTCGAACGCTTGGCTCAGCCCCGGCGGCATCAAGACAACCCGCCGAATCTGCATGAAGCACATCACGAGCAGGGCGACGAGTCCAAACGAGAGCGCCAGGAAGACGATGACGTAACGCAGGCCGAGAGCCTTGTAGTAGAAGACGAGCATGTTCTCGCCCTCCGGCTCGGCCGCCTCGTCGGCGGGAGCATCACCAGCATCATCCTGGGCGACCGCCGCCTCAGTCCAGGCGATCGCCGGCACGACAGCTGCCGCCCAAGGGAGGAACGCGTTGGGAAGCAACGAGGCGACGATCAGCAGGCAGCGACCGATTCCTCCCCGAAAAAAGCCTGGCAACAAATCCGGTGAGCGGTTTCGGTCGCCATTGGTCACGTCGCACTGCATGAATTGTCTCCTCAGGAGGGAACCTTTTCCGTGCCACAGACTAGCCTCGCACCCCTCAGGACTGCAAAGCGCCAGCGACAATTTCCGCCAATTACCTATGACTTGGACGCAGCCAGTTTGGCAGCCCACGGGCTGGCCGGATAGGCCGCTTTGAGATTCTGCCGCGCCTCGCGGGCCCGCTCTGGATTGCTGCCCTTGTCCCACAACTCACCGAGGTTGAACAACGCTTCGGCATGGCTCTCCGGCAGCGTGTTGTAGACGAGGTCGACCGTGAGGAACTGGATCAGGGCGTCCTGCTCCCGGCCGTCCATGGCCCGGTAGGCGGTTCCAAGCACGTTGTAGGCGCGGGACAACAGTTCCTTCTCCTCCGGGCTCGAATCCTTGACGATCTGGAGCACCATCTCGATGGCCGCATCCTGCTTGCCCTGCAACGACAGGCACTTGGCCTTGCCGAGTTCAGCAGATCGCTTCTGCGGCTGGCTGGCCTTTTCGCTGCCGGCCAGTTTGATGGCGGCATCGTATTCCGCCATGGCCTCGTCGGGCTTGCCCTGCGCGAGCAGCATGGCAGCCTTGGCGGAGGCGGCGCGGACCTTCAGGGCAGGGGGGCCGCCGTCGAGTTGCTGGTATGCGGCGAGCGCGTCTGCAGGTTTTCCGGCCCGCGCCTGGAGGTCTCCGAGCAGTTCCTGCATCTGGAAGAAGTGGTGGCTCTTCGGATGCTTTGCGAGATAGTCGGCCACCGCCTTGGCCGCCGCGGCAAGGTCACCACCGGCATCGAGGACGGCCTGCGCCGAGGCAGCCACCCTGACGAAATCGACCTCGGCCAACACCAATGGTTCGGCGCCGTCGAGTTCGTCCGCCTCGATCTTGCCAACTTCGTCCCGGGCATCGGCACCGCGGCCGCGGAGGAGCATCGCACGGGCGTTCTTCAACGACTGCGGTTCCGCTCCAAACTGCACCTCACGAACCGTTTCGATCGCCACTTTTTGCGTTTCGCCGTCGCTATTCTCCACGTCAATACCGGCCGGTGAGACCGAGACGATCTTTCCCGCGACGCTCGCGCCGCCGACAAGGCTCACCCTATCGGCAGCCTGCCCGAAGGCAGCTCCAGGAGCCGCCGCCAGCGCAACGCCCCCTGTCACGCAGCAGGCCAGCAGCGTCGCCCACGCCCGTCGCCTGCAACCGTTCGCCTCGATGCCTCTCGTCGTCATGGTGTTGTTCATTCCTGAATCCGTGCCTGAATGGTTTGTTCCGGCCTTGCTGTTGTTCATACCGGCATCTCACTTCGATTCCACTCACCCCGCCGCGGCTTCAACAGCCTGTTTCAGGCCGTCGACCCCCCGCGGAGGCTTGTTTTGCCGCTTCTCGATCTCCTTCAGAATTTTATCGAAGGCTTTTCTCGTGTCGGGCCCGCCAAGATCGGAGTGCATTTTGTAGGTCAGGTCGATGTATTCGAACGCCTTCTGCAACTCCTTCTCCCGCTCTTGCGGCAGGGCCTCTGCCTTCTCCATGCGGCACCTCACAGCGTTCAGGCGGGCCTGAAAAAACTTCCGACGGGCTTCCATCGCCTTTTCGTCCGATCCCGCAAACGCCTGTGACTCCAAGCGATTCGAGATGACGGCCCAGCCCCAGCCCCAGATCTCACCCGCATCACCGCGTCGCTTGTAGCCGCTGATGGCCTTCCCGAAGTAGTCGGCCTGCTTCGGCTTGTCGACCGTTTTGGAGCCCGCTTGCTGGAGCAGTTCGGCGGCCTGGAACTGGAAGTCGAGCGTGTTCTGCCGCTTCTTGTCTGACAAAATCCAGTCGATGTGCTTCTGGGCCTCGTCCCACTTTTCCCGCTCGCGGTATACGTTGGCCATCTTCAAGCGAATCGAGGGCTCGAACTTGGCAATCTCGGCGCCGCCCTTGGAGAGCAGCCCCTCGTAGATGGCCGCAGCCCTGTCGAGATAGCCTTCCGCCTTGGCCTTCGGCACGGCCGAGCTGGTGCCCTCTCCCGAGCCCAGGTTGAGATAGGTGGTTGCCGCCCACATCTGCGACGACAGCTTCGGATCCTTGGCCACACCCTCCAGAAACTTTTCAAACCCGCTCAGGATCGCGGCCGCCCGCTTCTGCGCCTGCGGCGTGCCAGCATTGGGACCGGAGGCGAGATTCATCAGTTGCGACTGCAGGTCGCGACCCATTCCCTGATACATCGACGTCAGTCTGGCAGAGGCCTCCACACCAGAGGTACTCGCAAGTTCCTCGAGTTTCTTCATGGCCTGCACGGCCTTGTCGCTCTGCTCGGTCTCGATGAAGTATCGCAGGCCAGCCGTGGCCGTGGGCGTGGCGAGCGGACCAGCCTTGAACGGCTTGAACTCCTCCTTGTCGACGGTCAGGACCGTCCACGGACCGTAGTCCTTGTGCTCAAGCAAGGCGGCCACCCGCGCGTTGTCGCCATCATCCATCGCCATCTGGGCCCGGGCCAAAGCCGCTGCCACGTTGACAACCACCGGTCCGGTGCCGGCAGGGATGCCGGCCAGGCCGTCGTCGATCGCCTTCTCGGCCTGTGTCCGCCAGCCGGCCAGCGTCGCGGCCGGTGGACGCGCGGCCTCGTCCAACCGCGACTTCTCCTGCACTTCCCGCCACAGCGCGCCGCCGGCCCGCAGCTGCACCTCCGCACGGCGAGGCGACGTCGCCGGCACCTGCGTCAGAATCTCGACGATCCGTTCTGGCGAACGATCCTCGGTCGCCGCAGCGATGGCAATGACGGCCGCATCGGCCGCCTCCGGACGGTCGGGCCAGGTCCGCATGATCGCCTCGGCGGTCTCCACACACTTTCTCTTGGCCTCATCCGCCCACCCCGCCACGGGCTGCTTTTGCAACTGCTGCCAACTCGCCATAGCGATGCGGGCCGCCTGCTGGCTGCCCTTCGCACTGGGATACCGTTCGACGAGAAAATCACCGAGCGCCGCCGCATCGTGAAGCCGCTGGTCGGCATACAACACGTAGGCAAGCAGTGAGCGGGCCTGGTTGAGTGCCTCGAGGTCGTCAGCACCCGCCAGCGGCATGGCCCTCCGCAGGCTGGCGATCGACTTCGCCCGCTCTGCTGCCAGCTCTTTCTGGGCTGTCTCGATCGCCGCCGCGTCCTTCGCCCCCTCGGCCTGCTTCAGCGTCGCCTGTCGTGCCTGCATGGCAGCCAGGGCCGCCCGCGCCGAATCCATGGCCGCCTCGAACGTCGCCGGCGCGCCGTCGAGATCATCCGGCACCTGCTTGCCAAGTTCGGCCAGCAGCGACTTCGACTCCGTGCCAAAATCCCTGTTGACCTTGGCCACTTCCATGGCGAGCCGCTTGGCATCGCGCAGCAGCGGGACGCGTTTCGACTTGTCTTTGTCCGGCATGGCCGCGGCCCGCTTCTCGAGCAGCAGTGCGGTGCGATACTTCATCCCGAGCCAGTCGTGGTCGATGCGATCTTGAGTGAGCGGCGCCAGCGACAGCTTCAGCAGCCGATCGTCGAACTCGTCGTACTTCTTTTCCTCCAGCCAGCACTCCAGCGAGGAATTGATCGCCTTGGCCCTCAGGCCGGGCACGATGCCATCCCCGTCGAGCGCCCGGATGTCGGCCAACGCGGCCAGCGCTTCCGTCCGCTTGCCAAGGGCGACATAGTTTCGGCCCTCGTAATAGCGGGCGAACAGGCCGGCTCCACGGCTCCGGTATTTCTCGTAGAGTTCCTTGTATTGCTTCGCGGACTCCGTGAGGGCCGCCTCCCACTCCTTCGACTTCGGCTCCAACGCCCGCGACTTTTCGTAGTAGGCACCGGCAATCAGCAGTCGCGTCTTGAGGAGCAAGCCCCGCAGTTCGTCCTGCTGCTCTTCCAGGCTGGCCATCAGCCGCGCGGCCCCCGGCTTCTTGGCAGGCTTCTTCGACTTCGTCGCCGCTTTGCCGGCTTCTTTTCCGGATTCTTTTCCGGAGTCCTTACCTGAATCCTTGTCGGCGTCGGTCTTGTCGCCCCCTGTCTCACCACGCAGCTCCTTCAGCGACGCATCCACCTCTCGCAAGAGTTTGAGCACCGCGTCTTCGGCGTTGGTCACGGCATCGATCGGGGCATTCTCCTTGCGAACAGGCCCCTCCAAGACCTTGATCGCCCCGTCGAAGAAGGGCAGGGCCTCTGCCTGGAGTTTCTTGGCGTCTTGGCCAGGCCGCTTCGAGTCCTCGATCTTCGCCCGACCACGTTCGATGAGCAGGTTGCCCTTCTGGAGATAGGCCTGAATCGCCCGCTCGCCTTCCGGGCTCTCCTTCAGAAACGCATCGATCTCGCGTGCCGCCCGGTCATACACCTCAGCCCGCCTGACGGCGTTGGACTCCGAGCGGTTGACGGCCACGAGCGCTGCTGCCCGCCGGAACGGCACTTCCTTCTTGAAATCGGCCGCAGCCTGCGGGTCTTGCTCCACACGGTCGAGCACCCAGAGCGCGACGTCGGGCATCTGCTGCTCTTCGAGCGCGTCGAGCAACCGGGTCGTGGCGATGTCCTTCGTGGTGCGCTGCGGCGGATCGGCGGCGACTCCACGCGCGGCGGTCACTCCACAGACCACCCCCCCAGCCAGCAGGACAAACCATAGACGCTGAAGAGACGCAATCATGATGGGGCAAGCGTTGGGGGGAACGGGTTGGGCGAGGGCAGCGGCAGGCATGACAATCGGTTCCGTCGACACCACCCCGCGGCTGTTAGGAACCGGGGGGTATCACGCTGCATGATTGTGACCCTGCCCCCGCATTCTGGGAAGACGAGCGACCGCCGTCAAACCGACTCCCGCTTCGAACCGGTGAATCACGCCTGCGGTCTCAGCGGCTGGCTGCCTCCGGGACGATCCCCTGGAGCTCAAGGCAGTCAATGAGGAGCCCTCCCATCGGCGTCAGATCGCCACGGGCCTGCCAGCGGGACACAAGCCTTGCCATTTCCGCCGCCGACTGTCGCCACGGCTCGGCATGGACCGACTCTGCGGTGAGTTCGCCAAGCGCCACCGCCAGCAGCAGCTCGCAGCCGTGCGGGGAGGGCAGACCGGCCCGCAGGCCGTCGGCCATCGCACCATTCCCGTCGGCCAGGCCCCGCCGCACCTTCTGCTCGGG
>JAPLNQ010000260.1:14135-49880 GCA_026401075.1 Planctomycetia bacterium
CCTTCTGCTCGGGGGGCAGACCGTCCGGCCCGGTAGCCGCCGGAGTCCACGCCAGCGTGGCCGACACCACGCCTGCCGCGGCAGGCGGCGTTCCGCCCGGACGGCGGATGACTTCATAGACAACCCGCACGGTTTCCCCGGCGTGCAGCTCAATGGGCCGTGGCTCGATGGCGGCCAGGGCGTCAGACGCGGTCTGCCGGTGGCCGACGATGCGATACGAACTGACACGGGCCGGATCGACCGCCACCTCGAGCCGACAACCGGTGGCCACGAGCGTCGGACGTCCGAAGACGTGCTCCAGCATGGCGCGTCCGATCGTGATCGGATCGGCAGCGACGCGTCCTGGGGCCACCGCCGCCGCCCCTGGCGTGCTGCCACCGGCGTCGCGCGGTTGCTGCGGATCGATGAGCACGAACTCGGTGGCCGGAGCTACCGGCAGCGCCGGGGCCGCAGCCTGCGCGGCCTGCCACTCCGACAACGCGGCACGCCCTTCCGCGCGGCACCGCTCCAGGGAATCGGCGTGCGCCGCGGCCACGACCCGCTCCGGGCGACCCTCGCGACGGCCAACGGCAGCGATGAGTCGGAATGCCGCATCGAAGTCGGCAAACCTCGCCATCGGCTCGCGCGTCAGTTCGGGCAGCAACGCAGTGAGCGTGGCGGCATCGGCCCGCAGCGCCACCAGCCGCGGCCGCTCGCCACAGACGACCAGCGACAATCGATCGGCAGTCCCCATCTGACCGATCACACGGTCAAGTCCCCGGCACAGCCACTGCCACGAGAGCGATGCCGACGGGCCGGAGGATTGGTCGAGCACGAGCATGGCATCGAGCGGGGCTGATTCGGCCGCGGTGCTGGCGGCGGAGAGCGGTGACGCCGTGGCACACACCTCCACCAGCAGGCTGCCAGGGGACGGCCGCAACGAGCGGACAGCATCGACAGACAGCACCAGCCCCGCCCCCGACAACCCGGCATTCCCTAACGTCGACGGGAGCGTAGACGGCAGGGCGGCGAGGACATCCTCGACCCGCACCACCGGCATCCCGCCACGCCGAAGCCGCCTGCCCGACGGCCGACCGTGATCGCGAAGGGCCGCCTCGCACAGACTGTCGAATGAATCGGTTCGGAGCGAGAGTGGCGGATGGTTGACGGCGAGCGCCGCGGCCCGCGATGGGTCGATGAACGGCGACTCACCATGCGTCATCTCGAAGGCGATGTCGTAGGCGGGCACGCGCGGCACCTGCCTGCCCGTCTTTGGCAGGAACAGCGCGCGGATTCCACCGGTTCGACCACCGCGATCCCCGCCGCCGGCACCTGCGGCGGCCGCTGGTGCCGCCCGCACCTCGACAGGGTCTTGAGCAGGCCGAGCAGGCTGGGCGGCATGGATCGCGTCGCCTGTCGCAAGAGCGGCTATTCCAGGGACAACCGTCGGCGGCTGCGGTGAACCGCCCGTCCGCGAGCCGCCCTCCGCCGCACGCAGCGGCACTCGGTCATCAGTGGAGACTCGCGGGGCGTCCGACCGCATCGGCGACGCACCGCGGTCCGCCATCCGCTGCGGAGCTACGGCGGGCGGAGCCAGGCGACGCGAAAGCTCGGTGCCGGCAAAGAACATCAGCGCCACGATCGACAGTGCTGCCGCCACGGCCCCGCCATCTGCGAACAGATCCATGGCCGCCGGCCAGAGCCTCATCCGACGCGATGGCGACCCATGGCTGCCCCCGCCAGCGCCGCCCGGGCCGGCGCGGCGAGATGATTTCGGGGGCGTGGGCAACGGCAGCGTCGAGCCTTCGCGCATGGCTGCCATCGCGCTGCGGGTGCGATCCTCGAGCCCGCTCGGCAGATCGACCATGACAAGCAACCGATCGATCGCCGCGTCGTCGAACAACACCTCGGGCGCAACGCGGCCGGCGATTCCGGCCGGCGTGGGCACATCCCGTAAGCGGGCATCAAGCAGGTGGTCGTCTGAATGGGTCATGTGGCGATCATCGGTGGATTGACATGCGTGGATTCAACTCCGGGACGCGAACGTTACTGCCGGGCAGACACTGCTGCAGGCGATTCGAGAAGAAACTCCCGCAGACGGCTGCGGGCCCTGCTGACACGGGAGAGCACGGTGCCCAGAGGAACACCCTGCAGATCGGCAGCCTCTTGATGGGTGAGGCCGCCCACGACAACCAACAGCAGTGTTTCGCGGAGTTCCTCGGGGAGCCTGCCGAGCGCCCGCTGCATCGCGGAGGAGAGTTCGTCCGCGAACGGGTCCCGGCCGAGCGGTGCTGCAGGCTGGGGAAGCTCACCCATGCCGGGACGCACCACAGCATTGGACCGTCGCCAGTGATCCGCCGCCCGGCGGCGGAGGATCGCGAGCAGCCAGGCCCGCTCGCTTCGGGCGGGGTCAAAGAGGTGGCGGCTGGCCCAGGCCGAGCGAAAGGCATCCTGCACGACGTCCTCAGCATCGTGCGGGTCACCCAGCAGGCGAAACGCGACCCGATAGAGCATCTCCACATGATCTCTCACCCACCGATCAAATCGGTCGCCTGCGGCAGGAGATTCGGCCATGGGGACTTCGGCCTGAAGAACACGTTCCAGGAACACCTTCCCGGCAACCCTCACCAGGGTACGGGCCACCCGCATCCGCCTCTCGCCTCACGAGACCATTCGCACCGACACCGGAAACTTATTTCCCGGAGAGTACGGGGGCCCGGCGCACCGCTGCGGCGGCGGGCGCCAGCCAGAACGGGAGTTGCCCAGCAGGCGGCAGCTTGACCACGCGAGCCGACCGGACGCCGGGGCAGGCCATGACGGCCGCCACGGCCTCGGGGGAGGGTTCCTGATCGAGGTTGAGCACGCCGATGGCGTCACCACCCGGGGCCGAGCGACCCACGGTCATCTGGGCAATATTCACCCCCAGACCGCCGAACGCATTGCCCACGCGACCGATGATGCCCGGCACGTCCTGATGGGTGAACACCAGCAGAACGCCATCGAGATAGGCCTCCAGCCGGTGCCCCTCCAGCTGCACGAGCCGCGGCATCGAGTGTCCAAACAGCGTGCCCGCAGCCCGATGGACATGGTCGCCGGAGACGAGATCCACCGCCACGACCGAACTGAACGCCCCGGGATCGGTCCGGCTTTGCTCGACGAGTTCGATGCCCCGGTCTCTGAGCAGCACCTCGGAGTTGACGATGTTGACATCCTCCAGCGCCGATTCGAGGAGCCCCGCAGCAAAAGCCGCGGTCACAAGCCGAGTGTTCCGCGACGCGATCTCGCCTCGGTAGGCGATCGAGCAGGATCGTGGCGGCCCGTCCTCGAGTTGGGCCAGCAGCAGGCCCAACCGCCAGGCCAGATCCAGAAATCCCCGCACCCCCTCCATCGACGCCGGGTCGATGGGGCTGGAATTGACCGAATGGCGGATCGAACCGGTGGAGAGGAAGTCGACGAGTAGTCCGACTCCCTCGACGGCCACCTGCGACTGCGCCTCCTCGGTACTGGCGCCCAAGTGGGGCGTGACCAGCACGCCGGGCATCTCAAACAGCGGACTGTCGGTGCAGGGCTCCTGCTCGAACACGTCGAGGGCCACGCCCCCGATCACGCCGCGTTTGAGGCCCTCCACCAATGCCTTCTCATCGTAGATGCCGCCGCGGGCACAATTCACCAGCCGGACACCCGGCTTCAGGATGGCCAATTCGTCCATGCCGACAAGATGGCGGGTGTCGTCGGTCAGCGGGGTGTGCACGGTCAGGTAATCGACCTCCGGCAACATGCCCCGCACGGTGCCCACCAATTCGATGCCCAGTTCCTTTGCCCGCTCCTGAGACAGAAACGGGTCGAAGCCCATGACCCGCATGTCGAATGCCATGGCACGCTCGGCCACCGCCTGGCCGATCCGACCGAGCCCCACGATCCCCAGCGTCTTTCCCGCCAGTTGGACCCCCATGAACTTGTTGCGCTCCCAGCGATGCTGACGGAGGCTGGCGTCGGCCGCGGCGACGTTGCGGGAGAGGGCGAGAATCAACGCAAACGTGTGCTCCGCCGTGCTGACGGTGTTGCCGGCCGGCGTGTTCATCACCACGATGCCCTGCCGCGTGGCTGCATCCTTGTCGATGTTGTCGGTGCCAACCCCCGCTCGCACGATCGCCTTGAGCCGGTGATTGCCAGCCAGCGACTCCGCGGTGATCTTCACCCCACTGCGGCAGATCGCCCCGTCGTGGCGGGCCAGAGCCTCCCGCAACGCCGCGCCCGAAAGCCCGGTGACGACTTCATAGGTCACCCCCATTTCGGCAGCTGCATCGAGGAGCGCGAGACCGTCCGGACTGAGCGTGTCGAGCACGATGATCGAGGGCATGGATTCGGGTTTCCGAAAAGGGCAGGGATGCAAAGAGTGGAGACTGCGTCCACCGACGGCTAGCTGCGCTGACTCCGCTGAAACTCCAGCATATAGTCTCGCAGGGATTCGACGCCTGACAACGGCATCGCGTTGTAGATGCTGGCCCGGATGCCCCCGACCGAACGGTGCCCCTTGAGATCGATGAGCCGACGTTCGGTGGCACCCTTGATGAATGCCTTTTCGGCCGTCTCATCGGGAAGGCGAAACGTGACGTTCATGTCGGAACGACAGTCCGGATGGGCGTGGCCGGCATAGAAGCCGCCAGACGCATCGAGGACGTCGTACAGCAGCTTCGCCTTGGCGAGGTTGTGGCGGTTCATGGCCGCCAGTCCTCCCATACCGTCGCGGAGCCACTGGCAGACGAGCCCGAGCACATACACCGCGAAAACCGGCGGGGTGTTGGGCCGCGATCCGTTCTTGGCGTAGGTGCGATAGTCGAGCATCGTGGGCAGGTCGTCCCGGGAACGCTCGAGCAGATCCTTGCGCATGATGACGACCGTCACCCCGGCGATCCCCGCGTTCTTCTGCGCACAGGCGTAAATCAGCCCGTACTTCAACACATCGATCGGCCGCGACATGAAGTCGCTGGAACAATCGCAGACAAGCGGGGCCCCGCCACCATCGGGGTCATGCTTCCACTGCACTCCTTGAATCGTCTCGTTGCTCGTGACGTGCACGTACTCCGCGTTGCCCGACAGCTGAATCTCGCTGGCGGACGGAAGCCGGTCGTAGGCCGTGGCACCGCCATCCCACGCGACGTGCACCTTGCCCTCCCGCCGCGCCTCCTTGGCACCGGTCTGCCCCCAGGTGCCAGTGATGATGTAATCGGCAGCCCCCTGGCGACCGCGGAGGAGGTTCATCGGCACCATGGAAAACTGGAGACTTGCGCCGCCCTGCATGAGGAGCACTTCGTAGTCGTCCCCGATCCCCAGCAGTTGACGTAATGCCTGGAGCGTGTCCTCCAGGATTCGGTCGAAGGCCGGACTGCGGTGGCTGATCTCGAGCACGGACATGCCCACGCCTGGTAGGGAGAGCATTTCATCCCGCGCCCGCTCCAACACCTCCAGCGGCAAGACCGCTGGGCCTGGCGAGAAGTTGTAGACCCGTTCGGTCGCCGACCCGGCACTGCGGTCCGTCACTGGCTGGTACTCCATCCCGGCCTGCCCGCACCCTCTCACCGCTTGCGACCAGCGGCAGTCTCCCTGAGTCGATCAGGGTTGCGTCCACAAACCAATGGTCGGACGTTCACGAGAGTCGGCACCTTGGGCCGGAAAGCCTGGCAGCCGAGAGCCCAGAATAAAAGCCGCCCGCCGCATTGGTCAACGGGACGCATTTCCCGGCGGCGTGGGGGCGGCGTACGCCGCGGGCGAGAGCGGTGCCGCGGACGTGGGCATCGCCGCCAACCGGGACGCCCCGGTCTGGGACGCCGAGAGCGTGGCAGCCCGTGCCGCCACCGACGGCTGCTGCGGATCGACGGCGAGGGCGCGGTTGTAGTTGGCAAGGGCCTGTGAGGCATCCCCCTGCGACTCCCGAATCTGCCCCAGCGCCACCATCGCCCGGGGGTTGTTGGGGGCGATCGCCAGGCTGTCGATCAGGTGGTTTTCGGCCTCCCGCAGGTCGCCGTGTTCCTGGCAGAGGCGGGCCATCTCGATCTGAGGATTCGGATTCCCCGGCTGCCGCTGGGCCCACTGCTGCAGTTGAGCCATCGCCTCATCCCGGCGGTCCTCCTCGACGAGCAGCACGGCCAGCCCGCGTTGACAGGCCTCGTGGTTCGGATTTCGGGCCAGGCAGAGGTGGTAATACTGTTCGGCAGTCTGAAGGTCTGCGGGGCGTCCGAACAGTTTGGCCTGTTGGTGGTAGGTGGCCCCGAGGTTGTAAAAGCAGTCGGCATTGCCAGGCTGTTTGGCCAACGCCTGCTGGAAATGATCTACCGCCCCAAGATAATTGCCCTGCTGATAGAACTGCACGCCGGCTGCGTTGTCATTCCGCGCAATCCCGCCGCAGCCGCAGGCCGCGAGGCAGACAATGCAGGCGAGAACCGGAAGAGTGATGCTGTGGACAGCCGCGGGCATGTTCGCCCTCCGAACCCGCCGCCCAGCCGGGAAGATCCACCGGGGCGACAGGGGGGAGGAACCGTACCCTCCGTCCCCACCCCACAACAACCCCAGCCAAGCCGTTTCCACCCGCTTTCAGGCGTTTCCCACCCGGACGTAACCGAGCGAACGAACCACTTCGAGCAATTCGCTACAGGTCGGAAAAGGCCGGCTATTCTGCCGCTTGTAGAGTTCGACAGCCTGCATGAATTCCAGTTCTTCCGGCTGATAATCCCGTTCACAGGTGGTCGGGTCGATGTGCCGGCGGCGGCTGCTGGCACGGCCGGCGGCGGCCGCGGCGATGGCACGGCGGCTGGAGCAGGGGGGCTTCGGCAGGGCGGAGGTCGTCATCGGAGGCTTTCTGGCAGATGGGAGGGGGTAGGTGGTATTGATTGACTGGAGAAGAACTGCCTGTCGGGCAAGCTCTACCGGAAGTATGCGCCACAACGACCAGGCAAAATGGGGCGGGCAGAAAAAATAACTCGCCCGCGCAACCCGCATAACCGAGCTGAACAGCCTCCATTGGCCCGCTTGGGGCCCGCTTGGGGCCTGGCTTGGGGCCTGGCTTGGGGCCTAGGCAAGTCGTTCTAACGCTTCCCGAAGAACTTCTTGAGCGCCTCTGCGGCGGCGTCTTTGGAGTTGTTCGTCTTCGATGCCCTCGCCTCTGGCGGCAGGCTGCCGGGATGCGCCCGGGCCGCGAGCAACGCACCGATACCGGAGGAGGCAGCCAACGCCGACACCGAGGAATCCCCGGTTGCAACCGCCGGTTCCGCACCGACGGGTATGGAACTCACCGACGAACCATCCGCTCCGTGTTCGGCAGCGGGGGCGACCGCGGCAGCCACTTCGGCCACACTCACGGTCTGGGTCGTATCGAACATCCCCGCAGGCTCATCGTCGGCCATCAACCACCGGGAAACGTCGTCCATGGGGGGCGCCGTTGCTGGCGCCGGCACGACACACGACACCTTGAGCTCAAGCGGCCCCACGCGAACCATATCACCATCAGCAACGGTCACTTTGGCGGCGATCCTGACACCATTCACGTAGGTGCCGTTGCGGCTCTTGAGGTCCTCGACGGTCACGCTGCCGGCCTCTTCGACCACGGCACAATGGCGGCGGCTGACCTCGTCGCCCAACGGCCGCACATCACACTCCTCGGCGCGGCCAATCAACAGTTTGCCATGCTTGAGTGCAATCGATCGGCCCGCGCTCTTTCCAGAGGCAACGACCAATTTTGCAACCATGGGATGGTGCTCCGAAACCATGGGGGCAAAAAAATTGCCACCCACGGAAGAACGTGGCGGATCGAACCTGCGAAAAACCCCGAGCAAAAAAGTAGATTCGCCCTATCGTACCGCCCGCAGCCCCCCATGCCAACAGGTCACGTTCTCGGCCCGGATCAAGAATCAAGCCGCCCTGTCGCGATGAACGCCACGGCGGCACACGGGGAAAAGCCCCCTCATCCGTTCATCGACGGGCCGTCCACCATTCCTCACGAAATCGCGAGGCCTGTGCCGCAACCTCCGATTCCATCCCCCTAAGAAAGGGGCCGTCTTCTTCGCGCAGCATGGCCCCGAGTCCGCGGGCGATCCGCCGCCCCCACGCAAGGGACAGAACCGCCTCATCGGGCACCTCCAGCCCAACCACGAGGTCGGCCACCGCGGGATGGCAGGCCGGGTTCCCCACGGTGGTGTTGCGGCGGAGCAACAGGCTGCCGTGCTGCAGCACGACGCTGGCGAGCCGCCGCTGGGCACTTCCCATGATCTTGCTGGAGGTGCCTTCCGCCGGCCCTGCCATGACCAGGTCGCCACTGGCCCGCCTGTCAAAACAGAAGAACTGCGCCTCGTCATGCAATGGACGATCAACCGTGACAGCCGGGGCTCTCTTCGGGCTTGAGACCGGCGTCGAGCCTCCGGCGGGATGCGGCCAGGCTCGAATCCCGAGTTCGGCGAGTACCTCCACCATGGCGCCGTGGAGAGCATCGTAAAACACCTGGGGCGACGCCCCCCACGGATGACTCTTGGGAACGGCAGCCGCATAGGTCAGGTCGCTGCCGTGGACGATGGCGCCGCCGCCGCTGGGCCGCCGCACGAGCGGCACGCCACGGATCGCCTCCACCTGCCGGGCGTCACCGATCTTCTGGAACCCGCCGAGTGAGATGGTCGTGTCCGACCATCCATAGAACCGCAGCACGAGGCTGCCGCGACGCTCGGCCTCCGCTGCCAGGCATTCGTCGGCCGCCATGTTGGTGGGGCCGTCTGCCGCGCCGTCCCACCAGATCGTGAGCGTATTCACGGCGAGCCCATCAGTGGGGCTGGCTGCCGACGAGTGCGTCGTAGGACGTCCGGTCAAGCAGGCCGTCCATCTCCGCAGGATTGTCAGGCTTGATCCGGGCCACCCAGCCCTCGCCGTAGGGATCCTTGCCGAGTGTTTCGAGCTTCCCGGGCAGGGCGGAATTGACCTCGACAATCTCGCCGGAGATCGGGGCATAGAGATCGCTGACCGCCTTGACGCTCTCAATCTCACCGAACGACTCACCAGCCTTGACCTTCCTGCCAACCGCGGGCAACTGCATGAAGACCAGATCGGTGAGCGCCTCGACCGCATAGGACGAGATGCCAACGGTCACCACGCCGCCCGACTCCGGACGAACCCATTCATGCGTTTTCGCGAACTTCAGATCAGCCGCCATGACATGCTCCTCGGGAACGATGCTCATCAACACACACGATGATTGTCTCCGCCGACTTGATCAAGGGGAGCCCACGATCATACCGCATCATGCCCCGGGCTTGTCCCGTTGGTAGAAGGGCAGGGGGGTGACCACGGCGGGCTGGCGGGATTCGCGGATGACGCCCTCGACGGCGGTCCCGGCGGTGGCCACGTCTCGATCCACCATGGCCATCGCAACGGCGGTTCCGAGCGTCGGCGCAAAGCTGCCACTGGTCACGACGCCGACGTGCCTCTCGCCCCGCATGACGACGTCACCTTCGCGGGCACTCCGTTTGGAGTCGAATGTCAGGCCGACCCGCACACGACCGGCATGATGTTTCCGCAGCGCCGCGTAGTGACTGGCCCCGGGAAAGCTCCGTCCATCCAGGTTGACCGCCAGACCGAGGCCAATCGCAAACGGGTCGGAGTTTTCCCGTAGTTCATGGCCATAGAGAGGCATTCCAGCCTCAAGCCGCAGGGTATCTCGGGCGCCCAGGCCACAGGCGCGCAGGCCGAGCGGCGCTCCCGCGGCGTGGATGGCCTCCCAGACCGGTGTGGCCGCGTGGGCATCGACCACCAGTTCGACCCCATCCTCGCCGGTGTAGCCGGTGCGGCTCACGGCGGCGGCATGTCCCGCGACCACCGCCGACGTCGCCCGGTAGTTGCCCAGACCGGCGATGCGGGCCGCATCTGCAGGCGTGCACAGACTGCCCACGATCTGGATTGCCCGCGGTCCCTGCACGGCGATCATGGCGGTCTCGCGGGTGCGGTCGGCAAACGTGACACCCGCTCCAGGCAGGCGGCTCGTGAGCCAGGCGACGACACGATCCCGATTGCTGGCGTTGACGACCAGTGCCAGTCGCATTGTCCCGTCAGCTGCGTCGGTATCACGCGAGACGAGCGCGTCGTCGAGCACAACCGGCTGGCCATCTGCGTCGCTCGTGACGAGAGTGTAGCGAACGCGGCCCACTTCGATCCCCGCCACCTTTCGTGTCAGCAACGACTCCAGCCACTCGACCGCGGCCGGGCCGCCGATCGTCAGTCGCCCCATGTGCGACACGTCAAACATGCCGGCAGACGCCCGAGTGGCCAGATGCTCCTCGACGATCGACGCATACTGGACGGGCATCCGCCAGCCGGCAAAGTCGACCATGCGGCCGCCGTGTGCGACGTGCCAGCCAACCAAAGGTGTTTCGAGAAGCAAGGGTGTTTCGAGGAGTGACTGCGACACGTCGATGTTTTCCGGGGAGGAACTGTTTTCCGGGCCAAAACGTTTTCCGGGGAGGAATGCGGATCAGGAATGGCGTCTCGGGGCCAGGTCTTGCCGCGGGATTGTAGGAAAGCCCGGCAAACCTACCAGTGATGCCGCTTTAGCGGTTGCGCCGCTTCTTGCCGGCGAGTTTGCCGGACTTCCCGGAAGCCCGCGAGCGGGACGACTTGCCGCGTGACGTGTTCTTGGTCTCAGCCGTGTTGGTGTTCTTGGTTTTGTTGTTGGTCTTGCTCTTGGTCTTGTTGGACGGGTGCGGGGCCCGTCCGCCACCGCGAGCGACGCGGCCCCCCACCTCGACCAGACGGAAGTCGAGCGTCCGTCGATCGAGGTCGACACGAAACACCGTCACGCGGACCCGGTCGCCCAGCCGGAAGGAATTGCCCGCTCGCCGGCCGATGAGCGTGTGGCTGGTCCGCTCAAAGCGGTAGCTGTCGTCCGGGAGCGATTCGAGCGAGACGAGCCCTTCGGCCGGCATTTCGAGCCCCTGCACAAACAGACCGAAGGACTCGACTCCGGTCACCACCGCGTTCATCTCCTCGCCCGTGCGCGAGCTGAGGAAGAGGAGCAACTTGAGCTTCACGAGTTCCCGCTCGGCCGCCTCGGCGCGGCGTTCGAGGAGCGAGCATTCCTCGCCCAATCGCGGCAGTCCGTCGGCCGCCGCGCGGCGGCCGCGGGTCAGCAGGTCGAGCGCCCGGTGAACGGTGAGATCGGGATAGCGGCGGATGGGCGATGTGTAGTGGCAGTAGCAGTCGCTGGCCAGCGCATAGTGGCCATCCTCCTGCGGACCGTAGACGGCCCGCGAGAGGCTGCGGAGCACGGCGTAGTGCACGGCGTGCTCCTCCGGACGGCCCCGCGCCATGTCGAGCAGCCGCTGGAGTTCGAAGCGGCTTTCCAGCGTGTCGACTTCGAACCCCAGTTCCGAGACGAACTCCGTCAACTGCCGGAGCTTTCGCGGATCAGGCGCCGGATGGATCCGCCGCAGAAACCCGGCGCCCGCCGCGGCCAGCATCCCGGCCACGGCCTCGTTGGCGGCGAGCATGAACTCTTCGATGACTTGGTGGCTCTCCGTGTTTTCCACCACGTGCGCCCCGCTCACCCGACCATCGCGGTCGAGATCGATCTTCACCTCGGGCATCGCGAGTTCGAGCGATCCGCGGGCCATCCGCCGGCTGCGGAGCATCCTCGCCAGATCCCGCATGCGGCCGAGCAGCGACCGCACCTCGCCAGTCATCGGGGTATCGGGGTCGGCGAGGAAGACGTCGACCTCCTCGTAACTGAACCGCCGCTGGCTTTTGATCGCCGATCGCTCCTCCTCGGCATGCACCGGAATCCCGTCGGCCGAGAACTCGATCCAGCATGTCCGCGCATACCGCACGCGATCCGGCTGCAGGCTGGCGAGATTGTTGGAGACGATTTCCGGCAGCATCGGAATCACGCGGTCAGGGAGATAGACGCTCGTGCCACGGGCCCTGGCCTCCTGGTCGAGCGGCGAGCCCTCTTCGACGAAGTGCGACACATCGGCGATGTGCACGCCGAGCAGCCAGTGCCCGCGGTCGATCCGCTCCAGCGAGATCGCATCGTCGAAGTCGCGGGCGTCAACAGGATCGATCGTCACAATCACGCGGTCCGTGAGATCGCGTCGGCCGGCAGGCACCTCTTCCCGGAATCGCTCCGCCTGCCGGCGGGACTCGGCCAGTGCCCCTTCGGGAAACGGCCCGGGCAGGCCGAACTCATGGATCACCGTGAGCGTGTCGACGCCTGCCTCGCCGGCGGCACCGAGCACCTCGACGATCACGCCCTCAGCGTCGCGGAGGTGCGAAGGAAACCGCACCATCTCCACGACCACCTTGTCGTTCTCGCGAACGCCCTTGGCACCGGGATCGCCGACCGACACCGGCCGCGCGAAATTCGTGCCGTCGATCCGCACCCAGCCGCTGCCGGCCGCCTCGAAATACCCGCCTACGAAGCGGGTGGTGCGACGTGTGACGACCTCCACGATCTCGCCCGTCGGCCCAGGGCGGCGGACATCGCGGCCCCGGGCGAGCCGCACGCGGACGGTGTCTCCCGTGGCGGCATCGTGGGCGGAGACCGCCGCGATGTGGATGTCACCCGAACGGTCGCCGGCGGCCGCCGCCAGCGGCCGGACGAACCCATAGCCGCCCGCGGCCCGCCGGAAGATTCCGACCACATCGTCCCGGCGCGGTTCGCGGCCACCGGACGATCCGGAAGAGGAGGCACCGCCCGTTTCCCCGGACGACTGCCGCGGACGAACATCGCGAGACGGACGAGAACGGCCCATGGGAAACCTGCGGCGTCTTTCCGTCACGGCGGCTTCAGCCGCGGCCCTTGAAAAACTTCCGCCCCAGGTTGGCGTGGTACTGCGTCCACCCGCCGTCGAGGGCGGCCTCGTTTTGCATCAACTGCAGCGTGCCCGCCATCCGCGCGTCAAACTGATCGAGATGGTGCAGGGCGATGGCCTCGAGCGTCATGGGGAGCTTGGGGGCGCCGAAGGCATATTCCCCGTGGTGGCTGGCGATCATGTGCTTGATCCGGATCGCCGTCTCAGCGTCGAAAACGCTGCCCGTGTGGTCCTCGACCGCACGGATTTTCTCATCGACGAGTTCCAGTCCGAGGAGCACGTGGCCGAGCAGCTGGCCGGCGTCGGTGTAGGAGAAGCCGCGTTCGCTTTCAAGTTCCAACGTCTTGCCGATGTCATGCATGAGCACGCCCACGAGCAGCAGGTCGCGGTCGACCGCGGGATAGCGTGGCGCTACGGTGTCGGCCAGATGGAGCAGGTTGACGACATGCTCGAGCAGGCCGCCGGCATACGCGTGGTGCTGCTTCACGCCCGCCGGACTCCGCTTGAACGCGGCCATCAGATCGGCATCCGCCAGCACCTCGTCGACCAGACGGCGAATGGGCTCGGAGCGGATCGTCCCGAGCAGGCCCGTCAGTTCGCCCGCCAGCCGCTCGACATCGGCCGTCGAGAGCACACAAAATTCTGATTCGTCGACCGATCGCGGGTCGACCCGGCCGATCCCCGTGACGATGATCTGCAGCGATCCCGAATAGAGCTGCACCGTGCCCTCGACGCTGACATAGTCCCCATCGTCGAAGGCCTCGAACTCGTCATCGGAGGCGTTCCACATGCGGCCGGTAATGGCCCCGCTGCGATCGGCCAGCTCCACTTGCAGGTAGAGCTGCCCGTTGCGATTGGGCCGCAGCTGCTTCCGCGTGGCCAGAAACACCTGGTCGATCTGGGCTCCGCCGGCGAGCTCCGTGATCCGCTTGCGGCCGGAGCCGCCGCGGCGCATCGGCCCCTTGGCAGCCATCGATTCGCCGTGAGGTTCGGCATCGCGGCCGGGGAATGGGGCAGTGGACATGCGTGGGCTCGAGGGGGCCGTGGACGGGATCCGTGCGAAAGGAGTCTAGCAGACCGTGGAAAAACTCCCGCATGGTATGCGGCGATGCCCGCCGCCGGCGTGAAAGACTACAATCCGCGGCCGCGCGGACCGCCGCCCTTCGTCTTCCACAGCCTCTGGAGCCTGTCATGCCCGACCACGCCATCTCGCCCACCCGCAGCCATGACTACCCGGAGTGGTATCAGCAGGTCGTCCGTGCGGCCGACCTCGCCGAGCAGTCGCCGGTCCGCGGCTGCATGGTGATCAAGCCGCACGGCTACGCCATCTGGGAACGGATGCAGACCATCCTCGACCGCATGTTCAAGGCGACGGGCCATCAAAACGCCTACTTCCCGCTCTTCATTCCGCTCTCCTACCTCGAGCAGGAGGCGAAGCACGTCGAAGGGTTCGCGAAGGAGTGTGCCATTGTCACGCACCACCGGCTCGAACTCGGGCCCGACGGCAAGCTGATCCCCACGGGCAAGCTCGAGGAGCCGCTCGTCGTGCGGCCGACCAGCGAGACGATCATCGGCGCGATGTACGCGAAGTGGGTGCAGTCGTGGCGGGATCTGCCGGTGCTGATCAACCAGTGGGCCAACGTCGTGCGCTGGGAGATGCGGCCGCGGCTGTTCCTGCGGACGACCGAGTTTCTCTGGCAGGAGGGGCACACCGCCCACGCCACCCGCGAGGAGGCCGTCGAAGAGACCCTCCGGATGCTCGACGTCTACACCACATTCGCCGAACGCGATCTCGCGATGCCGGTGCTCAAGGGGCCAAAGCCCTCAGGCGAGCGGTTCCCGGGCGCGGTCGACACCTTTTCGATCGAGGCGATGATGCAGGACGGCAAGGCGCTTCAGGCCGGCACGTCGCACTTCCTCGGCCAGAACTTCGCGCAGGCGCAGGGCATCAAGTTTTCCAACTCGAGCGGCGTGGAGGAATTCTGCTGGACGACGTCGTGGGGCGTATCGACGCGGCTGATCGGCGCGGTGATCATGACGCACGCCGACGACGACGGCCTCTGCCTGCCGCCGCGGATCGCGCCGACGCAGGTCATGCTCCTGCCGATCCACCGCACCGACGAGGAGCGGGCGGCGGTGCTGGCCTGCTGCCGGCAGTTGGAGGCGGATCTCGCCAATGCGAGGTTCGGTGACGAGCCCATTCGCGTGCGGATCGACGCCCGCGACATGCGTGGCGGCGACAAGGTCTGGCAGCACGTCAAGCAGGGGGTGCCGCTCCGCGTGGAAATCGGCCCCCGCGACCTGGCCGCCGGCGCCGTG
The DNA here is from genome assembly GCA_026401075.1 of Planctomycetia bacterium. GTDB lineage: Bacteria > Planctomycetota > Planctomycetia > Pirellulales > UBA1268 > CAMCQY01. Next base: position 29,273 of record JAPLNQ010000260.1, read on the forward strand.
AGCGTGTCGCGCCGTGACCGCGGCCCCCGGGAGCGGGCGGCCATGCCGCTCGCGCAGTTCGTGGCCGAGGCGGCGGGCCTGCTCGACGACATCCAGCGCGGCATGTTCGACCGGGCGAAGGCGTTTCGCGAGCAGCATTCGGTGCGGCTCGGCAGCATGGCCGAGGTGGTGGAGTTTTTCGAGCGGCCGGCGGAGAAGGGGAGCGCGGTGCAGGGCGGCTTTGCCCATGTGCATGTGGCCGACGACCCGGCCGTGACAGCGATGTTCGACCCGCTGAAAGTGACGGTGCGATGCATCCCGCTCGAGAACAACGATGATCCCGGCACGTGCATCGTGACGGGCCGGCCGGTGACCGGGCGGAGCGTGCTGGCGCGGTCTTACTAACTTCACTCAAAACATCGGCATCCTGCGATCCTGTCCGGCACGACATGTGCTGCCACCCGTGGCGGCAAGTTTTTAACTTGTCCGTTGCCCTGGCACGGATTCCACAAGTTAAAAACTCGTGGCCACGAACCAACGTGGGCGGGTTGCCCGTGCCCCGGGAGCCGGCGTTGCTCGGGCACCGATCCGCCGCGGATTGGTCGTCGCAGGCAGGATGCCGAAGCGCAGTCAGCATCGAGTGAGCGGAGGCAGGATACGAAAGCGAACGTCCGGCGACGGGGCACGGGCAACCCGCCCGGCGCCACCCAGCCACCGGCAGGCTGCTTTTGGCTACAATCACCAGCGTGAGCGTTCGGTTCTGAATGTCCGTTCCGAAATCTTTGGGAGTCTCGGCGATGCGATTGCCAAGCGCGTGGGTGATAGCGGGGGCTGCAGCCATTCTGGGAGCCGCCGTCGGCGGTGGGATTGCGACGCTGGAGGCCGCCACCAGACCCTGGCGGGCGGGCGACTTCGTGGTGGGAGCCCGGGCTCCCACCGGCCCGACGCCGACAGTCGATGTGCGCGAAACGCAGTTTGCCTTCGGTACCGTCGGCGTCGGCGCCAAGGGCTCCCACGAATTCGTCATCCGCAACACCGGCGCGGCCCCACTCGAACTCACGAAAGGCGCCACGAGCTGCACCTGCACGGTCAGTGATTTCGAGGCAAGCGAAGGTGGCTCGCCCGGCGTGAAGGTGGTGCCTCCTGGGGGGAGCACAAAGCTCAACGTGCAGTGGCGAGGGAAGGGGGATGGCGGACCATTCCGGCAGCAGGCGAGCGTCGTCACCAACGACCCGCAGCGACCGCAGATCGCGTTCGTAGTGGCCGGAACGGTTGTGCCCACCTACAAAACCGTCCCCACATTCATCACGCTGCCCAAGCTCTCCACCAGTTCGAGCGAACAGGCCACCATCACGGTCTTCACCTTCGGTAAGGAACAGCCCACGGTCGATGCGGTCTCGGCCACCGAAGAAAAGACAGCCCAGTTTTACTCTCTTGCCTCGACGCCCCTCGAGCCCGCTGAACTCACTGCCGAGGCCGGTGCGACAGGTGGATTCCGTATCACGGCCGATATCCGCCCGGGACTGCCGATCGGCACGCTCCGGCAGACGATCAAGGTCGTGTTTCGGATGCCGGAGGAGTTGATCGCCGAGATTCCTGTGGAAGGATCGGTCTCGGGTGATCTTGCACTGGCCGGCAAAGCGTGGGATTCCTCACGGGAAGCGCTGCTGCTGGGAACGGTTTCCAGTCGTACCGGCGCTGAGACAAGCCTGTTTCTCACGGTCAAGGGACCTCATCGGGCGGACGTCAGGCCGGTGGTCCGGGAGATCGTCCCGGATACAGTGAAGGTCGTGATCGGAGAAGGCAAACCGGTGGGGAGCGGAAACGTGATCCGTATCCCGCTCACGATCACCATCCCACCGGGCAGTTCGCCGGCCAACCACATTTGCTCAGAGCTTGCTCCCGCTGGAAAAATCGTGCTCGACACCGGCCATCCAGACTCGCCCACGCTCACCATTCCCGTCTGCCTTGCCATCGTCCCGTAGAGAGTGATTCGTCCATGAACTGTGTCGGTTTCGTCCATCACCTTATCGCGGCCTGGGCGCTGCTGCTCGTCGGCATGGCAACGCATGGCATTGCTGCGGATCTCCCGATTCGGGGCGAGGGCGTGAGCGACGATGTCGTCCAGACGTTTCAAGAACGGAACGGCAGCCTCTTCCAGGGCTGGCCGACACCGCAGGCCGTCTTGATTGTGACGGGCGAACTGGACGGCTACATCGAGCCGTGCGGATGCACTGGCAAGGAAAATCAGAAGGGCGGCTTGAGCCGTCGTCGCAATCTGTTGCGGGCAGTCGCGTCCGCCGGCTGGCCACTGGTAACGGTCGATCTGGGGGGCCAGGTGAAGCGATTCGGACGCCAGTCCGAAATCAAGTTCCAGTCGATCGCGGATGGGCTCCGGGCCATGGGCTACGCGGCCGTCGGCTTCGGACCGGGCGACCTGCGGCTCCCGGCAGAGGAACTGGTGGCCGCCGTGGCCCCGGTCGGCGACAATCCCACGCCGTTCGTGAGCGCCAACGTCGGCCTGCTCGGACTCGACGCCAACATCACGCCACGATTTCGGATCATCGAGGCTGGAGGATTGCGGTTTGGCCTCGTCTCCGTTCTCGGCGACGCCCAGGCCAAGCAGGTTCGCAACGATGCCATCGAGATCCTGCCTGCGGCGCAGGGACTCGAAGCCGCAGCGGCCGAATTGAAGAAAGCGAATTGCGGGCATCAGATCCTGCTGTCATGGGCGTCCCCAGAGGAGACAAAAAACCTGGCGGCACGATTTCCCCAGTTCGACATCGTCGTCACCGCGGGGGGCGCCGACGAGCCGCCCGCAGAACTCCCGACGCTGCCAAGCGGCGGCCGTCTGATCGAACTGGGCCACAAAGGCATGTTCGCGGTGGCCGTGGCATTCTTCGACGATCCCGCGAAGCCGATGCGGTCGCAGCGGGTCCCCCTGGACGCCCGCTGGGGAGAGGCGGAGGACATGATCGCGCTGCTGGCCACCTATCAGAGCCAACTGGAATCGCTTGGGCTCAGCGGGCTGGGGCTGTCTGCGGTACGCCATCCCTCCGGCCGAAGGTTCGCGGGGAGCGCCGCCTGTGCCGACTGCCACAAGCATGCGTTCGAGGTCTGGAAAGACACTCCCCACGCCACGGCGCTTGCCACGCTGGAAGAACAGAAACCCCGTCGCGACGGCGATCCGGAATGCCTCTCCTGCCATGTCGTCGGCTGGGCACCCCAGCGGTACGAACCCTTCGAGGGTGGCTTTGCGGGCATGAAGCTCACGCCCCACTTGGCCCACCAGGGCTGCGAAAACTGTCACGGGCCGGCAGCCGCCCACGCCGCCGTCGAACGCGGCGACGTGCGGGCGAGCGTCACGGAGCGTGACCGGCTCCGAGGCGAACTGGCGATGTCGATTAAGACTCCCGAGGGCAAACAGAAGGCCGTCAACAACTGTTTGGAATGTCACGATCTCGACAACAGCCCACAGTTCGACTTCGACACCTACTGGCCGCAGGTGGAGCATCCGACGCCTGCCGAAGAGGCCGACAAGGCCAAGTAAGGCAGACGGAGCCACGCTGACGAGAGGTGCGTTCCCTCAAAGCCGCTCGGGGGCGTCGCCGCCTTTCGATTTGGGTGCTTGGCACGGTCTCCTTCACGCTCGCCAACGTATGCCTGGTAGGACATCCGGACTAGAATCTCTACGATGGCACCGGACAGCCCCCCTCGCCCTTCCGGACCGACGACTGGCCGGTTGCCACTGTTGGTGGGCCTTCTCGACCAGCTCAACGAGGCCGAAGTGCTCGTCCTCTTCGCCTCCACGCTCTCCCGCGGAAACAAGAACGATGCCCGGTCCCGGAAGCACTCACTCGCAAGCCGGTAACCGAAATCGGCGCACACCCGAGGAGCATTTGGACCAAGTCTTCGAGGTCCACCACGTCGAGACTTGTACCGCGCCGGCGCCGACCTCCTGCTGGTGTCTTTGCCTTGTTCTGCTTGCGTTCGGTATGACGGGACGGGCACACGCCGTTGATTTCTCCCATGATGTCGTGCCCATCCTGCGGGTGCACTGCGGCCAGTGTCACACCGGCGATGCCCGGCAGGGGGGCTTTTCGATGAACACCCGCGAGGCCACGCTCGCCGGGGGCGACTCGGGCACGCCCGGCTTCGTCGAAGGCAGTGCTGACGCGAGCGAGATCATCGCCCGCATCACGAGCACCGACCCCGACTATCGGATGCCGAGCGAGGGCGACCCACTGCCGGCCGAAGCCATCGCCGTGCTGAAACAGTGGATCGACACGAAAGCGGCCTGGGAGCCGGGCTTCGCCTTCAAGGGCACGGGCTGGGAGCCGCCGCTCGCCCTGCGGAAGATCGAACTGCCGCCGCCCCAGGATGGTCGCGTGAATCCCGTCGACCGGATCATCGACGCCTTCTGGCAGGACCGGGGCGTCACGCGTCCGCCGCGGGCCGACGATCGCACGTTCATCCGCCGCGCGAGCCTCGACCTCGTCGGCCTCCTGCCGGCCGCCGACCGCGTTGAGGCGTTCGTCGCCGACGCGGATCCTGCCAAGCGGGGCCGACTCGTCCGCGAACTGCTCGACGACCGCATCGCCTACGCCGAACACTGGATGACGTTCTGGAACGACCTCCTGCGAAACGACTACACCGGCACGGGCTTCATCACCGGCGGCCGCAAGCAGATCACCGGCTGGCTCCACCGTTCGCTCGTGGAAAACAAGCCTTATGACCGATTCGTCCGCGAACTCATCGCACCCTCCGACGAATCGCGGGGGTTCATCGACGGGATCGTGTGGCGGGGGACGGTCAACTCCAGCCAGACGGTGCCGATCCAGTTTGCGCAGAACATCGGGCAGACGTTCTTGGGCATCAATCTCAAGTGCGCGAGCTGCCACGACAGCTTCGTCGATCGCTGGACGTTGAAGCAGACTTACGATCTCGCCGCCGTCTATTCCGCCCAGCCGCTTGAACTGCACCGCTGCGATAAGGCGACGGGCACGATGGCCGCGCCGGGCTGGTTGTTCGCCGAGCTCGGGCAGGTCGATCCCGCGCTTCCGCCGGCTCAGCGGCTGGAACAGCTGGCGGCGGTGCTGACGAAGCCGGAGAACGGCTGGTTGTCACGGAACCTCGTCAACCGGCTCTGGCATCGTCTCATGGGCCGCGGCCTCGTGCATCCCGTCGACAGCCTGCGGACGCGGCCCTGGAGCGAGAATCTGCTCGAAGCGCTTGCCGGCGATCTCGTCGCCGGCGGTTGGGACATGAAGCACGTTCTGGAGACGATCTGCACGTCGGAGGCGTATGGCGCCGCCACGCCTGCGGTCGAAGGCCAGACACAGGGAAGCGACTACGTCTTCAATGGGCCGCTGCCGCGACGGATGACGGCCGAGCAGTTTCTGGATGCCGTCTGGACGCTCACGGCCGCGGCGCCGACGATGCCCGACGCGAAGGTCGCCCGCTTCGTGCGAACCGCAGGCACACCGGAGCCGCAGCCGGTGGCCAAGTGGATTTGGTCAAACGCCGAGGCCGCCTCGCCGCCTTCGGAAAAGCTCGCGTTCCGCGCGACGTGGAAACTGCACGTAGTGGCGACGCACGTGAGCCTCATCGTGACGGCCGACAACGAGACGACGGTCTTCCTCAATGGCAAGAAGGTCGCGGAGAGCAACGAGTGGACGCAGCCGGCGACAGCGATCGCGACGAGCGACGCCAAACAGGGTGACAACCAGATCGTGGTCGTGGCAGCCAACGGCAAGGCCGGCGGCCCCGCCGGCGTGCGGGTCGAGTTCCGCGGCCGCCTCGCCGATGGATCCGACGTGGCATTTGGAACCGATGGATCCTGGGAATGGACGGCGACGCTGCCCGACGCGAAGGGACAATACCCGAAGGACAAGCAGCCGACCGACTGGCAGCCGGCCATAGTGGCGGCCAACCCGGGGGTGTGGGCCGCGGGTGACTCGGACTTCGTTCAGGCGGTGGCGGCGGGCACCGTTACCGGCAGCCTGCCGATGGTGCGGGCGGTGATCGTCAAAGGTACGGCGCTCATGGCCGCGCTCGGCCGCCCAAACCGCGACCAGGTGGTGACGAGTCGGCCAGCCGATCTGACCACGCTCGAGGCGATCCAACTGGCGAACGAGCAGTCGCTGGCCGATACGATGGCACGGGGTGGCGGACCGATTCTCGCGGCCCATGGTCCCGGGGCCGAATCACTCGTGCCATGGATGTTCGGCGCCGCACTCGCCCGCCCGGCGACGCCCGCCGAGGCCGAGGCGGCCCGCGAACTGCTCGGCGACAAGCCAACTCCGGAGAGCGTGGCCGACTGCCTCTGGGCCCTCGTCATGCTCCCGGAATTTCAGCTCATTCGGTAACAGAATTCGCCGCGAAGAGCGTTCACCTCCAACCGATTCCACTGGGAGCGAAACCATGTTCACCCGCCGCGACTACCTCAAGAGCCTGGCCGCCGCCGCGACGGCGACGCTCGGCCTCCCGGAGCCGCGCGCCCGAGCCAGCAACGGCGCGGCGATCACGCATCCCACGCCGACCGCCGATTCGGTGATCGTGCTCTGGATGGCCGGCGGCATGGCCGCTCCCGATACGTTCGATCCCAAGAAGTACAAGCCCTTCGAGCCCGGCCTCGCCGTGGCCGACGTGATCAGCACGTTTCCCTCGATCCCCACCGCGCTGGACGGCTGTCGCATCGCGGACGGCCTGCCCGAGATCGCGAAGGTGCTGGATCGGGCCACGCTCATCCGCTCCCACGTGCAGGCCGACCTGGGCGCGATCCTCCATTCCCGCCACCAGTATCACTGGCACACCGGCTACGTTCCGCCGCAGACCGTGGCCTGCCCGCACATCGGCGCCTGGATGAGCCGCGCGCTGGGACCGCGGAATCCGGTGATGCCGGCATTCATCAACATCGGCCAGCGGCTGGAGGGCCTTCACCACGGCCGGCTTCTTCGGCAGCGAATACGGGCCGATGAACCTGCCCTATCCGGAGCAGGCGGCGCTGGCCGTGCGGCCGCCGAAGGGCATGGATCCGGGCCGGTTCGCGGCCCGCTACGCGCAGTTCCAGAAACTCGTGAAGTCGGGGCCGCACACCGAGTTCACCAGTGACTACCACCAGAAGTCGATGCTGCGCAGCATCGACAACGCCCATCGGCTGCTCGGGTCCAAGGAGCGCGACGCCTTCGACATCACGCAGAGGCCGAAGGAGGTGCTCGAGCAGTACGACATGGGGGGCGAGGACGGCCGGTTCGGCCGCGGCTGCCTTCTGGCCCGCCGGCTCGTCGAGAACGGCGCCCGCTACGTCGAGGTGACGACCGAGTACATCCCGTTCGTCCACTGGGACACGCATGACCGCGGCCACGAGACGGTGGAGCGGCTCCATCGCGTGATCGACCGCCCGATCGCCACGCTGATCCGCGACCTCGAGTCGCGTGGCCTGCTCGACCGCACGCTCGTGGTTATCGCCAGCGAGTTCAGCCGTGACATGATCATCGAGGGCAAGCCGGGCGGGGCCAATGCCGGCGACCAGGCAAGCTCTCCCAAGGACTTCCTCAAACTTCCAAACCACTATGGCCAGCACCGCCACTTTACCGGCGGCTCGACCGTCGTGCTCTTCGGTGGCGGGATGAAGCGAGGCCTCGTCTACGGGAAGACCGCCGACGAACGGCCCTGCGTGGCGATCGAGAATCCGGTCACGATCTCCGATCTTCACGCCACGCTGTTCACCGCCATGGGCATCAGCCCGAAGACGGTGTACGACATCGAGAATCGGCCGTTCTACGCCACCGAGGACGGGAAGGGTAAGCCGGTCGAGGCCGTGTTTGCCTGAGGGTGGGCGACGGCGTTCTTAGCCTTCTTCTTGCGGGGTTTCCATGCACACGAACATGCAACCGACCATGTCACCTTCGTGATCGACGCTGGCCATGGCGAATGCCGGCTCTACCTCGACGGCGATCGCAAGAAGACGATTCCGTTCAGCGGCCGGCGGTCGCGGACCGCAGCGGACGACTTTATCCAAGGCCCGCTAGCCCAACTGGGCCAGCGCCTCGTCGGGAATGTTGAAGTTGGCTGCCACGCTCTGCACGTCGTCGTGGTCGTCGAGCCGCTCCACGAGTTCGAGCACCTTGCGGGCCACATCGACATCGTCGACATCGACCGTGTTGGTCGGCACCCGCAGGATCTCGTTCGACTCCACCTGCAGCCCACCCTTCTGCACCGCCTCCACGACCGCCGCCATCGCCTGCGGCTCGCAGGTCACCTCCCAGCGATCCCCCACAAGCTTGACGTCGTTGGCCCCCGCCTCGAGTGTCAGTTCCATGAGTTGATCCTCGCCACAGGAGGCCTGCGGCACGCGGATCACTCCCACTCGCTGAAACAGGTAGGCCACACAGCCGGTGCTGCCGAGCTTCCCGTCACAGCCTTCGAAAATCTTTCGAATCTCAGGGGCCGTACGGTTCTTGTTGTCAGTGAGGATCTCACACATCACCGCCACGCCACCGACGGCGTACCCTTCGTAGATCGACTCCTCAAGGTTGCCCCCCTTGAGTTCGCCCGTTCCCGTACGGATCGCTCGCTGGATGTTGTCCTTGGGCATGCTGACCGCTTTCGCCGCATCGATCGCGTAGCGAAGCCGCAGATTGGCATCGGGATCGGGCCCACCGTGCTTGGCAGCAACGATGATCGCCTTGGCAAGCTTGCTCCACAGCTTGCCGCGCTTTGCATCGATCACCGATTTCTTGCGGGATATGTTGGCCCAGTGCGAATGTCCTGCCATGGCGCTCCCCCAACTCGTGTTTTGGCTCGTCGTCCCGCGTCTGCGAGGGTCTGTCAGCGAGGCTTGCGTTTCGCCAGTTGCACAGAATGGCTCTTGCCAGACGCTGCCTGAGACTTCGCCGGCGGCTTCCCTTCCGGCCTCTTCGCCTCGGGCCTCTTCACCTCGGGCGTCTTCACTTTGTGCTTCGGATCACCGGCCGACTTGCCAGCGGCCGGCGGCTTCTTCGCAACCGGCGGTTTTCCACCCATCTCGGGCTTTTTGAGCTGTTTCGCGGCGTCGGGCTTCGCTTCCGGCGCGGGTGCCGCGAGCTGTGGCTTGATAGTGATCGGCTTGCCGACATTGGGCTTCACCACGAATGGCTTGGGGCCGGTCTTGCCGCCGGGCTTCGTTGTTCCATCGGCGGCGCGTTTCGGACCGGCGCCTGGTGGCGGCAGCGGGGTCTTGCCCGCCGGTCTGGCCGCGGCCTGCGGCCCGGCGGGACGATGTTCGTCGGCAGCGGTCTGCGCCGCCTCGGCGGCCCGGCGGCTCTCCTTGCCAGCGGCCTGTGGAGGCGGGTTCGGGGCAGACAGGGGCTCGCCGCGTTTGGGGAACCGTTCCTTGAGCGACTCGGGGCTCACCGCCTGCAGGATCTTTCTGACGTTCGCACCATGGAGGCTGGTCACGACATCGGCACCAAACTGGTGGAGCAGCGAGTTGAATTCGAGCACGTTCTTCTTGGCGACCAGCCGCTCGAGCCCCGCCACCTTCCCAGCGTCGTATTCTTCGCGGGAGATCACACCGGCCAGATAGAGGCCCGACAACGCACCCAGATCGAGCGGAATCATGTGCCCGCCGAGCGCCGTCGCCGTGACATGATGCACCACGAACGGGGGAATGCCATGGATGTGCTCGAGTGTCTTGATGCCATGGGCGATCGAGTGCTTCTTGGCATGGTCGAGCGAAAAGCTGTAGGTCGACTCAAATACCCCCTGCAGCACGCGGCGAAGCGCCAACGCCGCCCGCGCTGGATCTGGCAGCCCCTGCAGTGACTCGGCGAGTTCAGCAACCGTCGTCACGCGGATTTCATTGAGATCGAAGTAGCTTTCGAGCAGCCGTGAAAATGCCTTCTCCGCCGCATCGTGCTGGGAATTCTCCAGGCAGCAGGCAAAGAGCACCTGCTCAAGCATCGGCCTCCCGGTATTGGCAACCACTGGCTTGTAGTGGCTCTTGAGCACCTTGTGGAGCTTGGGAAGGAGTTGTTTCCGACCGGGCTGTGGCTGTTTCGCTGCTGTCATGCGTGTTCCTCTGGCTTCTCCATGGTCACTTTGCGTGCCGGGCTTTCCGGCTCTGCCGGCACCGCCTCACCGGATGCCTGTTGATCTGTGGACGGCGAGGCCGCTGCGGCCGGCGACGGAAGCACCTCGCTGAGCACCCGGGCAATCTCGATCGACCGCTTGACGCCGGTATCGAGCTTGAACTTCAGGCGGGGGGTGTACCGGGTTTCGATGCGTTCGGCAACCTGGGCCTGAAGGAATCCTGCCGAACTCGCCAGTCCCCGCAGGGCCAGCTCCTCCTTGGCAGGACTGCCCATCACCGACACGTGCACCGTGGCGGCCCGCATGTCTGGGTCCATCTCCACCCGGGTGACGGTCACGTTTTGCACCCGCGGATCACGCACCTGCGTGAGGATGGCCATGCTGACCACCTCGCGCACCGCCTCGGCCGCCTTGAGAAGTCGTCGCGTGCTCACGAGAGCGTCCGTGCGACTTCCTCGACGCGGTAGCACTCGAAGATGTCGCCCTCCTTGATGTCGTTGAAACCGGCCAACTTGATGCCGCACTCGAGGCCATCGCGAACCTCGCGGGCGTCGTCCTTCTCCCGTTTGAGCGAATCGATCCCGTATTCGCCGACGATGCGACTGTCACGAATGATGCGCAGACGACCGTTTCTGGCGATGACGCCGGAAATGACCCGGCAACCGGCAATCACGCCCAGCCGGCTGATCGAGTAGGTCCGCTGCACAACGGCCCGTCCGAGCGTCGCCTCACGCTTCTCCGGAGCGAGCATGCCCTCGAGCGCCTTCCGCAGGTCGTCCGTCACTTGATAGATGATCTCGTACCTGCGCACCTGCACGCCAAGATCCTCGGCGAGCGAGCGGGCCCGCTCGTCGGGCACCACGTTGAAACCGATGATCACCGCGTCGGAAGCATCTGCAAGCTGCACGTCGGCTTCGGTCACGCCGCCCACCGTCGCCTGAAGCACCCGGATCTTCACCTCCGGATGGTCAAGCTTCTGCAGTTCCTTGAGGATCGCCTCGATCGATCCGCGGACATCTGCCCGGAGGANNNNGTGTCGGCGTCTTCTGGGTGCCAAGACGGTCGAGCAGGTTCTCGAACGTGACGTGCACGGGGGCACTGACGAGTGTGCTGTGGCGGCTGATGCTCAACCGCTTGACCGCCACCTCACGGGCCAGGGCGATCGAATCGACCACCTGGAACCGATCGCCCGGGCCGGGCGCCACATCGAGGCCGCTGACGAAGACAGGCACCGATGGACCGGCTTCGGCGATCTTTCGCCGCAGGAGCGTATCTTGCATCGCCTTGACGTTGCCGCTTGACTCGCCGCAGACGATGGCGTCGCCAACCTTCAACGTGCCCTTTTGCACGAGCAGGCAGGCCACGACCCCGCGGCCTTCGTGGATCGAGGCATCGAGGCAGACGCCGGCGGCAGCCCGCTCGTGGTTGACACGCAGATCGTGCAGCTCGGCGATCGTGAGCAACGTGTCGAGCAGATCATCCACACCGACGCCGGTAACGGCACTGGTCTTCACGACCTCCGTCTCCCCGCCCCACTCGGTCGGCAGCAGTTCGTTCGCCGCCAGTTGCTGGAAGATTCGATCCACGTTGGCGCCGGGAAGATCGATTTTATTGATGCACACGACGATCGGCACATTGGCGGCCCGCGCGTGGCTGATCGCCTCCTCCGTCTGCGGCATCACGCCGTCGTCGGCAGCCACCACGATGACGGCACAGTCGGTCACATTGGCACCGCGTGCCCGCATCTGCGTGAACGCCTCGTGGCCCGGCGTGTCGACGAACGTGATCGGCTGCCCGTTCCGCTGTACGGTGTAGGCCCGCATGTGCTGCGTGATGCCACCACTCTCGCGGGAAGCGACATTCATACCGAGAATGCGATCGAGCAACGACGTCTTGCCATGATCAACGTGGCCGAGAAACGTCACCACAGGGGCACGAGACGCCCTCAGGGTGGGATCCTCGTCAGTCGCGTCGAATCCGGCCAGAAGTTCCTTCTCGAGATCCTCGGCGGTCTTGATGTCGAGTTGCACGCCGAGTTCAGCGGCCAGCAACTCCACCGTGTCGCGGTCGAGCATCGACGCCATGCTCGGCATGGTCGACATGCCAAACGCCAGCAATTTCTTCAGGACTTCGCTGGCCGGCAGGCCGATCGCCTCCGAGAAGGCGCGGACGTTGCACGGGACCTGAATGGTGGCATTCGCCTTCCGCGGCGCGGCGGTCGACACCGTTGACCCTCGCCGTGGACGCGATCCCCGCCGGCGGCGACCGAGGCCATCCTCGTCATCGAGGCGGGGCTCTGAGATTCGCTTGCGACTGAGCTGCCGCTGTTCGCGGCCGCCAAGGAGGTCTTCGGCCTTCCCTCCGTGTGGCTTTGCGACGGTTCGACGCGGGCGGCCGCTTGCGTCTGTGGGAGGCGGCGGCGCTGTCCCGGCCCCACCGGCCATGCCGCTACGCAGACCAAGTCCACCTGGACGCGGACGCGGCGTCTCGGCCTGCCGCTGCTCGTGCTTCCGCATGTGCTCAGCCAGCGGCTTGGAACCGCCTGCCTTCGCGCTGCGAATGGCATCGAGCGGCAGTTTGACGTCGGGCTTCTGCGCCGCGGGCTCCTGCGACACGCGGGGCGGCGGGGTCCGTCCTGCGGCCGGCAGCGGCGGCAGCTTGAAGGCAGGCCGGGGAACCGGTCTGACCCCATCGCTAGAGGGCCGCAGACCAGCTGGCCGCGGCCGCGGCTCCGACGACTGCATCTCCGCCGGCTTCCCTCGCGCGGCGACACCGGCAGGGGCGATATAGTCCTCTCGCTTGAGCATTCCCGTTGCCCGTGGGGCAACCGCCGACACTGGCTTCGGGGCGGGAGGCGTGGGAGCCGAGCCGCCAGCGGCGGGGGCGGCCACTGGCCGTTCAGCAGGCCGAGCCTTCCCCGCAATGAACTCTTTGAGCTTGGCGACTTCCTCGTCGGACATGCTCGCCAGCGCAGAGCCCTTGTCCTGAATGCCGGCGCGCGTGCATAGATCGACCAGCTCTTTGCTGTCGATCTTCAATTCTTTCGAGAGTGTGTAGATGCGAACCGCCACGCAAACGCCTCCGCGCCGGAAGGTCCCGGCCACATGCCCTCAGATCCAATGCAAACACCAGCCCAATCAGCCCACAACAAGACAGACCACTCCAGCCTCCGCCGATCACGATTCTGCCGGCGGCACCGCCTCCGCAGCCACGACCGAACCACCGGACTCCCCAACAGGAACCCCAACAGGAACCCCAACAGGAACCCCAACAGGAACCCCAGCAGGAACACTGACAGGATCCCCGACAGGAACACCGACATCACCGCTGCCTGTACCAGCGAGGACTGCCTCAGCCGCATCGGCATCCGCCGTCGCCTTGGCGATCCTATCCTGCTCCCGCTGCTTCCGCCGCTCGTCGGCCGCCGCCACCTCGGCCATCGAAGCCCGCTTCTCGGCCTCGGCAACAATTTTGTCGACCGCCTCCGCCGACAGGTTCCCCATTTCCATGAGGTCGTCGGGCTCGATCACTGAAAGGTCATCGTAGGAGAGGAAACCCTCGCCCACGAGCCGCTCGGCCACCGACTCGTCCAGTCCTTCGATCGACGAGAATCCGCTCACCGCACGCTCGATCTGCTGGTCAAGCTCCTCGCGGGTCATGATCTCGATGTCCCAGCCGCACAGCTTGCTTGCCAGCCGGACATTTTGCCCGCGGCGGCCAATCGCCAGCGACAGTTGATCCTCGCGGACGAGCACGATCCCGCGACCGAGCATCTGGCAAAGGATCACCTCGTCAACCTCGGCCGGCTGCAGGGCATTGGGCACGAGGACTTGCAGGTCTTCGCTCCACCGCACGATGTCAATCCGCTCTCCGCCGAGTTCCTCGACGATGTTCTTGATACGGTTGCCACGCACGCCCACGCATGCCCCGACACAGTCGATGCGACTGTCGGAACTGATCACCGCCACCTTACTGCGGTAGCCAGGCTCGCGGGAGATCGCGCGAATCTCGATTACGCCGTCAGCGATTTCGGGAATCTCCTGCTCGAAAAGCCGCTGAACAAGCTGGGGGCGAATCCGCGACAGAATGATCTTCACCCGACTGCCGACCTTCCTGACCTCGAAGATCGTCGCCCGGATCCGTTCATTGGCGTGGTAGCTCTCGCCGGGAATCTGCTCGGACCGGGGCAGGATTGCCTCCGTGGCACCCAACGAGACCGAGGCGGTGGCCCCTTCGACCCGCGTGACCATCCCCGACACCATCTGGCCGATCTGCTCCTCGAACTCGTCGTGGATCGCATCCCGTTCGGCTTCGCGAATCTTTTGGATGATCACCTGCTTGGCGGTCTGGGCGCCGATGCGGCCCGAGAGTTCGGCCGTGTCGATCTCGGCACCGTCATGCGTGCCGGCGAGGCGGCCACTGGCCCTGTCGATCGCGATGGAAATCTGGGAAGTCTCACCGTATTGGCGGGAGAGCGCGGTGACGAGCGCTGCTTCGATCGCCTGAAAGACGATCTCTTTGTCGATGTTTTTGTCGCGATGAATGGCATCGACGATTCGCAGGATTTCTTCTGGCTTCATGAATTTCTCGGACGAACGCTCGGGCGTATGTCTTGTGACCTATCATCAAAGGAGCAACCGGCATCAAAGGAGCAACCGGCATCAAAGGAGCAACCGGCATCAAAGGAGCAACCGGCATCAAAGGAGCAACCGGCATCAAGGAGCAGCTGGGCGGTTCGGCCTGGCGATGAGCCAGGCGAGCCATTCCGCTCCAGCGGATCGACAACCTGACCTACGGCCCGGCCTTCAGCCTGGCAAATCACCGTCATGTCGAGAGATGGCAATGCCAGCCGCCTGGCAGTTGCAGCACTGCCGGCAAAGCCGACGCCATGGGACATGGGCGCCGAAACACCCAACGGTGTTTGGAAAAGAATCCGCGATACCAGCAGCCTCTGAAGACGTGACGCAACCCGTGAAAGTTACGGCAAATGCGAAAAACTGTCAAGGAGCCAGGGCCCGGATCACCACCGATCCTGCCTGCCCCTGCGGAGTGACCGCCGACGAGATGAACACGGTTCCGGACGGATCACCACGCCGGGCGGCCCGGATTCTACAGTCCGGATCGGGCTCCTCGAAATTGAGCAGAGGAAAGAGTTCGCCGTGCCGCATCGCCAGGATGCTGGCCATGCATTCCACCAGCCCGCTACCCGCCCCCAGGTTGCCAAAGTGGCTCTTGGCGGCCACCGTGGGAATCGTGGCGGCAGCCGGCCCCAAAACCTCATGAATCGCCCCGGCCTCCTCCCGATCGCCGACCACCGTACTCGCCGCGTGGGCGTGGATGTGAGACAGTTCGGAGGCGGTCACGTTCGCCATGTAAAGCGCCCGCCGCATAGCCAGCGTCAGGGCCTTTTGCTTGAGGCCGATGCCTCCGGCAAGGCCCGCATTGCGGGCCGCGTGCCCCACGATCTCGCCATGGATCGTCGCCCCGCGAGCCCGGGCATGTTCCAACTCCTCGAGGATGAACACGGCGGCACCTTCCCCCAGCACCATGCCCTTGCGGGACTTGTCGAACGGCCGGCTCCACGTCGTCGGATCGGTCTGGCCAGAACCGGTCGTCGCGGCGTCGTCCAGCGCCACCTGCTCGCTCTGGAGTGCGTGCACCGTCTTCATGGGATGCACGCGGGTGCCGGTGGCGCCGACGACCATGATGTCGGCGGCCCCCCGCTGAATCGTGACGGCGGCCTCTCCAAGCGCGAGGTGTCCGCTTGCCTCGCGAAGCGTCAGGGAATTGCTGGGGCCGCGGAGGTCATTGTAGATGGCGATGTGACTGGCAGGCATGTTGGGCAGGTACTTCAGCAGCCAGAGGGGCGTGAGTTGCGGCATGCCTTCGGAGGCCCACCGATCGAATTTGAACGCCCCATCCGACCCCCGGCACTTGGCCACGCTGGCGGTGAAATCCTCCGGCAGGGTCAGCATGTAGTCCGACCCGAACACGCAGCCAAATCGCTCCGGCTGCACGCTGCCGACCTTCGCGTCGGCGGCGAACAGACCGCTGTCATGGATCGCCCGCTGGGCGGCAGCCACCGCCATCTGGCTCTCCCGGCACATCACCTTGAGGCCCTTGCGGATCGCCTTTTTCCGCTCGCCGTCGAGCGGCCCGAAATTGTCGATGTCGCCGGTGAATCCCCTCGCTTCGGCCGCATGATGCAGTGGCAGCCCCGCGCAGGGAAATGACTCCAGCGGGCCGACGCCACTACGGCCTTCGACCAGGCCGGCCCAGAGATCCTCGGGCGTGAGGCCGAGCGGACAGACGACTCCCAGTCCCGTGATCACGACGCGGCGGTCTCGAGCGGCACTCATGGCTTCCTTCCTGCTGGTTGAATCGACTCTTCCATTGGCATTCCTTGGCGGTTTCGGACGACGTCCGAAATGTCGCTCATGGCGTGTCGGTGAGCCTCGGCTCCACCACCACGACGACATCGGTTCGCTTGGCATCTGAAAACAACGCCGGCGAACCGGCCTTATTCTGCCCGGGAACCGGCCATGGCACCAACCCGAGACCGATCAACAGCGTGTTGTTGGCGGGCCAGCGAAACCGTTCGCCGATGCGAACGGCCGACATTTGCGGCACCTCGATCGGCACCCGCCGGCCATCGGCAGCGGGCGGAGTCATTCCCACCGGGGCCATCCGCTCGATCTGGTCGATCCGGCACCGAATCACCGCCTCCACCGCCTTGCCATCGCGTGTGATGAGCGGGTGCACTTCGATCGACATCCCCTCATCGCAACTCGATGCCACCGGCTGCCAGGCCTGGCCTACCGACGTTATGTCCTGCACATAGGACTGCTTGCGGCCCCCGGTGAGCAAGGCCGGGATGCCGTTGGCCGCGAGGACGGCGCCCGTGGGAAGTTCCTCGCAGTCGCTGCGGGCCCGCAGTCGGGCCACCATCACCGCCGCCTCCTCACGCGACGCGATCCAGGCCTGCACGCCAGGCGTGGCCGCGGGGATCGGCCGAAGCATCGGCCGCACGTCATTCCGCCAGGCGGGGCTGCCGACGCCCAACACACGGACGGAAAACCTGTGCGGCGTGGCGGCATCCCCCACGAAGCGGTCGGCGATCTCCTCCACCCGCACCTGGATGTCGGGCCTGTGAAAGCAGCGGAGTTGAGACGCATCAGCCGACAGGGAGGCCACGGTATCGCCGTGCCATTGCGGCGACCCCGTCTCCTGAAGCACCCAATCAACGACGTGCCGCTGGCTCCCCGGCCCAGCCAACGCGACGAATGGGGCGATATCGTACGTCTTCCACACCTGCCCGTCGGCGGCGGGAAGCTGCGCGTGGAGCGAGACCGGCCCGACCAACGCTGCCACAAGGACCGCGATACCGGCCCCGTACGCATGATGGGCATAGTGTGCTTGGACCATGGACGCTCATCCTCCAAACATCCGAGCTTCCACGGGCGGTTGCCGCCGCTCTGTCCGCTAAGCCAACCGAGCCAGAACCAGACTGGCGTTGTGGCCACCAAAACCGAAACTGTTCGACATCGCCACGTCCACCTTGGCATCACGGGCCACGTTCGGAGTGTAGTCGAGGTCGCAGTCGGGATCAGGGTTTTCCAAATTGATGGTCGGGGTGATCACGCCCCGCGCGATCGTGAGGGCGCAGACCACCAGTTCGATGCCCCCACTCGCGCCAAGCGTATGCCCCAGCTGACTCTTCGTGCTGGAGATTGCCAGCCGTCGGGCATGGTCGCCGAAGACTCGCTTCACGGCCACCGTTTCCGCCTTGTCGCCAAGCGGCGTGCTGGTGCCATGCGCATTGACATACTGCACCTGATCGCCGCGCAGCCCGGCATCGGCGAGGGCCATCGACATCGCCCGCGCGGCCCCTCGGCCCTCTTCGTCGGGTTGGGTGATGTGGCCGGCATCGCCACTGGCGCCGTAGCCAACCAGTTCACCGTAGATGCGGGCACCACGCGCCCGGGCATGCTCGAGTTCCTCCAGCACGACCACACCGGCTCCCTCGGCGAGCACGAAGCCGTCGCGGTGCATGTCAAAGGGCCGGCTGGCCTGCTGCGGCGCATCGGCATGAAACGACAACGCGCGCATGTTTTGAAATCCGGCCAGCCCCATCGGCGTCAGCGCCGCCTCGCTCCCCCCGGCGACCATCATGTCGGCGTCACCATACTGGATGGATCGCAGCGCTTCCCCGATCGAATTGGCGGCACTGGCGCACGCGGTGGCAACCGCAAAGTTCGGCCCTTTGATGCCATGCATGCTGGAAACATGGCCGCTGGCGGAATTCACCATCAGCTTCGGAATGGTGAACGGGGAGACCTTGTCGATCCCCTTGTGGAGCAGACGCTCGTGCTGCGTCTCGAACTCGGAAAGCCCGCCGATACCGGAACCGATTACCACGCCACAGCGATACGGATCCTCTTTCGAGAAATCGAGCCCGGAGTCGCTGACCGCGTCGGCGGCCGCCGCCATGGCGAACTGCGTGAACCGATCGAGCCGCCGCAATTCCTTCGTACTGGCGATGTTCTCCGCCTCGCCGTTCCAGGGAACCTCGCCCGCGAACTGCACCCGAAAGCCAGACACATCGAACAGCGTGATCGGCCCGACGCCGCTATCTCCGCGCAGAATCCGATCCCAGAACGTCTCGACCGCCCTGCCTAACGAGGTGACAACACCCAGACCTGTCACCACGACGCGTCGCTTCATGCAGAAAGGTGCACGTCAAGCCTGGTGCTTCTCGATAAAATCGACTGCCTGGCCGACCGTCTGAATCTTTTCAGCCGCATCGTCAGGGATGTTGATCTCAAACTCTTCCTCGAGTTCCATGACCAACTCGACGGTGTAGAGGGAATCTGCACCCAGGTCGTTGATGAACGACGTTTCCGGCGAGATCTGATCCTTGCTCACACCCAACTGGGACGCGACGATGTCGATCACTCGTTCTTGAACTGAAGCCACCTTATGAATCCTCCTGACAACCGGACGCAAAAAACCGCCTGCAAAGCATTCCCGACCTGAGCGTGTCCACCTGAGACGGCGACGACCTTCAGGGGGTTCGGGGAAGATATAACCGTTGCCGACCAAAAATGTCCATACCGGGAAAAATGGTGTCTCTCCCGGCCGTGGCCAGCCGGCTGGCGTCGGTTTTTGGCCGCGACAGCCGAGGAACCTCTAGGCTGTCAGCCGATCAGCCCGCCGTCCACCACCAGCACCTGGCCCGTGATGTAGGCGGAGGAGGGGGCCGCCAGAAAGAGCACCGCCTCGGCGATTTCCCAGGCCTCCCCCAGCCGCTTGGCCGGCACCCGCTTTTTGACCTCGTCGAGAAGGGCCGAGCCGAGCGCCGCCGTCATGTCGCTGGCGATGAACCCAGGCGCCACCGCGTTGACCGTCACCTTGCGGCCCGCAAGTTCCTTTGACACGGTGCGCGTGAGGCCCACGAGCCCGGCCTTCGAGGCGGAGTAGTTGGCCTGGCCCGGATTGCCGATGAGTCCCGAGACGCTCGCGACATTGATGATGCGTCCGTAACGCTGCTGCATCATGGGACGGCTGGCGGCCCGCATGAAGAGAAACGGCCCGCGAAGATTGGTGGTGAGCACCTCGTCCCACTCCTCGTCGCTCATGCGGGGCAGGAGGGTATCTCGCGTCACGCCGGCGTTGTTGACGAGAATATCGAGTCTGCCAAGCTTTTCGACGACCTGCTCGACGACCCTCGCCACGTCCTCTCCCTTTGTGACGTCGCAGGGAAACTCCTCGGCCGTGCCACCGCCGGCGCGGATGCCAGCCGCCACGTCGGCCAGTTTGCCGGCGTTCCTCGCCACCAGGGCAACCGACGCGCCGGCTGCGGCCAAGGCCTCGGCGATCGACCGTCCCAGCCCCTGCGAGGCACCGGTGACCAACGCCACCTGCCCGGAAAGGTCGACGTGCAGCCGCTTCGGAGCGGGGCTGGCGGCCGTCTTCGCGTCGGCTGATGAGGCTGGCTGTTTGCTGCTGTCGGTCATGATTGGCTTTCCGGCGGTATGTGGATGGGGTTCGTTTGGGTAGGAGATGAGTCGCTGCCGGCGACGGGCCGAGCCCAGTGCTCGCCTCTTCAACAGAAAATCATTCGGGCACTCCGGAGCAGGAAACGCTGCGGTCGATTCGTTTGAGCAGGCCCCGGAGCACCCGCCCAGGCCCGACCTCGCACACGCTGCGGACTCCCGTCGACAGCAGGTAGGTCATGGAAGCATGCCACTCGACCACGCCGCAGACCTGACGGGCCAGCAGACCGCGAATCTCGGCGGGATCAGCGTGCGGCCGCGCGTCGACGTTGCTCACGACCGGAATCCGTGGCGACCGCACCGTCGTCTCCGCCAGCACGGCTGCCAGCTTGTCAACGGCTTCCTGCATGAGCACGGTATGAAACGCGCCGGCGACCTCCAGCCGCACACACTTCATGGCGCCGGCGGCCGTGGCGGCCTCGTCGAGCCGACGGCAGGCCGCTTCGGCTCCCGACACCACGACATTCCCAGGGCAGAGCACGTTGGCCACCTCCAGCACA
>JAPLNQ010000129.1 GCA_026401075.1 Planctomycetia bacterium
CCGCGATCTCGACCACTGCCTGCAACGGCACATGCCGAAGCGCCGCGTTGACGATGTGGAGGGCGGGGAGTGTCAGCGCGCGACGGTTGGGGTAGCGGGGCGCGAGCGCCTCGATCTCGGCGATCATCTCATCAGTGAGGATTCTTGGTTGGGCGATCATAGGCGTGATGAACCTGCCGGATGAAAATAGGGACGGGAGCTATTTTTAGGGAGCCGCAGGCAGCTTGGGCAGGACTGGCTTGGCCGGCCAAGTTGGTGCACAAAAATAGCTCCCGTCCCTATTTTCATCGATCCAGCTCCGCGGCGATGATGTTGAGGCTGCCGAGCACGGCGACGACGTCGGAGAGCGTGTGGCCGCGGATCAATTGCGGGAAGAGGGCGAAGTGCAGGAGTGAAGGCGGGCGGCACCGGGCGCGGTAGGCATTCTCACTCCCGTCGCCCACGAGGTAGAAGCCGAGCTCACCGTTGGGCGCCTCGGTTGCCCCGTAGGATTCCCCACAGGGAACCTCGAAGCCGCGGTTGCTCATCGACAGTTCGAAGTGGGAGATCGTGCCCTCGATCGTGGAGTAGACCTGCTGCTTGGTCGGCAGGGCCGTCCGCTGGTCGATGCCCACGCTGACGGGGCCGGCGGGGATGTTTTCGAGCGCCTGCGTCACGATCTTCAGGCTCTCCCGCATCTCCGCCATCCGCACGAGGTAGCGGGCATAACAGTCGCCGGCGGACGCACAGCAGATCTGGAAATCGAAGTCTTCGTAGGCGAGGTAGGGCTCGTCCTTGCGGAGGTCGCGGGTCACGCCGCTGGCGCGGGCCACGGGGCCGGTGGCCCCGCCGTTGATGGCCTCTTCCTTGGAGAGCACGCCCACGCGCTTCGTGCGGTCGACGAAGATGCGGTTGCGGGTGAGCAGCCGCTCCATGTCGTTGAGCGTCTTGGGGAAGGTCTTCACAAAGGTACGGATCTTCTCGATCACCAGCGGTGTGAAGTCGTGCGAGACGCCGCCCACGCGAGTCCAACTGTTGGTGAACCGCGCGCCGCAGAGGGTCTCGAATATGTCGTAGATCACCTCGCGTTGATAGAACGCGTAGAGGAAGAAAGTGAAGGCGCCGGTGTCGAGGCCGACAGCGCCGTTGGAGAGCAGATGGTCGCTGATCCGCGCCAGCTCGGCGATGATCGTGCGGATCGAGCGGCAGCGGGGGGTGAGCTCGATGCCGAGCAGCTTCTCCACGGCATGATGCCAGGCCACGTTGTTGGCCATCGGGGAGATGTAGTTCATGCGATCGGTGACCGTCACATACTGGTTGAACGTGAGGTGCTCGCCGAGCTTCTCGAAGCCGGAGTGCAGGTAGCCCATTTCCGGCATCGCGTCGACGACCCGCTCGCCGTCGAGCTTGAGCACGAGCCGAAGCGTCGTGTGGGTGGCCGGGTGCTGCGGACCGAAATTGAGCGTCCAGAGGTAGTCCTCTGACCTCGCCGAGCGGGCGGCATCGGCGGGCGACGTGCTGCTGTATGAAGGGGCGGGTGCGATGGACATAGTGGCGTGGCTGTTTGTCAGCTGTGGTCGCGGGTGATGACTGGGAAGTTGTGCCGCTCGCCGCGGCCCTGAAGCGGGTAATCCTTGCGAAGCGGATGGGCGGTGAATTCCTCGGGCATGACGAGCCGGCGGAGATCGGGGTGACCTGCGAAGGAGATGCCGAAGAGGTCCCAGACCTCGCGCTCGAGCCAGTCGGCTGCCCGCCAGAGCGGCACGACGCTGCGGACAGTCGGCCACTTCTCTTCAGCCGACACCGGATCGTCGACGAACACACGCACGGTGAGCCGTTGGTTGGTCGTGGTCGAGGTGAGCAGATAGACGAGCCCATACCGCTGCTTCGCGCCGCGGTATTCCAGATAATCGACGCAGCTCACGTCCACGAGCAGGTCGAAGCCCTGCTCCTTCAGGTGCTCGAGCAGCTCGAACGACTGGGCCGCCGGTACGACGAGGCTTGTCTGGCCACGAAACACGGATGTCTCCAGCTGGCCGAAGCGGGCGGTGACCGTGGCCAGAACGTCATCGACGGCGGGAGGTTCGTGGGGCATTGGAGGAGTTATGTGCTGTGTCCAGCTATCAGCTGTCAGGGGGTCAGGTGCGGTGGGCCGCGGCGGAGAGTTCCCGCTGGGCGACGGGATTGCGGGCGGCGTCGAGCACGAGCAACTGGTCAGCTTCGACGAGCGCCCGCTTGCGGAGCTGCCGCTGGCTGGTGTCGAACTCGCGGCCCGTGATCGTGCCTTCGTGTTGGATCTTGTCCTGCAGGTCAATGATCGCCTGGATGAGCTGCTCGGGCCGCGGCGGGCAGCCGGGCACGTACATGTCGACCGGGATGAAGCGGTCGATGCCCTGCACGACGGCATAGGTATCGAACACGCCGCCGGTGCTCGCGCAGGCGCCCATGGAGATGCACCACTTCGGCTCGTGCATCTGCTGCCAGATGCGTTGCAGCACCGGCAGCATCTTCATGACCACGCGGCCCGCCACGATCATCAGGTCACACTGCCGCGGGCTGAAACGGAAGACCTCGGCGCCGAACCGGGCCAGGTCGTGCTTGGCGGCGCCGGTGGCCATCAGTTCGATGCCGCAGCACGCGGTGGCGAAGGGCATCGGCCAGAGGCTATTTTTACGGCACCAGTTGGCCAGTTCGTCGAGCCTGCTGACCACGACGTTCTCGGGCAGTTCGATCTTCCCAGGCACGGTCTGTCGTCCCGGCATATTTAACGCCATCGGAACACTCCCTTTCGCCAGTCGTATGCGAACCCCACGATCACCAGAGCGATAAAGAGCATCGCGCCGACGTAGACGATGCCTCGGCAGGAGACCAGTCCGTCGGCCACGGCGGCGTCGATGCCCGCGGCCGACCGGCTGGCGACAGCCCATGGATAGAGGAAGAGGAGTTCGACGTCGAACACCAGGAAGGTGATGGCGACGAGGTGGAACCGCACATCGAACCGTCGGCGGGTGTCGTGGACGGGATCCATGCCGCTCTCGTACGGCATTTCCTTGACGGCCCCGCTGCGCCGCGGGCCGATCAGGTTGGCCGTGACGAGCAGGCCCACCGACACCGCCGCCGCGATGGCCACAAAGAGCAGGACGGGAAGGATAGCGTCCATGATGTCCGCGGGGCGGGTGGAGGTCGAAAGAACGGGGTGTCCGGAGCGCCGGGATGGGTTCCGGTTGTGAAAATCGGCCGTGGGAGACTACTTCGTGAAATTTGTCACGAAGTCGCAGCCCAAAAAAACCCGGCGAGCAGGGCCCGCCGGTCAATCGGCATTACCGGCCGCGTTATCCAAGTCGGGGTCTTTTTCGCGGGAAAACGCCCGGCGGAAAGTTAGAAGCCGCCGAGATTCATCGACACATAGGCCCCAAATGGCCCTGACATGATCGACATCCCGCTGCCCTGCACATCCGAAAACGGCGGCTTACCACCGCCGCCGCCGCCACCGCCGCCACCGCGGTAAGGCGAATAGGACATGCCGCCTCCTTGTCTCATCGCCGCCGCGGAGGCCGCCGCCGTCTGCTGCCGCGCGGCCTGGGCCTGCTGCACCATCTGCTCCCGCCCCTCGTCAAACGCCGCCTGCTGCTGCTGCAGCGAGCTGCGCTTCCGCTCGATCTTCTGGATTTCCTGCTGAAGCTGCCCGGCGGTCATCGTGACCACGTTGGGCACATCCTTGAGTGCCTCTGCCCGCTTCTGGTCCGACATCACCGACAGATACTGCGCCACCCACGACCGCGCATCCTGAGCCTCCGGGGTGTCGAGGATCTTGAACTTCGCGTCGAGATCATCGAGGAGATATTCAAGGTCGTGCGGCGACATGTTCTCGACCTTGCGGTTGAAGTCAGCCTTGATGTTGCGGACCTGCGTGGGAGTGTAGATCGCCTGAGCGGAAAGCCATTCGCCCAGTTCGAAGATGGCCCGACGCCACCGCGGGCTGTTCATGATCGCGACCTTCTGCTCCAGATCACTCTCGCCATCGCCATCGTCGTCATTGGCGGCGGCCTTCGACGGCTGCGCTGCGGGAGTTGAAGGTGTTGCGGTCGCCCCGCCGTTCTTGGCCGGTGGCTGCGCCTCTGACAGTCGGCCGAGGCCGGTCGCCAGTATCAGGCCAGTCAGCAGAATGGCGTGGAGGCGGCGGATGGCGTGCGGGTGCGTGTTCATCGGGCCGGGCTCCCCTTCGGAGACGTTTGCGGAGAAGTCTGCCGTGATGCGGACTTCGGCTTGCGGATCATCGTCATGCTGACGTGCGGCGCATGTTCGCCGCCGACATGCGTGGGCACCGATCGCCAGGTGCAGCGGTCGGCGCCATCGTAGATGTAGATATTGAGCGACGATGTCTGCGTGCCGTCGGGCATCACGGCCATCGTCCGCGCGACCCAGGTGTCGTCGTCGCGACTCCATGTCGCCTCGCCATGGCTGCCGTCTGAGCCGAACGACCACGAGACGATCTGCCGCGAGAGCGGATCCCAGCCGATCCGCTGCGTGATGTGCATCGCCGGCAGGCCGTCGCCGGTATCACCGCTCGATGGGGCGGCGGCGTCGGCGATCGTCATGTCGCGGATGAGGAAGGTGCGGGTGGCGTTCCAGCGGACCGATACCTCGATCGGCGGGCTACCGCCCGGCACAAGCGGCAGGCTGCCGGCTGCCGGCTCGCGGTCGGGGTGGTCCTCCACCACCGTCCAGTCGCCGACCATCCAGTCGAGGTCGGCGAGCCGAGGAGTGTTGTGCGGAGATGTGACGCGCGACTCGCGGAGGCTGGCCAGTTTCCATACGCCGTCGTGCCTGACCCAGGTGGCCGAAAACCATCCGGTCAGTGCCACGGTCGCGCCGGGCGGGGTCACCTCGACGGTGCCGTCTTCGATGGCGACGTCGCCGCTGAGCAGCCGCAGTTGCGTCTGTTCGATCCGAAACGCCGGCCGAGGCGCATCCTTGGTGGCCGGCGTGATCTGCCTCACGGCCTCGCGGCCGTTGAGCACCCGTCCCTCGTCATCGACGATGTCGCCGTCTGGTGTCCAGAAGCCCGCGAGCGCCTTGCCGTCGCCCCGCTCGAAGGCCTCCGCGTAGCTGCGGATGGCGGCTCTGATCGCAGCCGTGGTCGTATCCTGCTGGGCACGTGCGGCGTCGCCTGACAACAGGAGCATGGCAACGCAGGCCACCAGCCATCGGGCGGCTGCCGGGAGTGTCGTTATGGAGCGTGCTGGTCGGTTGTTCATAACGTCATTCTACCACCGCCCTGCCGCCGCCGTCTCGCAGGGAGAAACCCGTAAGGAGAAACCCGCAGGGCGAAAAAGGAACCTCGCCGGGCGGAAGGGCGGTTTGGTAGGTTGGCGGGCATGTCCGAACACGTAGCGACCCTCGCTGATCTTGTCCGCCGTCCGAGCGTGAACCCCATGGGGCGGGATGTGTCGGGCCCCGACTACCTGGAGGGACGGGTCACCGACTACCTCGTGCAGCGGTTCATGGCGGCCGGCCTGCCCTCGGTCAGACAGCCCGTCTCGCCCGGCCGCGACAACGTGGTCGTCCGGCTCGAAGCCACGGTGCCAAACGCCCCCACCATCCTCTGGGATGCCCATCAGGACACGGTCCCCGCCGACGGCATGTCGATCGAGCCCTTCACGCCGGTGGTCCGCGACGGCCGTCTGTATGGCCGCGGCTCGTGCGACGTGAAGGGGGGCATGGCGGCGATGCTCGTGGCGATCGATCGGCTGCGGACCTCCGGCCGGCCGCGGCTGGCCAACGTCGTCTTCACCGCCACCGTCAATGAGGAGTTTGGATTCTCCGGCGCGAAGGCGATCGCGCGGCTCTGGACGACGCCCGCCGCCGAACTCGCTCCGCCAGACCTGGCGGCCCACGATCTGCTCGGCGGAACACCCACGGCGGCCATCGTCGCGGAACCCACGGAGCTCGACATCGTCACGCAGCACAAGGGCGCCGTGCGGTGGCGGATGCGGGTGCACGGCGTGGCCTGTCACAGCGCGTTCCCAGAGCAGGGCGACAACGCCATCTATCCGGCGGGCCGCGCGATCGGCGCGATCGAGTCGCTGGCGCGGGAACTGTTGACGAGACACCCCGGGCATCCCTGCGGCCCGCCGACCCTGAACCTGGGCACGATCCATGGTGGCCCGGGAGTGAACCTCGTTCCCGATCTCGTTGTGTTGGAGCTCGATCGACGCGTCGTGCCGGGCGAGTCGCCCGAGGCGGCCCGCAACGAGGTGATCGAGCGGATCGCGGCGGCCTGTGGTGGAGCCCGCATCGAGCACGACGCGCCGTTCCTGGAGAGCGCGGGCCTGCCGGCGATGGCCGACCGGACGTGGTTCGACAGGCTCACCGCCGCTGCCCAAGGGAAGGGCGTGGCATCGCGGCAGATTGCCGCCCGCTACGGCACCAACGCCAGCGTGCTTTCCGCCGCGGGCGTGCCGAGCCTCGTGTTCGGTCCGGGGGCGATCGGCCAGGCCCACACGGCCGACGAATGGATCGAGCTTGCCCAGGTCGACACGGCCGCCGACATCCTCGCCGCAACGGTGTCGTAGGGCAGGCCGAGCCTGTGGCAACGCGACGCCGGGGACGGTACGAGTTCCCTCGCGAACGCCGCGGCGGCGTAATGCTCGGGATCCTCGCACCGATCCCCGGCTCCCCCGATCGTGCGGCGGATTCGGGTGCGGATGAAACGTGGCGGCCGGCTTGGTACAACAACGCCCTTGTAGGCGTTTTCGTGCAGAGTGGTTTCGTCAGGCATTCCCGCAGCAGGAGCAGTGGTTCATCATGGCAGGCAGGATCAAGGTCGTAGGCCCGGTGGTCGATCTCGATGGCGATGAGATGACGCGGATCATCTGGCAGTTCATCAAGGACAAACTGATCCTGCCCTATCTCGATCTCGACATCCGCTATTTCGATCTCTCCATCGAAAACCGCGATGCGACTGCCGATCAGGTGACGGTCGATGCGGCCAACGCCATCAAGGAATACGGCGTGGGCGTGAAGTGTGCCACGATCACGCCCGACGAGGCCCGCGTGAAGGAGTTCAGCCTCAAGAAGATGTGGAAGAGCCCCAACGGCACGATCCGCAACATCTTGGGCGGCGTGATCTTCCGCGAGCCGATCATCATCAAAAACATCCCGCGGCTGGTGCCTGGTTGGACGAAGCCGATCGTGGTGGGCCGCCATGCCTTCGGCGATCAATACCGGGCCACCGACGTGAAGATCCCCGGCCCCGGCAAGCTCACGCTCACGTTCACGCCGGCCGATGGCTCCAAGCCGATGGAGATGAACGTGTTCGATTTCCCGTCGCCGGGCGTGGCGATGGCGATGTACAACCTCGACGACTCGATCCGCGACTTCGCCCGCGCCAGCCTCCGCTACGGACTGGCCCGCAACTACCCCGTCTATCTCTCCACGAAGAACACGATCCTGAAGGCCTACGACGGCCGCTTCAAGGACATCTTCCAGGAGATCTTCGACGCCGAGTTCAAGGCTGAGTTTGCGGCAAAAGGCATCACCTACGAGCATCGCCTGATCGACGACATGGTCGCCTCCGCGCTCAAGTGGGAGGGCGGCTACGTCTGGGCCTGCAAGAACTACGACGGCGACGTGCAGAGCGACATCGTGGCCCAGGGCTTCGGCTCGCTCGGCCTGATGACGAGCGTGCTGATGACGCCGGACGGCAAGACGGTCGAGGCCGAGGCCGCCCACGGCACGGTCACCCGGCACTACCGCCAGCACCAGCAGGGCAAGCCCACGCCGACGAATACACGCCGGCGGTGACCCACTTCGCCGACACCCTCGAAAGGGTCTGCATCGAGACGGTGGAGCAGGGGAAGATGACGAAGGATCTCGCGATCCTGATCGGCCCCGCGCAGCCGCATCTCACCACGCAGGATTTCCTGGCCGCGATCGACGAGAATCTCAAGCGTGCGATGGCGGGGTAGGCGCGGTTTCATCCAAGCCCGCAGCGCAAGCAAGGGAATCAGAGGGCAGGTGTCATGGAGCAGGCCTTCGCGCAGCACCCCGACAGCCTGCGCTCGCGGTGTTTTCGCGATCGCTGGCCGATCGTGGCGGCCCTGGCCGTGCAGGGCAGCGTGGCGGCCTACCTCTGCTTTCTCAAGCTGATCGCCGACGCCCAACTGCCCCCGGGGCAGAAGTATTTCTCGATCTTCTACCACCTGCTGGCCACCGTCGATTGGGCGGGCGCCCTGCTGGGGTTCGTGTTCCTCGTCGCGGCCTTCCTGCTGCCTCCGCAGCGGTGGATCGACGACCTGACGGCGTGGCTGGGCCGCCAGGCTCGCCTGGTGGCTGTGGGTGTGGCCGTGGCACTGATGGCACTGTCGGTCGTCGCACAGCATGCGTATCCACTGACGATGGATGAGTATGCGCCCACGTTTCAGTCGCAGGTGTTCGCGCGTGGCCGGCTCACGGCCCAGTGGCCAGCGGAAATCACGCCGCTGCTCGTGGCGCCGCAGAACGTTGGCTGGTTTTTTGCGGTGTCGAAGTCGACCGGCCAGGCCTGTTCCGAATACTGGCCGGGCCATGCGATCCTGATGACGCCGTTCACGTTTCTCGGCATTCCGTGGGCGCTCAATCCGGCGCTGTCGGGCTGCGCGGTCCTGCTCGTGGCGGCGGTGGCGCGGCGGGCCTTTGGCGAGCGGGCCGCGGGCTGGGCGGTGCTGTTCACGCTCGCCTCACCGGTGTTCGCAGCCTATGGCATCTCGTTTTACGCGATGACGTCGCACCTCACACTCAACCTGCTCTTCGCCTGGCTCTTACTGACGCCCACGGTTGCTCGGGTGGCTGGGGCGGGGCTCGTGGGAGGATTTGCGCTCGCGCTGCACAATCCGTTTCCGCACCTCGTCTTCGCGCTGCCGTGGCTGGGATGGCTGGCAGTGAGGCCCGACCGTTGGACGCGACTGCCGCTGATCGGCCTCTGCTATGCGGCGGTGTTTCTGCCGATCGAAGTGGGGTGGCGTCGCGTGGAGGAGTCGGTGCGTGGCAACGGTCCGGTGGCGGTCGCTCCAGCGGCCAACGATGCTGCGACCACGGCTGCCAGTCAGGCGACAGCGGACGCGCCGCCCTCACCCCCCGCGGCTCCGGCCGGCGCTGCATCCATCGTCGGGGCGATGGCAGGCTATTTCTCTGCCCTCCAACTCCCCAGCTTCGACGACCTCTGGCAGGGCCGCATGCTCTCATTGCTGCGACTCGTGGCGTGGGATGCTCCCGGCCTGCTCGTGATTGCCTTTTGGGGGTTTTGGACGAACCGGCGTTCGACGGCCGCCAGACTCTTTGGGCTCTCGGGGCTCTCGACGTTCTTCGGCTACGCCCTGATCTCGGCCAGCGGTGGCCATGGCTGGGGCTACCGTTATTTCTTTTCGGCGTGGAGCTGTCTGCCGATCCTTGCATCCGGTCTCGCCGCTGATCGGACGAATGCCGAGCCGGACGGCGCGTCGGTTACCGACGTGCTGCGGGCCGCCGGCCTCGCCGCCGTGCTCAGCCTGGCGATCTGTCTCCCGGTGCGTCTCTGGCAGATACATGCTGTGATCGTCGATCATGTCTCGCAGATGCCGCCGCAGCCAGCCGACATGGAAATCGTGCAGGGCGATGTCGTCTCGTTCGTCGATCCCAAGAAGGGCCATTTCCGCAACGATCTGATCCGCAATCACCCGTTCTTTGAGCATGGCCCGTATGTGCTCGTGAGCACGGGCTTCGAGAACGACAAGCTCGTGATCGCGAAGCTCGCGGAGGCTGTCGGCATGCAGGCCCGTATGACAGCCGCCGACGACCGTGGATCGACGTGGGTGGTGCAGCCCGCGCCGCCGCAGGAGCCAACGCCATGACCACATCAGCGAGCGGCCAGCCCGGCGTGATCGACGTCACGATCCTGATGCCGTGCCTGGATGAGCGGATCACGCTGCCAGCCTGCATCGACACGGCCGAGCAGGCGGTCGCGACGTTCGCCGCCCGCGGGCTCACGGCCGAGATCCTGATCTCCGACAATGGCAGCACCGACGGCAGCCGCGAGTATGCCGAGTCGCGCGGCTGCCGGGTGACCCTCTGCCCACAGCGGGGCTATGGGGCCGCGCTCATCCACGGGATCGAGGAGGCCCGCGGTCGCTTCATCGTGATGGGCGACAGCGACGCCTCTTACGACTTTCGCGAGGGTGTGCCGATGGTGGCGAAGCTCGAGGAGGGCTACGACCTCTGCATGGGCAACCGCTTCACTGGGAAGATCATGCCCGGGGCGATGCCGCCGATGAACCGCTACCTGGGCAATCCGGTGCTCTCTGGGATCCTCAATCTCTTTTTCCATTCGGGGGTGGGCGACGCCCACAGCGGCCTGCGGGCCTTTCGCCGCGACGCTGCGCTTGACCTTCAGCTCAATTCCCCCGGCATGGAGTTTGCGAGCGAGTTGGTCGTGAAGGCGGCCCTCAAGCAGCTGCGGATGACGGAGGTGCCGATCACGCTGCATCCCGACGGCCGCGATCGCAAGCCGCATCTGCGGCCGTGGCGCGACGGCTGGCGGCACCTGCGGTTTCTGCTGGCGCTCTCGCCGCTGTGGATGTTTCTGATCCCGTCGGCGGCGCTGATCGGGATGGCATTGCTGCTCGCCGGGCCGCTCCTCACGACGCGGTCGGGCGAGATGGTGCAGATCGGGCCTTTTCCGATCGGCGACCATTGGCTGATTCTTGCGGGCGGAATGTTCAACCTTGGCCTGTCGGGCTTCACGCTCGGCACGATCGCGCAGGTGTGGGCGAGCAAGCGGGGCTTCTACAGCCGCTCGCGGATTCTCAACGACGGCGTCGCTGTCATTCGCGACGATCGCGCGGTGCTCGTCGGCGCGGTGATCGCCGGTGCCGGTGTCTTGTTTATGGCGGCGGTGCTCTTCGACTTCCTGCGGGGCGGATTCGGGCCGGGCGGCCGCATCCGCGAGACGGTGATCGGCACATCGCTCGTGCTCGCCGGTATCCAGATCATCTTCGCGTCGTTCGTCGTGTCGCTGATCGACAGCGAGCTGCCGCCGCGGATGTGACCAAGTTGCCCGAAGATGGCATTTGCGATACCATAATGGCATGAAAACAACCATTGATGGTGCGGGTCGGATCGTCGTTCCCAAAGCGGTCCGTGACCAACTTCACCTGACGCCGGGTTCTGAGTTGGAGATCGACGTGCTCGACGATTCGGTCGTGATTCGCCATCGCGAAGCCCGTGAGCCGCTGGTCGACAGACAGGGAATTTTGATTCACCACGGTCCGAATCAGGCGAACATCGACGTCGTTGCCTTTCTCAGGACGCAGCGGAATGCTCGGGCTGACGAGCAGGTTCACCCGCCGCGACAGCGATGAACGCGTTTTTTGATACGTCGGTGCTCGTGACCGCGATGGTGGACCAATTGCCGAATCACGAAGCGGCCCTTGCGTGCTACCGACGGGTTCGCGGCGGTAAGACCAAGCCGCTGTGCTCGACCCATGCCCTGGCGGAGTGTTACGCCACGCTGACGGCCATGCCGTTGCCTCGCCGCATTCGGCCATCCGAGGCGGGCCGTTTGATCCGGGAGAATCTGCGCCGGGATTTCCAGGTCTGCCCGCTGCTGCTCAAAGACTATGACGACGCGATCGATCGCGTCGTCGAGCGAGGATTGCCCAGCGGCGTGATCTATGATGCCCTGCATCTGCTCTGTGCCGAGCGGCAGGGGTGCAGTCGTTTGTATACGTTCAACACGACGGACTTCGAGCGGTTGAAGGCCGGCAGCATCGTGATCGTCACTCCTTGAGAGCGTGGTCGCTTGGTTTCATGACATCCCGCACACTCCTCGCCCACCACTGGTTTTTCGAGCCGCGTGGCGGTGAGCGGGTGCTCGCGGAACTGGCGGCGTTGTTTCCCGCCGCGCCAATCCTGACGGCGTTTGCGGCGACGGACGTCTCAGGCTGGCCCGATGAGATCGCCAACCTCCTGCCTCGGGTGCGGCCGAGCCGGCTGCAGCCGCTCTTTCGGGCCTCGCAGGCCGTGCCGGGGCTGATGCCACTGCTCTTGCCGCTCTTGCCCTGGGGTATGCGGCGTTCGTTTCATCGTGAGCTGGCCGATGCCGATCGGCTGCTCGTGTCGGACGCGGGCCTCGCGAAGACGCTTGCGCTCGAGACCGGGGCTCCCGTGCATGTCTATCTGCACACGCCGATGCGGCACATCTGGCACGAGGCCGCTGAGACCGAGGCCCGGGTGCCGTCGCTCGCGCGGCCGGCGGTGCGACGGACGATCGAGCGGCTGCGACGGATCGACCGCGAGGCGGCGGGCCGCGTGGCGTCGTGGGCGGTCAACTCCCGCGCGACGGCGCGGCGTGCGTCAGCTGCCTATTGTGTCCCCGAGTTTTCTTTTCGGGTGATCCATCCGCCGGTGGCCCTACCGGAGGAGCCATCTGCCGAGGGCCCGCGTACTGGGCTCTTGGTCGTGTCGGGGATGCAGCCCTACAAGAACGATCGAATTGCGGTGGAGGCGGCACGGCGACTCGATCTCCCGCTCACGGTGGTGGGCGATGGGCCGCAGCGGAAGTCGCTTGAGGCGATCGCGGGGCCGCGGACACGGTTCGTCGGCTATGTGGATGACCGTCGGCTCGACGCACTCTACCGGTCGCACGAGGCGTTGCTCTTCTGTGGCGAAGAAGACTTTGGGATCGTGCCGCTCGAGGCGATCGGGCGGGGCTGCCCGGTCGTGGCGCTGGCGAGAGGCGGTGCCCTCGAGACGGTGGAGCCGGGCCGCGGTGGCGTGTTGTTTGAGGAGGCGACCGTGGATGCGGTCATCGACGCGATCGGGCAGGCTCGGGCGACCACGTGGGATCCGAATGTCATGCTCGCATCAGTGCAGCGGTTTGGAGCGAGACGGTTTCGCGACCAGATCACGGGCTGGCTGGAGAACTCATGATCCGTGTTGCCACAGTTCGTATTCGCTGACATCGATGCCGCTGTCCCACGCCACGGCGAAACCACCTGGCTCGACATGCACTTTCAGGAACGTCGTCAGATCCTGCAACGGCTTAAAATGCGGCGTGTTGAGCAGAGGTTTGACGTCGTAGTGTTTGACGACGCCATTGTCGAACAAGACGCGAAGCCGATGGTCATTCAACGGATCGACAGTAACGACCCGCGGCGGCCGCACTTGATCGCTTACTCCAATGGCGGAATCGCTAGGAAATCCTGCGTTTCCCAGATTCGTTTCAATGCGTTTTGGTTTAGTGTTGCCCATTCCACCACCAGTTTCGCAGCGGTTCGCGGGAGATCGCCTTCGATTACCTCCAACGTTTCAATATCGTACAGTGCCTGATGCTCGGCATACACAGCGTGAAAATGAGGCGGCGGGTGGTCGTGAAAATAGACCTTTATCACGATCCCGTAGAATCTCTACACTTCTGGCATATGCGACACCAAATGTTGGATGG
Source organism: Planctomycetia bacterium (assembly GCA_026401075.1). Classification (GTDB taxonomy): domain Bacteria; phylum Planctomycetota; class Planctomycetia; order Pirellulales; family UBA1268; genus CAMCQY01. The sequence goes on from JAPLNQ010000129.1 coordinate 13,439, forward strand.
TGAACATAATGCCAGTATTTGCGGGCGGCGTTAACTGCCGCGGCCGCTCCGTGTTTATGCGCGTGCGTTATGAAGATCTTGATCGTTAGCGAGACGGTTTCGCCGTGAGATCAAGGCATGGATCGGGGAAACTGTCGTATGAAAGACTTCGGCTCACGATTGTGTGAAACCGTCCATCTTGCACTGCACGCGACCATCACTGACGCGTTGGCGAGACACTCGCCTCGAGGCGGTGCGTTGCTCGATGTGGGATGCTGGGATGGTTGGCATACCGTGGAGTATGGCGAGGCTTGCCGAGCGAGTCGGCTCTTTGGCGTGGAAGTCTGCGAGGATCAGGCCCGAGCCGCGGAGCGGCAGGCGATCGAAGTCGCCCGGTGCAATCTCGAACAGCCTCGATTGCCATGGCCGGACGCGTCGATGGATGTCGTGGTCTGCAACCAGGTGCTCGAGCATCTGAAGAACATCTTCGCGGTGATGGACGAGATCGCTCGCGTTCTCAAGCCCGGGGGAATCCTTGTCGCCTCGGTTCCCAACCTCGGCAGCCTGCATAGCCGGATCATGCTGCTCTTGGGCCTTCAGCCGTCGATGATCCGCGTGTTCGGGCCGCACGTGCGGTCGTTCACGCACGGTGAGTTTAAGCAGTTTCTGACCGCAGGCAGCGCGTTTGAGATCGTGGAATCGATCGGTGTGGGTTTCTATCCGCTTCCCGCGACCGGCTTCGCAAATTGGCTTGGGCGACTCTGGCCTGCTGCCAGCCATACGCCGGTAATCGTGCTCCGACGAACGAACGCGCCGCTGGGCTCGTGGGAGTCGCTCTATGCTGACCGGTCGCACCAGACCACGATGTGACTTCCACCATGAAGATTTTGATCATCAGTGAGATGTCGGTGCCGTATTCGATAGGGGGCGGGGAGGTGCGGTATGCGCTGCTGGCCCGCGAACTTGCAAAGCGCGGGCATGATGTGACCTGGCTCTCGATGCGGCAGCGGGAGAGCCCCGACGAGGAGATGATTGACGGCGTGCGGCACCTGCACCGCGGCCCAAGGATCGCAAGCCCGCCGAGCCGTCCGCTTGCCGCGACGCTGCGGTTCATGGTCACGGCGTTCGTCCACATCCTCACGCATCGTTACGACATCATCGACACGCAGACGTATGCCCCGCTGCCGCCGGTCTGGCTGGCCTGCCTGCTCTCGCGGCAGAAGATGGTGGCGACGATCCACGACACGTCGAGCAAACCGGCGGGCACGTCCGGCGGCGACGACCAGTGGCTATCGGCCCGTGATCGGTGGATTGTGAAGCCGATCGAGAAGCTGCTCTATCGGCTGCCGTATCGGAAGATCGTGGCGGTGAGCAGGGCGGTGGCCGATGATCTCGTGAGGCGATTTGGCGTGAAGCCGTCCCGGATCTCGGTCGTCGCCAATGGCGTTGATGTGGTGGCGATCGATGCGGCTCCGGTGTCAGACAAGCCGGTGGATCTACTCTTCGTGGGCCGCGTCATCCCGCACAAGCATGTGGAGGATTTTCTGGAGGTGGTAGCCAGGGTCGTGGCATCTCGGCGGTCCAGCGGTGGCCCGCCGATCGCGGCGGCGGTGGTGGGCAGCGGTCCGCTGCTTCCACGCATGCGGCAGAGGTCGGAGAGCCTGGGCCTCGCCAACGAGGTCGAGTTTACGGGCGACCTGCCGGTGCACGCGGAGGTGATCGGCCGTATGAAATCCGCCACGGTGCTGGTGCTACCGAGCACTCGGGAGGGGTTTGGGCTGGTGCTCGCCGAGGCTCTGGCGGCGGGAACAGCCATCGCCGCCTATGACATCCCGCCGGTTCGTGAGACGATTGGGCCTGAACTGGTCGATCAGCTCGCCCCGGCGCGGGACGTGCCGGCGCTCGCGGACATCGTCGCGCGGCTGCTTACCGACCAGTCGCTTCGGGAGCATAGCCGGACAGCCGGCGGCCGAAGGGTGCGTGGACATCTGTCAGCGGATCGATTCGCCGACGAGATGTGCAAGGTTTACGTGGCAACAATCGGGAACACGACATCATGACCGTCACCGACGGGTCGGTTCCCAAAATCACGATGATCACAGCCGCGCTCAATCCGGGCCCCGAGGTGCGACAGACGATCGAAAGCGTGCTCTCCCAAGGCTATCCCAACCTCGAATACATTTTTGTTGACGGCGGTTCGGGGCCGGAGGCATTTGCGCACGTGAGTCCGTATCTCGACCGGATCGACGTGTTGATTCGGGAACCAGACGAGGGCATTTCCGACGCCTGGAACAAGGCAATCGCACAAGCCTCGGGGGCTATCGTCGGCATCATCAATGCCGACGATTATCTCATGCCGGGATCGCTCGATGCTGTGGCAAAGACCTTCGCGAGTCACGGGAAATCACCGATCGTTCACGGTGATGTGATCCGCATCGAGCATGGGCGTGAGATGGTCCAGAGGTCGACCGTGCCGTTTTGGCTCATGATCCGCTTTGGCACTCCGGTGTTTCATCCGGCCACGTTCGTGCCGAAAGCCGTCTACGAGCGGATCGGAGGCTTCGGGAAGGCCTACCGGATTGCGATGGACTACGATCTCATCCTGCGGGCGTATCTCGCTGGCGTGCCGTTCGTCCGGGTCCCGCGGCCGTTGGCTGGATTCCGTGGCGGGGGCGTGAGCGACCGGAAGCCGCTGGAGGGTTTTCGTGAGGTGTTTGTGAGCCAGCGGGCCAACGGACTCAATCCCACCCTCGCATATATCCTGTTCGGCCTCAAGAGATTTGTGCGCGGCACAGTGCGGCGCTCGTTGTCTTGGGTAGCCAGTTCGGTGAACTACGTCGTGAGGGGCAGGACTCGATGAGCCGTAATGTGCTTTAAAGTGATTGCTTCCCGTCTGGTAACCGTTTTTGGAGTCATTCATGACGATCGCGTTTCATTGGGATACAGAGGACGCCGAATCGCTGCTCGCTACGTGTGAACGAGACGGCGTATTTCCGGTCGTCACCAAGTATTTTCCACCGGGCTGCAGAGTGTTGGAGTCCGGTTGCGGGTTGGGGCGGTACGTCAAGTACCTCCACGATCGGGGCTGGGATGTAGTGGGCCTCGAGTTCATACGATCCACCGTGGATCAAGTGCGGTCGATCTGGCCTGAACTCAACATTGAATTGGGCGACGTGGCTAACTCATCATTTCCAGACAACAGTTTCGATGGAATCATGTCGCTTGGAGTGGTTGAACATTGGCCAGAAGGCCCCAGCCGTCCATTACGTGAGATTTACCGACTGCTCAAGCCAGGCGGCTATGCGATCATCACCGTCCCTGTGCACAATAGCGTTCGGCAGTGGAAGCGGTGGCTGTGGTTTTCCGAAATCACGAGATTTCCGCTAGCCGTGTTCGCGTGGATCACAAGCGGGAAGAATAAGCCGATGAATCGTCGGAATTCTGAATATCGGTACGTTGTGATGCCGCCATACGGCGACTTTTTCGAGTATCACATGACCGTGCAGGAATACCGCAACGAACTGAGGGAGGTGGGATTCGAGATTGTCGAGCACGTGCCGATCGGCATTATCGACGGCCTGTATCACGACCTGAACCCGCTTGGGATGCTCGTGCGTTTTCAGAGCTGGAAGTTCCATCCGAGTTGGCTGGGAACATGGTTGAATGACTTGCTGGCACGGACACCATTCTTGCACTGCCACATGCAAGCGGCAGTCGTGCGAAAGCCGGAACATAGTCGACCATGAACACACCGATCCTCCTCATCAATTGGCGGAGGCCCGAACGAACCCATCAGGCAATCGAGGTCTTGAGACAGGCCAAGGCAAAGACACTGTTTGTCGCGTGCGATGGTTTTGTTCCGGGAGACCAACGCATAAACGACAGCATTCGCTCGGTGCGTGCTGTCTTGGCCTCTGAAATCGACTGGCCCTGCGAGGTCGAAACGCTCTTTGCAGCGGATAATCAAGGCTGCGAAAGGGGGGTAACGACTGCGATCCACTGGTTTTTCGCGAACGTGCCTGAAGGCATCGTGCTGGAAGACGATGTGCTGCCATGCCGGGACTTCTTTTACTTTGCCGAAAAGTCGCTCGACATATTTCGGCACGATCCGAAGGTCGGTCTCATCAGTGGTTGCAATCAGAGCAGTCCGTTTAGCGACACGCGCCAAACCGCCACTTCTTCAGCACAGTGTCTCTTCAGTCGCCTTGCATTCTTGTGGGGGTGGGCGACATGGCGACGCTTTTGGTGCACATATCGGCCCGAAATAACACGGGAGGACCTGCTCGCCTTGAGGGCGATCAGTCCCGCGTTTCCCGCGCCTGTTCGTCGTTACCTAAAGACATCGTATGGGCGGGTTCGCGACGGACGCCTCGATTCGTGGGACTACCAGGTTCAGGCCACGCTTTTACGCAACCGGCAGGTGGCCGTTGTGCCCAACGGCAATCTGATACGAAACACGGGATTCGACGACCTCGGTGCGACCCACGGTAACTACCGGAAGGAGGCAACGAGCGGATACAGGGTGCCACCAGGAATGGATCGTCCGGAGTGGCAGGTTGGCGAGCATTACCTTGCCTTTGAGCAGCAATACAGTCGGCAGCATTTGCGGCGTTATGCGATGCCGTCATACGCGCTGACGTATGTGGCAGACTTGGCCAGCACGTGGCGACGCCGCATTCAGCGATCCACCGGCGCGGGAGGCTGAGTCGGTGCGAATTCTATTCCGCTGGTCTCACGAACCTTCAAGAATCCGCAGCCGTTCATTGTGATGACGGGATACCGCGATGATGTTCTGGTAGGCAAAAATCTCGGCGTAAAGCGGGTTGTAGGCGGTGATCGGCAGCAGTCCGCCCGGGAGAAGCCGAAAGAGGTGGAAGTCGGTCAGCACGTCCCAAAAGTCTTTGAAGAAGACGCGGCTGTACACATTCATCGCATTGAATTCGATCTGGCACACGGCGATCCGGTTCTCTCGGAGCAGACCGACGGCGCCTTTCAGGACGTCCAGTTCGGACCCTTCCGTGTCGATCTTCAGCAAATCGATATTGCCAATAGAGTGCCGGGTAGCGATCTCATCCAGTGTCGTCACTTGGACCGCGAATTCCGCTGCTTCGCAGATATGCAAATCTTCTATAACGGCCCGATGCAGGGACGCATGAGAGGTTCCCTGCTCGCTGGCCCGATCGTAAAAACTTCTGCAGCCTGTATTTGCTGCGATAGCGGTTTCGCAGAGCGAAACATTGCTGCAATCGGAAAACCGACGACGCAGTTCGGCCAAGGACAGTGGGTGCGGTTCACAGGCCAAGATCCGGGCATGGGGGGCGAACTCAAGGCACATTGCAGTGTAATCACCACGATGTGCCCCTACATCGATGATCGTCGGATTGGCCACTCGCGGGAGGTATCGACGTAGAAACCACCGCTCACCCGAGGCCGCGGGCGAGTGCCAATTCTGGATTCCGAGTCCACGAAGGCTGCACGCGAGCAGCAGCGAGTTGAGCGGGCGGCACGCCCGGTTCGCGAATAGAAAGGCGTACGTTCGGCAGAGAAACTCATGAATCATGGGCGGGGGCATTCGGTGTAGAGTGTGTCGAGGATGGCCGCAGTTGAGGTGGCCTCATTCGGACGTACCGCGTCAACAACGTTGCGATCGCTTTCCCGATGTCATTTGTGTTGCGCCGCGAGGTGCCCGTAAATCGCAATCAGTTCGGAAGCCGTTCTCGACCATGTGAACTGTGCAACGTGTCGCCGGCCCTTGTCGGCGAGGCTTTTCTGCAGGGCAGTGTCGTTCCAGAGTCGGATCATGCTTTGTGCCATCGCGTCAGCATCGCGGGGGTCGACCATGAGGGCGGCATCGCCAAGTTGTTCCGGTATGCAGGTGGCCGTGGAAGCAACGATGGGAACGCCAAGAACCATGGCCTCGGTGAGAGGCAGTCCCCAGCCTTCAAACAGTGAAGGAAATACCAGCATGCGGGCCCTTCTGAATAGCGACAAAAGGAATTCAGCGTCAGTAAACCCCAAGAATCGGACCTGCTGCTCAAGACCTGCATTTACAATCTGCTGCACGAGGGCGCGGTAATGAGACGTGAGCCTGCCGGTGCAGATGAGTGCGATCGTGACACCATGCCGATCTCTGGCGAGTCGCAGGGCCTCGATCAACGTGGCGTGATTCTTGTGAGCCCACGTCTGGGCCGGGTAGAGGGCGAAGGCGGATGGGATGCAGCTGGTTTCAAGAAGACTATCAATGGCACGGTCGTCGATGGTGGGATATGTGGTAACGGGTGCGGCCATGGGAATGACGCAGGTTTTGCTGCGGGGTATCTTGTAGATGCGCTCCACGTCGGCGCGGCCCCACTGCGACGTCAACAACACTCGGTCTGCCTGCTGGCAGAAAAACCGATAGTCGTGGTCGCGTTTGAGCCATTCCTCCCGGTCGAAATACTGGGGGTAATGCACATGCTGCAAATCCCACGGCTGATATACGTTGCGACGTTCAGTCTGAAACGCAGTCTGAAGATTGAAGTGAATGACATCGGGTGCAATGTCCGCGATGGCCGTAGGTTCGCGTTCGATCTGCCTGTCGAGTGGCCAGACTGTGCGGCGTAGGCGTCTGGCGATCGGCAGGAGTGGCCGAAGGAGGGGATGTGAGAAAGACGTCGCCACAGGTGGCGGGCCTACGGGAACGAGTCGAACCGAACCACCGGTCGATGGCCGGAGCCAGTCGATCGCATCGTCGTAAGCCAGGAAAAAATATTCGTGGTCGCCTCCATGGTTGCTAAACGCATGCATGAGGCCGATGGTGGCTTGTTCGACACCACCCCGCTCTCCGGGAAGCATGCGGGCGTCGAGCACAACCCGGAGCCTAGCCGGTTTCATCATGTGTCGCTGGCCCGTTTTGGAAGCAAATCGGCCGAGGAACCTCGGTGTGCCTGTCTATCGTGAAGCAACCGTACCTGGAGGGCATGGTCGGCCATGACGCGAGACCGGCCCATGGAAAGAATCGGTGCGATGATGCGCGACAGTGGCCCGCATGCGAAGGGAGCGTACCAAGGCATGGTGCCGGCCGGCGCAAAGGCGTGAAGGACTCCCAGTCGGCTGTGGCGCAGGCCAAACCTCGCCGCTAATTGGTCGAGCGTGCGGTCCTCGTAGAAACAGACGTGCTGCCCCGTTTCAATCGAGTAGTACCTCCAGGCTTCGATCGCAGGTGGTGGGCCGGAATACGTCTCGGTGGAAAAGAACATCAACTGAAAGGACCATCGCTGCCGGAGATGATCGATAAAGACGCATGGATCGTGCACATGCTCCAAGACCTCAAAAGCCGTGATGACTGGCGACGAATTCACATCATCGGCAGTGAAACCATCGGCAAAAATATTGGTCGCGTAGGGGTCATCCCAGCGAAAGTCATAGCCGGCGTCTCGCATCAGTCGTACGAAAAGGCCGTATCCGGCAGCCACGTCAACGAGAGGCTGGGACGGTCTGCCAAGAAGGCCAAGAATGGTCGTCACGATGCGGGCGCAGGCGAGATTACGGGCGACGAGTCCGGTGTCAGTGGTGGAGATCGCGCTCTCGTAAGCCTCGTCGAGCCAATGAGGCGGATCAGTCCGCAGGAGTCCGCAGTGTTCGCAATGGTGATATGTAGTCTCGTGCCGCCCAAGAATCTTCGCCGTGAACAGCTTGTTGACCGGTGCAGCGCATATGGGACACACAGCATTCATCGTGCACGCGATATCAGAACGGAAGAGTGAATGGCCAGCGACCTTGCGGTCTGGGTAACAAAGCCGACGAGATTCCGCAGAGGGCCACGATCCTTGTCACGAACGGCCCAGAACGGTCGATCGTGGAGCATGTGCCAGTCTGCACGGCGAGGATTTCGTTGATCGGGGTACCAGTATTCGAACGCACTTGCCGTGGTAACTTCATTGAGTTTGCAAAGTATCGAAAACGCCGCCTGGTCGTGTCGATGTTCACGAAACCCGGAAAGGTTTGGGGACCGCGAGGGCGTGTCGTCGACAAGAGAAAAGTCTGTTTCAAACACCCGCAGCCATTCCTTTAGCAGTGTGTGAGACAGGGGGCAAACCTTGAACACGATGATCCCGGCACCAATGGTCCCGGTATCCGTTACATCTGGCCGGTTGCGCACGTCAAAATAATCGACCACATCGCCCTTGGTCCACGCTCGATCGGGAAGAACGAAATCAACCTCTTCAGGTCGGCCCAGCCACGGCTTGTTCTGGAACGCAAGGACGCCTGACGTGCTGGCACGGGCCATGTTGCAATACTCATCGAGGCGGCGTTGTCCGCCCGGGTTCAGGTGACATCCGGCGTCGCAGTAGACGATCACATCACCCTCGGCGGCCGAGCGAAAGGCCTGCAGGATGATCTGCGGCTTCCAGACCCAGTAGCCAAACCCTCGGGAGCCGTGTCGCAGTCGGGAGGCAAATCGTTGGCGAAAATCGGCGTCGAGATCTTGCTCGGACGCGGCAAGCACCTTGTCGAATCGCGTGATCGAACGAGATTGCGCGGCGATGCGATGCAGCGATCGCTGGAGCCCAGAGTCGGCGAAGGTGACAAGAAATGTTTTGCTCATCACGGTCGGCCGCAAAGGAGACGGTGCCCCAGCGATTTCGACGTTAGCTACGTCCGTCGGCGGTTCTTAGGACGCAGGGTGGAAACAGACGCGTCAAGAGTATATCAAGAGCGACCTTCCATGCTCATGGAGTGATTGCGTTATTGGCACCTTGTTGAGGCAAGGAAACCTCCTGGACACTGCCTGCATCAACCCGTATGGCTCGGGTGCAGAATCGTGTTGAGGAGAGGCGATGAGTGACCATAATAATCGTCAGGTCGCGGCTCAGTTGTTCGAGAGTCTGCGTAAATGATTGTTCGGTATGCTGGTCGAGGGCGATTGTTGCTTCGTCGAGGACGATAATTGAAGTGTTTTTATAGAGCGCCCTCGCGATGCCAATGCGCTGTCGCTGGCCACCGCTGAGCCTCACTCCGCGCTCGCCGATTCGGGACATGTATCCTTCTGGAAGTGAATCGATGTAGTCGGCAATCTGCGATTGCGACGCCGCCTGTCGCAATCGCAGCTGATCGATGTGCGCGAAGGAGATTCCGAGAGCAATATTTTCTGCGATCGAAGTGTCTGCAAGGAAGATTGACTGTGATCCTGCCCAGGATAGCGGAAGGAAATGTTTTGAAGCGTGATTTGGTGTTTGAATGGGAGCGGCTGGACGGAAGTTGATTCGGTCGGCGGCGGTGGCTGATCGAGAAGCGTAGCGAAGGCCTGGAGGTCGGCCGTGCCGCTCCGTAGCTGCGAAAACGAGAAATAGCCTTGCTGGATTGCGGGGAGCAATCGCTAGGCGCCGAGCGCACATGCGCCAAGAACAGGGAGAGCTGTGGCGATGCCACCGGAGCGGGATGCAAGAATGTATGCAAGCACGGCGATGGCTGCCGTGCCCAGTCCCTCGATCACGAACCGGGGAAAGCCGCTGATGAATTCAGACTCTGCCTCAGATCTGCGGAGCAAGTTGTCGGAGCGGTCATGCTTAGCAAGATAAAAAGGCCGGGATTGATCGAGGAGAACATCGCGTATTGGACCGGTTGGATGAGCGCCTGATTACATTGAGCCTGGGTGAAGCTGAGGGACAAGAGCCTGTTTTTCGTCAGGAGCGACATGGCTGTGTAGGCGGAGCCGAACAGCGCCAGCGACAGAAGTGCGATCGGAGGGTCGATCACGATAAGGCAGATTGAGATGGCGATGACTGTGATCGTGCACGAAATAAATTGAAGCCCAGCATAAATGATGTGGTGGATCAGTCGGTTGACATGAGTGATGACCCCGGCGATTACCGTGCTCGAGTTGCGTGCGGTATGGACCGAGTACGGTTGGTAGAGTGTTCGGCGGTAAGCCTCGTGCGCGAGGTCGCTGCCGACCGCGGCCCCTATACGGCCGCTCAGCCAGAGATTGGCAAGTCGTAGCGAGGCTGAAGAGAGGGCTGCCACCACGAACGCGAGCGTGAGTGGAAACAGCATTTGTTCGGGGCTTGTATAGCCCATTTGAAACGCCCATTGGTGGATCCCGGGTAGCCGCCATGCACGCGGCGGATCGGCGATGACCGAGAGCATGGGCACCACAGCAGCGAGGCTCAACACCTCAGCCAATCCACTGGCGATCATCACCATCAGCGACAATCCAAGCTGCCAACTGCGTTTTGGAAGGAAGTGCGCCCATAGCCGGCGGAGGAGTGAAATGAGCGAAGGCGGGATGTCTGGCCTGCCTTGGAAATCCTGATCCAG
>JAPLNQ010000174.1:0-2101 GCA_026401075.1 Planctomycetia bacterium
ACCAACGGCACCGCCGCGGTCGATGCTTGCACGGCCGCCTCCGAGGTGCTCATCGGCGCGATCGTGAACCGTGCGGCCGCGGCGGCGCGGGCCCGGGAGCTCGCCGTGGCGCATGGCACGTCCAACATCCATCTCGGCTGCACCGGCACCGACGGAGAGGTCACGGAGGAGGATCGTCTCGCGGCTGGTGCCATCCTTGATGCGGCGGGCCGCCTGCCCGGCGGCAGCGACGACACGCTCGACGCCTCCGCCACCGCCGCGCTGGAGACGTTCCGCGGTGTGCTGTCGGCCGCGGCCGATACTGGAGCAGCGGACGCGATCACCGCCGCCTTCGCCATCTCGCGAGGAGGCCGCAATCTGATCGAACTCGGCATGCGGGCCGACCTGCCGGCAGCCGCCGCCATCGACAGCCTCAGGGTCGTGCCACGGCTCGACCGCGGCGCACGCGAAGACGAGGCCACGACGGGCTGGCTCCTCGCAGACGCCGCAGGCTGGCTCCACGCAGACGCCGCAGATACAGCCTGAGGTGGACCGCGGCGCGGCGGGCTTACTACACTCCTCGGTTCAGGAATGATTCATCCAAGCCCCAAGCGCAAGCGAGGAACGGCATGGCAACCTGATCACACGCACGTGTCACACCTCGAGAAGTCACCTGTTCATGGACAAACAAAACGACCAGTCGCGAATGGATCGGATCGTGTCGCTCGCCAAGCGGCGCGGCTTCATCTTTCAGTCGAGCGAGATCTACGGTGGCTTGAACGGCTTCTGGGACTACGGCCCGCTGGGTGTCGCGCTGAAACGCAACCTGAAGGAGAGCTGGTGGCACGACATGGTGTCCGGCCACGACGAACTGTCCACGCTCCCGGGCGCCCCGACGCCGTATGAGATGACCGGCCTCGACTGCACGATCATCATGCATCCTCAGGTCTGGAAGTGCTCCGGCCACTTCGACCTGTTCCACGACTGGATGATCGACTGCCGCGAATCGAAACGCCGCTACCGCTACGACCACCTCCATGGCCGCTGGGCGAGCCATCGCGGCAAGAAGGTCTTCGTTGTCACCGACCAGTCGGGCGACGAGGCAGCTCCGCACACCGTGCAGAAGGCGCAGAAGTTCTTCGGTCTGCGGGCCAAGCAGGTGGACGAGATCGAGTGGGAGGGCAGCCTCGTGCCGCTGGCGGCGAGCATTGTGGCGGGCACGGTCGCGCTCTCCGGAGCGCTCGGCCCCGACGCCAGCGAGCCCGGCACTCTCACCGAGGCGGGCAACGACGACGACCGCGCCTTCCTGCGGCCGGAGACGGCGCAGGGCATCTTCATGAACTTCAAGAACGTACTCGATACGTCGCGGGTGAGCGTGCCCTTCGGCATCGCCCAGATCGGCAAAAGCTTCCGCAACGAGATCACGCCGCGGAACTTCACCTTCCGCTCCCGTGAGTTCGAGCAGATGGAGATCGAGTTCTTCTGCAAACCGGCCGACTCGGCCGCCTGGTATCGCTACTGGCGCGACCGTCGCTGGAACTGGTACCTCAGCCTCGGCCTCACCGCCGGCAAACTCCAGTTGCGCGAGCACGACGCCGATGAACTCTCCCACTATTCTGTCGGCACCGCCGACATCGAATACGCATTCCCCTTCCTGGCGGAGGGTGAGTTTGGCGAACTGGAAGGGATCGCCCACCGCGGCGACTTTGACCTTCGCAGCCACATGGAGGGCAAGCTCGTTCGCAAGGACGGCCAGCTCGTCGTGGAAATGGGCCCCGACGGCAAGCCGCGGCACCGCGGCAGCGGCAAGGATCTCAGCTACTTCGACGACGCGACACGGGAACGCTACGTGCCGCACGTGATCGAGCCATCGGCGGGGGCTGACCGGGCCGTGCTCGCCTTCCTCTGCGACGCCTACCATGAGGACGAGGTGCCCGATGAGGATGGCAAGCCCCGCAGCCGCACCGTGCTCAAGCTGCATCCCCGGCTGGCGCCGCTCAAGGCCGCGATCCTGCCGCTGGTGAAGAAGGACGGCATGCCGGAGGTGGCGATCGATCTCTACCGCCGACTCAAGGCCCACATGCCCTGCATGTACGACGAGAAGGGGTCGGTCGGCCGGCGA
>JAPLNQ010000174.1:2106-8125 GCA_026401075.1 Planctomycetia bacterium
GAACGCCCTGGTGCCTGACGATCGACGGACAGACGCTCACCGACCAGACCGTCACGCTGCGTGACCGCGACACGCTCGTCCAGACCCGTGTACCGATTGCCGAGTGCGTCGACATGCTCCGCGAGCGGCTGCGCGGATGAAGCCAGCATTATCCACCGTCTGCTCGCTCGATAGCGGCCTCGAGACGATTCTCGACGACTACGCGGCCGGCCACTGCGATGCCGTCGACCTCTGGCTTGGCCACGCCGAAACCTATCTCGAGAGCCACGGCCCGGGTGACCTGAAGGGGTTGTTCGAGGCCCGTGGCATCACGGCCGTCGCGGCCAGCTTCCAGGGCGGCCTGCTCACCAGCCAGGGCGATGCCAGGCGCGAGCACTGGTCGCATTTCGAAAGCCGTCTCGGGCTGCTCCGCGAACTCGCCATCCCCGTGCTCGTCGTCGCGGGCGACGCATTCGGACCGCTTACGCCGCAGGACCTCTCCCGGCTCTCGGTGAGCCTGTCGGAGGCGGCCACGCGGGCGGCCGACGCGGGCGTGCGGCTGGCCCTCGAATTCGACGCCCGGGCCAGCTTTCCCAACAACCTGCAGTCGGCCGTGGCCCTCGTCGAGGATGTCGGGCACCCAAACCTCGGCATCTGCCTCGACTGGTTTCACTTTTCGGTGGGACCGAGCAAGCCACTCGACCTGTACCTTCTCTCCCGCGAGACGCTCGCACACGTGCAACTCTCCGATACGGCCGACGTGCCCCGCGAGATGGCGACCGACGCCGACCGCATCCTGCCCGGCGAGGGATCCTCGCCTCCCGACGAACTCGTGCAGCGGCTCGTCGAGATCGGCTATGCCGGCGCCGTCAGCGTCGAACTCCAGAATCCCCGGTTGTGGCGGGTGCCGCCCCGGCAGTTCGGTGAGATCGCGATGACGTCGCTGCGGGCGCTTCTCGGCCAGGCTTCGATGTGAGCACGCGCTACGAACCGACCCATCCCACCTATTGCGGGAAATCACGCAGCGTGTTGGCCCGGGCCTCGATCTCGTCGATCGGACGCAGTTTCGACTGTCCATCGGCCGGCAGGATGTTGAAATGCCGGGCACCCGTCAGCACGTCGACCATCTCGTGGCAGAAGCCGTCGCGTGTCACCCAGAGTGTCGGATCGTGACGGCGGAGGTCGACGGGCAGGGAATACGTTCGCAGCGTCTTGCGGCGACGCTTGACGTATTGCGGGAAGAAGGAGACGGCGAGTTCCCGCAGGTTGCGGTAGATCGGATCTCGGTAGCGGAGAAATGGGCTGTTGCTTTTCGAGATCGCCCCCCAATAGCGGCCGCGGCGGAAGATCGCCATGACATGATCGACATCGCCCCGCGCGGCCCCCAGGTCGATGAGCAGCGGCGGATGGCCGTTGAGCCAGAGGGCGCAGGCCGCCACGAAGGCGCCCTCGATGCAATGGGCCTGGTCCTGCCGAAGCACCCCGACGACCGACAGGGCGGTGGGGCCGTCGGTCTGGTGGTTCCAGCGGAGATGGCTAACGAAATCCTGAATCCGTTCCGGTGTGCGCAGCCCGGCCAGCCGGGTCGCCATCGCCCCGGTCAGCCCGATATCAAAGCCTAATTTCATCTGCGGATTCATGCGCACCTCGGCAGGCAGACTACCTATCCTGCCAAGCAGTCTCAACCGGGCAGCTTGCGGTTTTATGAGGTCACCAGACGCTCGCCGGGTTGCCATCGCCTCGGATAGAATTGAGCGAGTAGCGGAGCCCCAGGGTTCACTGAGTGGTTTCCATGAGGAGCATATCGACTATGTCGCGGCACTCGCGGTGGTTTCAGGTGTCGGTTCTCATCGTTGTCACGGTACTCGCGTGGTGCCAGCCGCAGACCGCCTCGGCGTGGCATGGTCGGTGGCATCGTGGCTTCTATGGCGGCGGCTTCTACGGCGCGGGCTTCCGGCCCTGGTGCGGCCCTGTGTTTGGCCCGCGTGTCTACGGTGGCTGGGGCGGCTGGTATGGCGGCACTCGGTTCGCCTTCAGCGACTCTGTCTACGTGGGCGGTCCATGTGGCGGCCTCTTCTCCGGCGCGGTCTCAAGCTATGTGATCAATCCCTGGAATGGTTGCGGTTGGAATGGTTGCGGCTGGCGTGGCTACGGTTGGAATGGTTGCTACCCCTACGGCTATGGCTGCTGGGGCTGTCCGCCGATCGTCGTGTCGCCCTATCCCGGTTCGTTTGGTCCCGTCTATGGACCGGCGGGTGTGCTGCCGTTCATGGGACTGTCCGCGCGCTTGCCCACCAGAGTGTCCACCGGATTATCCATTCGTGGAGCTGTTCCCCCGCCGGCTCCACAACTGGCGCTGGGAAGAGCGGCACCCGCCGCTCCCGCGACGGCCATTGCCGTACGCGCAAGCAACGGCGTTGCCCGACTGCGGGCTGCCAGGCTCGTAGCCGTCGGCGACCGGCACCTGCGGACGGCACTTCGCGATTCCACCAAACTCGCAGCGGCGCTCGATGCCTACCGGCGGGCTGCCACCATCGCGCCCGATCAGGCAGACACATTCCTGCGGCAGGCGATTGTGCTGACGGCCCTCGAGCGAGCTGACGATGCCGCAAAGGCGGTTGATCGGGCCGTGGCCATTGATGCCCGTCTGGGTGACGACGCGACGGCGGCGGTGGCGGCACAAGAGCGGCTCCCCCCTGATCCGGTGTTTGGCGACAGACCCGACACCGGACCGACGACGCTCATTTCACGGAGTACCGGCCTGTTGGCCCGGATCTTCCCGGAACAGCCGGCCGACGCTGGTCCAGCCGTGCCAGCCGTGCCCAACTGGATCGCCACACGGTGGTCGCAGCAGTGGCAGGGACAGGTCAACGCGGTCGCTGCCAGATAGCCGCCTGATGCAACCCTGGCCCACGAGCCCTCCTCGTCGCGGCAAACCTCCTCGTCGCGGCAAACCTCCCCGTCGCGGCAAAGCTCCCTGCCGCGGTAAACTTGGCTATGCTGGCTGCATCATGGCACCCATATCTATTCCGGCGTCTTCGGTACGGCAGTCGTGCGAGCGGATCGATCTGAATGCGGCCGACGGGCGGCAGCGGCTGGATGCTCTGCGGGCCAAGCTCTCGTCGCAGGGCGAACTGGTCAGCCCAGCCGGCCGCCAGCGGACTATCGACGTCTTCGGTGAGCCCCTCACGCCGCGTCAGGTGGTCGAACGAATCTGCGGCGACGTGCAGTCCAAAGGGCTGGCGGCGCTGCTCGATTACACACGTCGGATCGACGGCGCGACCGTCTCGCGAGAATCGCTCTTCGTCGATGCTTCCGCGCTGGCCGCCGCCCACGCGGCCGCCGAGCCCGGCTTCCTCGCCGCCGTGCGGCGGATCAAGGCGAACGTCGAGCGGTTTCAAGAGGCCCTGCTGGCCCGCGACGTGGAGGTGCCTTTGCCCGGCGGCGGTTCCCTGCGGCAGCGGTATCTGCCGCTCAATCGCGTGGGCGTCTGTGTGCCCGGCGGCGCCGCAGCCTATCCGTCGACGCTCCTCATGACGGTCGTGCCGGCCCGAGTCGCTGGCGTGAAGGAGATCGTCGTCGTCGCACCGCCCACGAAGTTCGGCTCAGAAAACATCCACGTGCTGGCGACCTGCCACGAACTGGGCGTGACAACCGTGATGCGGGCCGGAGGCGCGCAGGCCGTGGCCGCGATGGCCTACGGCGTGGAAGGGCTGGCGCGGGTCGACAAGATCGTCGGCCCCGGCAACCTCTTCGTGGCACTCGCCAAGGAACATGTCTACGGCGACGTCTCAATCGACTCGATCGCCGGCCCAAGCGAGATCGTGATCGTTGCCGATGCGATCGGCAATCCCGAATACATCGCCGCCGACATGCTCGCACAGGCTGAGCACTCTCCCGGCTCGGCAATCCTGCTCACCTCGAGTGCCGCGCTGGCCGACCGTGTGGCCGAGGCGCTCGACCGGCGGCTGGCGGTGCTCGAGCGGAGCGATCTCACCCGCGACAGCCTCGAGCGGTTTGGCGCGATCGTGGTGACGCGAAGCGATGACGAATCGGCTCACCTGGCCGATGAACTTGCGGCCGAACACCTCTCCATCGACACGGCCGATCCGGAGGCCATGCTTGCGAGCATCCGGCACGCCGGCGCGGTTTTTCTTGGGCCCTACAGCCCCGTGGCGGCGGGCGACTATGCGGCCGGCCCGTCGCACGTGCTGCCCACCGGCGGCACGGCCCGGTTTGCCGCGGGACTCTCGGCCAACGAGTTCCTCCGAGGCGGGAGCGTGATCCGGCTCGCCCAGGCCGACCTCGCGGCGCTGGCCGCTGACATCACGACGCTCGCCGACACCGAGGGCCTCACGGCCCACCGCCGCAGTGTGGAGGCCAGACTGGCGTCCGAGGGAAGCAGCAGGCCATGAGGCCTCCTTCCGCGATCGCCACGCTGTTGATGCTCTGCGGAGCGACGGCCATAGCGGCCGGCGAACAGCTCGGCCCGGGAGACCACACGCTGTCCCTCGCCGTGGGCGACCTGCAGCGATCCGCGATCGTCCACGTGCCGCCGCGCTACGTCCGCGCAGTCCCCATGCCGGTCGTGCTCGCGTTTCACGGCGGCGGAGCCAATGCGGACACCATGGTCCGATTCAGTGGTCTCAACGAGAAGGCCGACGAGGCCGGATTCATCGGGGTCTATCCCAATGGCACCGGCCGACTGCAGAGAATGCTCACCTTCAACGGAGGCAACTGCTGCGGGCAGGCTGCCGCCAACGGCGTGGACGACGTCGAGTTTACCCGCAGGCTGCTCGATGACGTCGCGAATGCATGCACCATCGATCCCAAGCGGGTGTTCGCCACCGGCATGTCGAACGGCGGCATCATGGCCTACCGTCTCGCGTCGGAGCTGTCGGATCGCATCGCTGCCATCGCGCCGGTGGGCGGGCCGATGGGCACGAAGGGCTGCCGCCCCGGTCGGCCGGTCTCTGTCATCCACTTTCATGGCACAGAAGACGTATTCGCTCCGTTCCAGGGTGGCCGGGGAAGAGGGCTGTCGGGCACCAGCTTTTTCTCCGTGGACCACTCCATTGCCGCCTGGGTCGAGGCCGATGGCTGCGACCCAACTCCCGTCACGATCAGGTTGCCCGACACGACGGACGATGGCACGACCGTCACCCGCACGACCTACGGGCAGGGGAAGGATGGGGCGGAGATCGTCTTGATCGCGATCGAGGGGGGCGGGCACACCTGGCCCGGGCGGGAGCCGCGGCTGGCATCCCTGGGAAAATCGACCCGGGATATCTCGGCCAACGACCTGATGTGGGACTTCTTCCAGCGGCATCCGCTGCCGTAGCCATCAGACCGGTGGCGCCGGCTGTGGCGGTTGTAGCGTTGCCCTGACAGGACGGTTCCCGACGCTTGTGCGGCCCACTGGCCGCATGGGCGGGTGTTGCCCCGGCGGTGAGGTAGAATTGGGCCTCGGTCGTTTCCTTCGCCGCCCCTCACTCCTGACAGGCTCGAGATGGCCCCCCCTCTGCCACCGTCCGCTCTCGTCCGGCCTGAAATCGCCAGGCTCTCCGGCTACGTCCCCGGCGAGCAGCCCCAGTCGGGCAAGTGGATCAAGCTCAACACCAACGAGAACGCCGGCCGCACGCTCGCGAAGTATCCCGACCCGCTCGCCACCGTGTTTCGGATGCGGGCGGCCGAGGTGCTGGGCGTCTCCCCCGACTGGATCCTCTGCGGCAACGGCAGCGACGATCTGCTCACGATCTTGGTCCGCACCTTCGTCGGGGCGGGTGAGTGGCTGCGGATGCCCTATCCCAGCTACATCCTCTATCGCACGCTCGCCGGCATTCAGGGCTCCCACTGCGACGAGGTTCATTACAACCCCGATTGGTCGCTCGACGACAGCTTTGCCGCCCCGCGCACGACTGATGGCAAGGAGATCAAGCTGGCGATTATCGCCAATCCGAACAGCCCCTCCGGCACGCTGTTGCCGCCGGCGCGGGGCGCCACTCTCGCCGACAGGCTCTCTTGCGCGGTCGTTGTCGAT
>JAPLNQ010000229.1 GCA_026401075.1 Planctomycetia bacterium
CCGCCCTAGAGATAATTCCAGTGGGCCATCATCGCGTGAAAGACTAGAACCGTGACAGTCCGCCCGTCCAGCTCCCCCCGTACGGAGGGCGCACGGCGGTGTTGCCCGACTCCTGCCCCACGAGGTGCGATGTGATCCCTGTCATCGAGCATTCCAGCCTGCTGATCATCCTCTACTGGCTGCTGATGATCCCGATCGCCATCCTTGTGCTCGTTCGCGTGACGGCTTTTTGGGCGGATGACGGCCCGGGCACGCTCTTCGGCGCCCTGCGGACGATCGTTGTGATGGCCCTGGCGGTCTTTCTCACCTTCGACATCTCGGGATATGTGTTTGCCCGCATGATGCAAGACCCGCAGCTGGGCATCGCCTTTCCGCCGGGCTACCACTACTGGAACTGGATCCGGGAGCCGCAGAGCCTGAAGTGGCATGTGCTGGGCTATGTGCCGTTGATCCGCTACCTGCCCGTGATGTTCGCGCTGTGCGCCGGGGCGATCGTGCAGGTGCTGCTCTGGAAGATCCCGTTTCGCACCGGCATGATCGTGTTCGTCAACCAGTTGCTCGTCGATATCTTCGCGATGGCGATGCTCTCACTGGTCTTCAGCTTCTTCGTCGGCGTTCAGGAGGGAGCCAACGCCAAGACCCATCCCCGACATGCGGCCGGCGGTCACGCAGGCGGTCACGCAGGCGCTCATGCAGGCGGTCGCTCCATGGCGGCGGTCCCCGATGGCCTGCCAGGCATGCAACACCGCATCGAACAGCTGGGCGCGGAGGAAGGCCCGATGGTCCGCCGGCTGTGGCGGCGATGGGAGTCGGTCAACCAGCTGTTGCGGCCACTCTATGACCTCTTGCAGCCGGTCACACGGCACCTGCCGCTGCCCGCGCGGGACTTCCTCAATGGCGGCGGTTGGCTCATCGTCATCCCTGGTGTGATCGCGTTGCTGCGGTCGTGGCCCAGCCTCCGGCCGCGAAAAAGTCCGGGTGTCTTGTGAGTGCCGTGTGTTCACTCGCCTGTTTCATCCCCTTGTCCGACCAGCGGTTTCCAAGGGGGAGCGGCCCTCGCCGTGCCCGCCCCGCCCGCCCGTTCTTCGCATTTTCGGCAATCTGCCGCCCGGTGTTGTCGGCGGGTGGGCAACATGGTAGCCTCTTCGGCCAGTACGACTGACCTCGCCCGCACTCCAGTTCGTTCGGGAGCTTGGGTTTGTGCATCCGGCGATGGTCGCTCCAGTCGAATTTGAGATAGTGTGAGCTCCCGATTCTTTGAGGTTCTTTTTATGTCCCGGAAGATTTACGTGGGGAACCTGCCCTGGTCGACCACGTCAGCCGATCTTGAGGCGATGTTTTCCCCCCACGGTGCCGTGCGGGCTGCTGAAGTGATCTCCGATCGTGAGACCGGACGTTCGCGTGGTTTTGGTTTTGTCGAGATGGAGACCGACGAGGGCCTGCAGGCCGCGATCTCGGCCCTGAACGGTCAAGAGATCAACGGTCGTCCCCTAACGGTCAATGAAGCCCGTGAGCGGACTCCCCGCGCTGGTGGCGGCGGCGGCGGTGGCGGTGGCGGTCGCGGCGGCTACGGTGGCGGCGGCGGCGGCGGCGGCCGTGGTGGCTACGGTGGCGGCGGCGGTGGTGGCGGCGGCCGTGGTGGCTACGGCGGCGGCGGCGACCGTTATTAATCGCTCCGTATCGCTCAGTTTGCTCAGTTGCTGAAACACGCATCACGGGAGCCGGCGTCTCGCAGGACCGGCTCCCGTGATCGTCTCTGAACCGAACCCAATTCAAAACGACACTTCCCAACAGACACACTTCCCAACAGACACACTTCCCAACAGACACACTTCCCGACAGACACACTTCCCGACAGACACACTGTTCACAGACATTGAAAGAAGCCGATGAGTCCCCCCCCAGCCAGAGGCAAATTCGCGAAGACCGCCCGCAAGAAGGCCAAGCCGCGTTTGAAGGTCAAGCGACGCGATCCGATCTTCATCGACGGCGAGCGTCCGCGGCCGATGTTCGTCGACTACAAAGATCTCGAACTGCTCGGCAAACTCGTCAATCGACAGGCCAAAATTCTCGGGCGTCGGAAGAGCGGCTGCACTGCCGCCAGCCAGCACGCCGTGACGCGGGCCATCAAGCAGGCTCGGTTCATGGCACTGCTGCCGTATGTTGGTGAGTGATGGGGTTGGGCGAGTGACCGGTCGGACGCGACGAACACGCTGACAAGCGATGGGCAAGCGATAGATAGATAAGGTGAGCGGTCGTGAAACGCGAAGCCGCCGGTGACCGCGAAGCCCCTCGTCGCGAAGCCAATCGCGAAACCGCCGCGGGCCTGCGTGCATCGCTCAAGACGCGCCGCCGCGTTGAATTCCGGGATACTGACGCCGCCGGAATCGTGCACTTCTCGGCGTTCTTCTTCTGGATGGAATCGGCCGAGCACGAACTGTTGCGATCGGCCGGGCTCCATGTGTTTGAGCGGCATCCGGACGGTAGCGAGTACAGCTGGCCCAGAGTCTCCGTTTCCTGCGACTACCGCTCGGCTCTCCGCTTTGGTGAAGAAGTCGACATCAACGTGCATGTCGCAGAGCTGGGCAGATCGAGCGTCACCTACCGGTTTGTCTTCGAGCACGATGGTCGCACCGCGGCGGAAGGCCGCGTTGTGGCCGTGCGGTGCCAAGTGCGGCCCGGAGGCCGACTGGAAGCGGTTGCCATCCCCGCTGATATCGTGGCCCGGCTGACCACCGCTGGTCCACCCGGCTGACGCAATGCGGAAACTGCTTCATCGGGATAGGCAACCTGTCCCGGTCACCTGAGACACCAGCCATGCTCGAGGTCGATCGCCTCTCGAAGTCGTTCCCCGTGCCCGCCGGAACGCTGCGCGTGCTCGATGACGTGTCGTTCACGCTCGCGCCGGGTGGCCGCATGGCGATCATGGGGCCGAGCGGTTCGGGCAAGAGCACGCTCCTGTCGATCCTCGGGGGGCTTGAGGCAGCGACCAGTGGCACCGTGCGGCTCGATGGCGCCAATCCGGGCACGATGACCGCGGATGAACGGGCCCTCTACCGGAATCGTCGGATCGGATTTGTGTTTCAGGAGCACCACCTGCTGGCCGGCTGCACGGCGGTCGACAATGTCGTGCTGGCGGCGCTCGCCATTGGCAGCGTGGCTCGCGACATCGAGGTGCGGGCCCGGCGGCTGCTCGAGCGGGTGGGCCTCGGCGATCGGCTCGGTTCGCTGCCCGCGGAACTCTCGGGCGGCGAGCGGCAGCGGGTGGCCGTGGCGCGGGCGCTCGTGCTGTCGCCACGCGTGGTGCTTGCCGACGAGCCGACCGGGCAGCTCGACGCCCACGCCGCCTCGATGGTGACCGAACTGCTCGTGGAACTGGCGGCGGAATCGGGCGGCATGCTGGTCGTCGTCACCCATGCGGAGGCGGTCGCGGCCCGCGTGGGAACGGTCCGTCATCTCATCGACGGGCGGCTCGTGCCATGACTGCTGACGGTCCTTCCCGTCGCGCCGAATCGCCACCAGTGAGGAGCCTCGTCGGGCTGGCCCTGCGGCTGACGCGGCAATGGTGGCCACACCTCGTGGCCTTGGCCGCAGCCTGCGGCATCGTGGCTGCGACCATCGCCGGGGCACTAGGCGTGGGGGATGCACTCACGCAGGGACTGCGGCGGCTGGCCCTGGCTCGCCTCGGTGGCATCCAGGCGGCGGTGCTCGCCGACGGATTCTTTCGTGCCGAGCTCGCCGACGAGACCGAGGGCCGCCTGCGGTCGCAGGCAGCCACGGCACGTGTCGCCGCCGCCGCCGCTCTGATCGTGCCAGCGGTCGTGCCAGCGGTCGTGCCAGCGGTCGTGCCAGCGGTCGTGATGGAGGTGTCGCTCGAGGTGTCGCGGGAGAGAACCGCCGGCGATCGTGCCGGGAGGACTGCGCGGGCGACGCTTTTGGCCTGCGACGATCTCGAGTCGTTGGGCTTCGTTCCGGCGGCAGCAGTTCCGGCCGCAGACACCGTGGCGATCAACCGCGTGCTCGCCGACAGCCTCGGAGCGCGGCCAGGAGACGCGATCGTGCTCCGGATCACGAAGCTGGGCGATGTGCCCGCCGACAGCCCGCTAGGCCGCCGCACCGCCGACTCGTGGAGCAGGCGGCTGCGGGTGGCGGAGGTGCTGCCGGCCGAGGGCCTCGGAGACTTCTCGTTGCGGCCCACGCAGGTGACAGGCGGGCTCGCCATCACGTCGCTCGCCACCGCGCAGGCGACCCTCCGACAGGCCGTGCCCTCGGCCAACGTGCTGCTCTCCGTCGCTTCCACTGGCCGCGCCGCCGCAATCCACGCGGCGGGGGCCGGCGCTGCCGCGGCGCAGAATGCAGACGTCTTGCGGGCGGCGGTCAAACCTTCGCTCGACGATCTCGGGCCTCGCGGCGGCTGCTGCTTCCGCCAGCGGCGGACCGCGTCGCGGAGCGGGTGCTCGGGCCGCTCGGTGGCCGCCCCACGCTCGCATTCCTCGCGAATGCGCTGACACCGCTGGTCGATGGCAAGCCCGGGAAGGCGAGCATTCCGTATTCGACCGTCGTCGGCATCGACACCGTGAGCCTGCCCGTCGGCGATCTCGTCGATGAACAGGGCGGCCTGCTCGCGATACCTGGGCCCGATGAGATCGTCATCGACCGCTGGATGGCTGACGATCTCGCTTCGCAGGGCGCGCCGGTGGCGGTGGGCGATTCGATCATGCTGCAGTATTTCCTGCCGGAGACGCTGCATGGCCGGGTGGAGGAGGCGGCGTGTCCGCTGAAAGTGAGCGGCATCGCCAGCATGCGCGGGGCTGCCGTTGCGCGGGATCTGGTGCCCGAGGTCGAGGGGATCACCGACGAGGCCTCGATCGCCGACTGGGATCCCCCCTTCCCCTTCGACCGCAGCCGCGTTCGCACCGTTCCGCCGCACGACGAGGATGATCGTTACTGGAAGGCACACGGCGCGACGCCGAAGGCATTCGTCTCGCTCGCCCTCGCGCGGCGGCTGGCCGGCAGTCGGTTCGGTGCCACGACGGCATGGCACATGCCCGAGCAGTCGCTGCCGGCGGCCGCTGCCACGCGTGCCGCGCTTGCCGACACGATGCCGGCCGACGGCATGGGGATGAAGGTGGTGCCGGTGCGGCAGCAGGCGGAGGCGGCGGCGCGGGGGTCGACGCCGTTCGGCGGCCTGTTTCTCGCGCTCTCGAGCTTCGTCGTGGCCTCGGGGCTTCTGCTCGAATGGCTGCTCTTTTCGCTGCTGGTGGCCGCTCGCCGCCGCGACATCGGCATCCTGGCCGCCATTGGCTGGCCGGCTGCCC
Source organism: Planctomycetia bacterium (assembly GCA_026401075.1). Taxonomy (GTDB): domain Bacteria; phylum Planctomycetota; class Planctomycetia; order Pirellulales; family UBA1268; genus CAMCQY01. Next base: position 5,319 of record JAPLNQ010000229.1, read on the forward strand.
GGGTCGCCAGGCTGCTTGTGCTCGTGGCGGGGCTGGCGGCGGTCAGCGGCGTGGTGGTCGGCTCGCTGCTGGGGCCGCTCTGGGCGCGGTTGCTGCTCGATTGGCTGGCCCAGGCGTGGAACACCAGCGTCGCGGCCGGGTCGAGTGCGGTGTTCACCAGAGGGACGCAGGCATTTGCCGGTTCTTCGCTGCGGACGCTTGTGCCCGCGGCGATCGGGGCCGCTGCCGTGTCGCTCGTCGCGGCGGCTGCGGCCGCCTGGCGGGCCGCCCGGCTGCCACCACTGACGATGCTGAAATCAGGGGGAGGCGAACCGCCGACGGTCCGTGGGCGGGCTGGGCCGATCGTCGTGGGGCTGGCCGCGGTTGGCCCGGCGGTAGCCGTCGCTCTGGCGTGGTGGGCGCGTCGCGGCGATCCGCAGGCGGCCGTGGGGCTGTTCTTCGCCGCCGGTTTTACGGCGCTGGCCGGATTGCTGGCCGGCGTGAGGCTGCTGCTGGGGCGGACCGCGATCGGCAGCCATCGTCCGCTCCGCACGCTGTTCGATCTGGCCTGGCGGGGGCTCACACACGCGCGGTCGCGGGCTTTTTCCGTGGCGGCGATCGTGGCCTGCGCCGAATTTCTGATCGTGGCGGTCTCGTCGTTTGCGGTCCATCCGCCGCAGCGGCCGGAGGATCGCGATGCTCCCACCGGCGGCTGGACGTTCATCGCCAGCTTTGGCAGCCCGACCGGCATCGACCCAGCCGATCCCGTCGCGCGTGACTCGCTCGGCCTTTCCGACGCCGATCGGAAGGCGCTCTCCGCCTGCACGATCGCCAGGATCAGGTCGTCCGCGGGCGACGACGCCAGCTGCGTGAACCTCTACGCGCCGACGCAGCCGACCGTGCTCGGCGTGGGCGCGTC
>JAPLNQ010000171.1 GCA_026401075.1 Planctomycetia bacterium
CGGGTCTACATCGCTGGCGACACGTCCCTCTTCTCCGACATGGCGCGGATCGGACGGCCGCATGACGGCAAGCGGATCGACGTGGCGGTGCTGCCGATCGGCGACCTGTTCACGATGGGGCCGGACGATTCACTGGAGGCAATCCGACTGCTCACGCCGAGGATCGTGCTGCCGAGCCACTACGGCACCTGGCCGCCCATCGAGCAGGATGCGAATGCCTGGGCAAAGCGAGTGCACGCCGCGAAACTGGCCGACGCGCGGGTGCTCGTGCCGGGCGAGTCGATCACGATCGCGCCAAACTGACCCATCGCAGACGCGTCACCGGGGGCTCGACGTCGGCAGTTCAACGGGCTTCGCCGGCGGCACGCGGACCTCGATCGTGTCACCCACGACGCGTGTCTCGAAGACGTCGACCTTGAGCTGCGGATTGTCGCACCAGGCGCCGTCGCTGAGCCGGAATCGCCAGGCATGCCACGGGCAGGTCACGCACCCGTCGGTCATCGGGCCCGAGCCGAGCGACGCCCCCATGTGCGGGCAGAGATCGTCGACGGCAGAGTAGTGCTCGCCGTCGAAGAAGACCGCCACGAGTCGGCCCGACACCTCGAAGACACGGCCCTGCGCGGCGGGGATCGCCCCGGCTTTCGCCACGGCGGTGAAGGGCACGTCGGATGGATTCGCGGTGTCGGCCATAAGCTGAAGATGTAGCATAGTCGGCATGTCCCCAAAACCTGTCACCGTCGCGGCCCCGCAGATGCGCCTCCTCGTGCTCGACGTCGACGGCACCGTCACCAACAGCCGCCACGAGATCAGCCAGGCCACCTGCGACGCCGTCGCCCGCATCCGGGCCGCCGGCATCCGGGTCGTGCTGGCGACAGGCCGCCGCTACCGCGACACGCTCCCGGTGGCCGCGCGGCTCGGCATCGAAGGGCCGCTGATCACCGCATCTGGTGCGCTGATCAAAAGGACATCGGACCATGCCACGCTCGCCTGCGCGGAGTTCGGCCCGGGCGTGCTGGAGGGTGTGGTCGCTGAGATCGTGGCCGCCGGCCACGAGCCGGTGCTCTATTCAGACAGCTTCGCCGATGGCTTCGATTTTCATTGCCGCGGCCTCGCCGTCGCTCCGACGCCGACAGGGGATGCGGAGCGCGGCGTCTTGGGCCTCGCCGAATACCTCGAACGCAACCGGAATCTGGCGTGCGTTGCGCCCGACCTCCACCGCACCGTGCCGTCGGGCGTGTTCGCGGGCTTCGCGATGGGGCCCCATCGCGCCATGCTCGACCTCGAGGAATCGCTCCACGCCGGCTTTCCCGGTCAGCTCTCGCTCCACACGATTCGCAGTCCGCGGTATCTCAACTGGATGTGCGAGATCGCTCCGGTCGGCGTGACGAAATGGTCGGGAGTCATGTCGCTGGCACGGGAGTGGGGCATCGACGCCGCGGAGATCTGCGCCGTGGGGGACGACGTCAACGACCTGCCGATGATTCGTGGAGCCGCTCTTGGCATCGCCATGGGCAACGCACAGCCGGAGGTGCTCGCGGCGGCCGACCGCGTCGTTGGCAGGCAGGACGACGACGGCCTGGTCGATGTGGCCGAACTGCTCGTAGGGCCGGGCTGACAGGCCGCATTGGTTCGCCGGCTGCGGCATGCTCGTCGCCGGCGGATTCTGCTACAGGATGCTCGTGGACGAATCGTTCATCGCTCGTGAGTCGCAGAATTCACCGGACTCCTGCGCGTGCCTCCGACCGGCTCCTCAGCATCAGGAGATTTCGTGAGCCCCGAAGTGGCCCAGTCTTCCGTGTCCCCGCAGACCACGCGTCCTTTCAGTCTGTTTGGGCGACTCCTGGGCAGTCACCGGGAATTACCGGCCGATGCGGGTTGAAGCAGGCTGTCCCGATCCCTATACGTCTGTCGTCCTGACGGCCCGTCGATCGTTTTTTTTCTGCGACGGCGTGCCTTCCGTGTGGTGACATGCATGGAACTCAAACTCCACCGACCGCACGCCGCCTGCGCGCAGACCGGCCGGCCATTCGTCGCCGGCGAGCCGCTCGTCTCGGCGCTGGTTCGGTCGGAGGGCAGGCTTGACCGGTGTGACTATGCCGCCGAATCGTGGGTCGGGCCGCCGGCCAACGCGCTCGCCTGGTGGCGGTCAACCTATCCCACCACGACCTCGGACGGCACGACGCTCGCCCCGGCCGACGTGCTGCTCGATGTGCTGGAGGAACTGGAGGGACGCGAGGCCGATGCGGCCCTTCGCTACCTCGTGGCACTCGAACTTGTCCGCCGCCGCGCTGTGCGATTCGTCGATCGGCAAGGCGATGACCAAGACGACCGGCGGGTGGGCGACGGAGAGCCCGACCTGATCCTGGCCTGCCGCAAGCGGGACCGCGAATACCGCGTGCGGGCAGTGTCGGCTCAGGAGGCGATGTCCCCGGGCGTCGAGGAGCGACTCACGGCCCTGCTTTGGAGCGGAGGCGCCGCATGACCGCAGTCGCCTCTCGGCACCAACTTCGTTCCAGCCTGGCCACTTCGCGGGCGCTGGCGTTCGCGCTCGTGGTGGCGGCGCTGGCTTCCACTGGAGCCGCCTGCCCACAGGCCATTCGCGGCTATCAGGTGGGCACAATGCCGCTCCCGCGAACGCTGCCGGCGCAGCCCACGCTCGACCAGATCATCGCCACCGTGCACGACAACACGCAGCGGGTGCGGAGCTACATGGCACCGCAGGCGGTGCTGATCGTTCCCGGCGTGCCGCGGCTGTCGGCGCAGGTGGCCTGCGAGCCGCCTCGTCGTTTCCGCCTCCGCGCCCAGACCGCCGTCACTGGCAGCGAACTCGACATCGGCAGCAACGACGATCTCTTCTGGCTCTGGATCCGCCGCCATCAGCCGCCGATGATGCTCCACTGCCGCCACGATCAATATGATCAGTCGGCAGCCCGGCGTCTCCTTCCCATCCGCGCCGATTGGATGCCCGAACTCTTGGGGCTCGTGAACTTCCGCCCTGAGGACCGCCACGAAGGGCCGATTCCGCTGCCCGATGGCCGGTTCGAAATCCGCAGCCGCATCACGCAGGCGACGGGAGCGGCAGCCGGGGCCGACGGAGAACTGCTCAAGTCGACCATCCTCGATGGCACCACTGGACTCGTGATCGAACAGCACCTGTTCACCGCCACGGGCGAACGACTGGCCAGCTGCCGCACCACGAAGCACCGCGTCGACCCGCAGTCGGGGGCGGCCCTGCCGCGATTCGTCGAGGTGTCGTGGCCGGCGTCGGGGATCGAGTTCCAATTGGAGCTGGCGGCCATCTCCACGAATATGCCGTCGACCGATCCCGGCCAACTCTGGCAGATGCCGGCCTACGAGGGCTACACGCCGGTGGATCTCGCCGATCCATCGGTGGTGATCAGCCCAGTTCCACCTCGGTGACCGGGCTGTCGGTCGGCCGCTCCGACCGCTTCTGCTCCTCGGCCTGAAGCTTTCCCTGCAGCTTCATCTTCTGTCGCGCCCGCGCCAGCGACGGGCCGATCGATCCCAGCGGCATGCCAGTGAGCCGGCTGATCTCACCGTAGCTGCGTGCCTCCAGATGGTGGAGCCGCACCAGTCTGGCCTCGGTCTCCTCGAGCCCGCGAAGCATCAATTCCACCTCTTCCCGGTCTGCCACCAGCATCTGGCCGTCGTTGCCCTGCACGGCCGCGTGCCCATCGACGAGCTGACGTCGGCCGCGGTTTTTCTCGGCCAGTCTGGCCAGGCCGCGGACGGCGACCCGCCTTGCCACCACGGCCAGATAGGTCGCCAGGCTCGACCGCCCCGCAAAGCCGCGGAGCACCGCGGCATCGTGGTGCAGAATTTCGAGCAGGATGTCTGCCAGCAGGTCATCGCGATCGGCCGGCGTCAGGGACATCTGTCGCTGGACAGCGGTGCGATCGACGATGAAAGCGAGCAGGCCACCAAACCGCGCCACGAACGCATCCCAAGCCTCTGGCAGTCCCTGCAGGCACTCCTGGATGAGTCGTCGATCCTCCGGTGAAAAGATCACCTGCGCCTGAGCCTGGTCAGGCGAATGGCGTTGGTCGGGCGCGTGGCTTTGGTCAGATTGGCGCACGGAACCGGTTGCAAGCGGAGAATCCGTCGTCTTCATGGTCATCGTCACGGCACGCCCTCGCAAGCATCCACCGCCCGCTCGCCGCAAGAACAGCGGCACATCACGCGGCGACATGGACGGAGTATTGCCCCGACAGGTGCAATCATACGGTCCGCCGGCCGCCGGCACCAACAGCATGGCCGCCCGGACTCATGAAACCTTGCCAAATCGCCGATTTCTGGATCGTTGACAGGTGCGCCGACTGACCCTACGATTCCGCGCACCCGTCACAGATTGCCATGTTGCCGGTAGCCTTCCTGAATCCCCGGTTCCCAATCCAACCCCAGTGCTTCACCATCCCATTTCAAGGAGACTCCAACCATGACGCACGTTGTCGCCGAGCCCTGTTTCGCCTGCAAGTACACCGACTGCGTGGTGGTCTGCCCGGTCGAGTGCTTCTACGAGGGCGACAAGATGATCTACATCCACCCCGACGAGTGCATCGACTGCGAGGCCTGCGTTCCCGAGTGCCCGGTCGAGGCGATCTTCCATGAAGACAACCTGCCCGCCGACTGGAAGGACTTCAAGGAACTCAACGCCGAGATGGCGTCGCAGTGCCCGGTCATCACCGAGAAGAAAGATCCGCTCTGCTGAAGACACGCGAAACACGACATCGTGTCGCCAGGACAGGCGGATGCCTGTCCTCAGCAAGCCGATTGTCGGGCCTCCGCCCGCTGGTGCTGAGGCTGGCGCGGCATGAAGGACGAGGCCGAAGGAGTTCGACCTGTGGCCACGAGTTTTTAACTTGTGGAATCCGCGAGGGGACACGGACAAGTTAAAAACTTGCCGCCACGGGAGGCAGCACTGAGCCGAAGCGAGTGATCGTCTAACGCAGATCAACGAGCCAGTAGGCGTTGTCGACGAAGCTCTTCCAGCTCTCGTACTTCGGGTTGCCGAGTTTGACGGTGAGCAGGGGGCTCCGCTTCGGCTTGACCGGATGCCGCACGAGGTTCATTCGTGCCTCGGGCGGAGTGCGGCCGCCTTTGCGGACGTTGCAGGCCACGCAGGCGCAGACGATGTTTTCCCAGCTCGTGATGCCGCCGCGGCTGCGGGGCACGACGTGGTCGAGTGAGAGTTCACTCGTTGGAAAGTGTTTGCCGCAATACTGGCACTGGTTGCCGTCCCGCGCGAACACGTTGCGGCGATTGAACCGCAGCCCCTGCCGAGGCCCCCGGTCACAGGAGACGAGCCTGATCACCCGCGGTGCCTGCAGGTCATAGCCGACCGCCCGCACCCAATCCTCGTCGGGGCCGCGAAAGCTGGAGCGGAAGGCGGACAGTTCCCGCCAGGAATCGAGTGAGTGGGCGGCATACTGCCCCTCCTCGATGTGCACGACCTCCGCCAACTGCCGGAAGAGCAGGGTGATTGCCCGGCGGACGTTGGTGATGTGAACCGCCACGAACGAACGGTTCAGCACGAGCACGCTTAAGCCCAGCGCCCCAGGAGCTATTGCGGCGGGCATCATCGGAGTAGACATGGCAGTTCCTTGATGGGCACCCTCTACCTCGACCGAGTCTAGTCGCCCGACCGCCGCTGTGCCAAATTTCGTCATTGCAGGGATGGGCTGACGGCTTGCCTTTGCCGGAGGTAGCAGGCACACTGACGGAGTGGAGCCATCGACCTGTCGGCGGCTCACGCCGCGCCGGCGGAGGCATGGCCGGACTCGTTCCCCCCGCGGAGAAACCGATGCTTCACTACTCATGCGACATCTGCAAGCGTCCGATCGACACCCATGCGGACGTACACCACGTCGTGAAGATCGAGGTGTTCCCGGCCGTCGACGATGTCGCCGACCACGGCTGCTGCGAGGGCGACGGTCCGCACGTCGCCTCCCAAGAGGATGCCGACCATCTCGAGGAGATGCAGGAGATGCTCGAACGCCTCGATGAGGAAGACCTGCCGGCGGGCCTCGCTGATGGCGCCCGATCGATGCGGTTTGATCTCTGCGATGCGTGCCGGCAGCGGTTCGTGAAGAACCCGCTCGGCGTGAAGCCGGGCAAGACGCTCGATTTCAGCAACAACTGATCCGCGCGAGATCTGCGCCGCGTGTCATCTGATCCTCGCGTCATCTGATCCGCGCGTGAGTCGGGCCGCGTGTCACACCTGCACGCGGCGTCCTTCCGACTGACTCGTCGCCGCGGCCTGCACGATCTGCATCGCCTTGAGCGTGTCGTCCAGGCCGCTCACCGCCCGCACGAGGCTCGTCACCTTGCGGTGAAACTGCAGAAGCATCTGCTCGCCCACCGGACGGTCGCTGTCGAGCGCCTCCTGATGGCGGCCGACCCCGTCGAACCAGACCAGGCTCGAGGGCAGATCGATGAACGCGATGCCCTTCTCGCAGGCCACCTGAAGGGCGGCCGGCGGCCGGAATCCCACCGCCTCCTCCCACTGCCGCGGCATGTAGTAGCCGCAGCTGATCTGCGCCAGCGTTCCATTGCCAGGAGCGAGCTGACCAGCTTCTGTTGGTGTGAAGTCGAGGCTCATCATCTGGTAGTCATCGGTCTCGCCGCCGGGCACCTCCGCGTGCCGCACCGAGACCACGCTCGTCGGCTCCGCTCCCGCCACGTAGCGGCACCAGTCGATCAACTCCATCAGGTCGCGGGCCTCGCTGGCCCGGTCTCGTGGCGGTGCGGTCACGGCGGCTCCCGACAGCGGCACGCGCCGGTGGCAGAAGAGCAGCCGCGGCCTGCCGAGCCGGGTGGCGATCAGTTCCTTGAGCCGCACCGTGGCGGGCGCATACCGCCTGGGTAATTCCGCCATGAAGGCAATCCCCGACTCTTCGACCCGCTGCCGCAGCAGGCGAGCGTCCTCGGGGGCAAAGGGGAGCGAGATTGCCGAATAGACCGCCTTGCCGTGGTCGCAGGCGGCGAGAATTGGCATGGCGCCATACCACTGGTCGGCGAAGTAGAGGATGGCATCGATGTCGTCCCGTGCGGCCAGCGCACGAAATCCGTCCACGGGCAGGGTGCCGAGTTCCGTCGCCGCCCGCTTCGCCAGATGGGCCACCTGCTCGCAGATGCCGCGGACCTCGAAGCGGTCGGCCAGGGATCGCAGCGCCGGCAGGTGGCGGCTTTCCCACTGACTTCCCAGCCCGACGATGCCGACACGCAGCCTCATGCGGACTCCTCCGCGACGGGCTCAGCCGGCTCACCGGCGGCACCGGCGGCCGAAGCTTCATCAGCCAGAAGCAATTCCCGCTCACGGGCCAGCCCCTTGTCGGAGATGTCCTTGCGGCACCACGCTCCCAGCCAGCGGATCTCCTTGACGGCCGAGTAGGCCTGCAGTTTTGCCCGGGCGAGCGAGGGGGCGACGGCTGTCACGGCCAACACGCGGCCGCCGTCGCTCTGCACGCCGCCATCAACGGTCCGCGTGGCGGCATGGAACACCTCGACATCGGGCACTTTGGCTGCAGCGTCGAGCCCGCGGATGGCGCGTCCTTTTTGGACCGACTCCGGATACCCCTCCGATGCCATCACCACGGTCACGCTCGCCCCGTCCCGCCACCGTGGCGGCTCCACCGACTCGAGCCGGCGGTCCACGGCCGCGTCGAGCAGTTCCAGCAGGCTCGACTCCAGCCGCACCATCAGCGCCTCGCATTCGGGATCGCCAAAGCGGGCGTTGAATTCGAGCACCTTGGGGCCCTGTGCCGTGAGCATCAGGCCGGCATAGAGCACGCCGTGAAACGGCACCTTCGCCCGCCGCATCGCGTGCGCCGTGGGCACGAGAATCCTGGCCTCGATGTCGGCCAGCATGGCGGCATCGACGAACGGGGCGGGGCAGTAGGCTCCCATCCCGCCCGTGTTGGGGCCACTGTCGCCGTCGTGGGCGGCCTTGTGGTCCTGAAGTGGCGGCAGCGTGACGATCGTTCGGCCGTCGGTGATGGCCATCACGCTCACCTCGATCCCATCGAGCCGTTCCTCGATGAGGATGCCCTTGGTCGCGGCGGCAAATTGCTCATCGTTCCCAAGGCTGTCGAGGGCCGCCAACGCCTCGGCGCGATCGTTGCACACAAACACACCCTTGCCGGCCGCGAGTCCATCCGCCTTCACCACCACCGGCATGTCTTCACGTGCCTGGAGATAGTCGCGGGCCCGGGCAACGCCGCGAAACTCGCGAAACATCGCTGTCGGGACGTCGCCGCGGTGCATGATCTGCTTGCAGAACAGTTTGCTTCCCTCGAGCTGCGCGGCTTTCGCCGTCGGGCCGAAGATTCGCAGGCCCGCTGTATCGAAGGCATCGACAATGCCGGCGACCAGCGGCGCCTCCGGTCCCACCACGGTCAAATCGACCTGCCGCGATTGAGCAAGTTTGACAAGCGACGGAATGTCAGCCGCGGCGATCGGGACGTTCTCCGCAACGGCCGCTGTGCCGGCGTTGCCCGGGGCAACGAGCACTTCGGCGCCGTCGCGGGCTAGTTTCCAGGCGATCGCATGCTCCCGGCCGCCACCTCCGACCACGAGAACACGACGCGATGTCGCTGCGGTCGGGTTGCGTGATGCTGGCACGGGGCAATGTCCTTTCCAGGAAGTCAGGGAGTCCGCGCGGTGTCTGGCGAATCAGGGGTGTGGACGGCAGGCAGCGGCGGCAAATCGCTGCCAAATCGCCTTTCGCGGCACTCTCTGCGTGCGATCGGCCAGTGACAGAGCGAGGATTGTGACGGCAGCGGCTGGCCTCGTTCAAGCGGGCCGCACTCTTTCGGCCGGCTTTCGCACAGCTGCGGCCGGGACGGCACTCTGCATTTGCACGGAATTTCCATCCAGCCAGGGCAATCAACGTTGACAGCAAAGCAGTCAGAGATACAGTTTAAGAGGAAGTTCGTGAAAAAAATCACGAACTCTCCCAATCGCGGCCGAAACCAGCTTTTTGTGGGAATGAGGATGTCTCGGGCAGGCAAACTGGGCTCCCTCAAGACTGCCTATTCGGCGTATCTGGCATAGACTTTTGCCGAGGCTATCGGATGGCTGAGAAGAAGAAAATGTCGGTGGCAGAGATTCTCGCGGCCGCGCGGGCCAAAAGCGATGGCGGTGCCGCCGCGCCGTCGGCCTCGGAACCGCAGGCATCCCCGGAACGACAGGCAGTCGCAAGGGTGGAGGAGTCGTCGCACGTCGAGGCTGAAGCCAGGCCGAAGGCGAAGCCCGCCGCCAAGCCGGCGGCTGCAACGGCTGCTGGTGGAGCACGGCTGAGCGTTGCCGATATTCTCGCGGCGGCCCGTGCTAAAAAGGCGGAAGGCGGTGACGGGGCGGTAGTTGAGGCTGCCGCGAAGCCGAAGCCTGCCGCTGCGGACAAGCCAAAGCCTGCCGCAGCCGCGAAGCCAAAGCCGGCCGCTGCAGCATCGGCGCCGAAAACAGGTGTGCAGAGGGATACCGGCAGCATTCTGGCCGCAGCCCGTGGTGGAGCCAAACCTGGGCCCGTTAGCAAGGCGGAGGCCCCGGATGTCACCGCCAAACTCCAGGCGGCTGCCGCGAAGCCCAAAGCGGCGCCGGTGGAAAAAGGAGCTGTTGCCCGCGCCGCGCCGCCGATGCCAGCTCGTCCCGCCAAGCCGGCCGCCAAGAAGGACGGTGAGGAAGATCGTCGCGGTTTCCTGGAAATCGCGATGGGCTCGTTCATGGCGATGGGCTTCACGGCGTTGTCGGTCACCGGAGGCCTGTTTACGCTCGGCTTAGCCCGATTCATGTTCCCCAACGTGCTCGCCGAGCCGCCGAGCCGGTTCAAGGTCGGCTTCAGGGAGGGCTTCCCGGCCGGCAAGGTAGAGACAAAGTTCGTCCCGCAATATGGCGTCTGGGTCGTGAACGCCGACTTCCAAGGTCAGCAGCAGATTTACGCCCTGAAGACCGTCTGCACCCACCTGGGCTGCACGCCGAACTGGCTGGAAGCCGAGCAGAAATTCAAGTGCCCCTGCCACGGCAGCGGCTTCTACAAGGACGGGATCAACTTCGAGGGGCCGGCACCGCGTCCGCTGGAGCGGTATGCCATCCGCATCTCGGACGACGGTCAGTTGGAAATCGACAAGAGCAAGGCATTTCAGGAAGAACTCGGCCAATGGGCCGACCCCGATTCTTACGTCACGGTGTAACCAGTCATTCGGCAAGCGAGAAAACGGGGGCGTAGTCCTCCCACGAAATTACTTCTATGGCCATCGGCGAAACGATCCGCAACTCCCAGATTTGGAAGAGCATTTTCCGTCATCCGATGCCGCTTGACCGGCGGAATCGGATCGTGGTGATGCTCACCAATTTCTTTCTTCACCTCCATCCCGTGTCGATCAAGAAGCAGGGCATCGCCCTCTCCTTCACGTGGTGCATGGGCGGCGTGACGTTCTTCCTGTTCCTGGTGGAGACGGTCACCGGCGTGTTGCTGATGTTCTATTACCGGCCAACGCTGGAATGGGCCTACAACGACATCCTCGCGCTCCGCGACGTGACGAGCCTCGGCATCCTGCGGGAGTTGCATCGCTGGGGGGCCCACGCGATGGTGATCACGACATGGCTGCACATGTATCGCGTCTTCCTCACCGGCAGTTACAAGCCGCCTCGGGAATTCAACTGGGTGATCGGCGTGATTCTGCTGCTGCTCACGCTGCTTCTCTCCTTCACGGGATATCTGCTGCCGTGGGATCAGCTTGCCATCTGGGCCATCACGGTCGGGTCGAACATGGCCCGCGCGACGCCGATCCTCGGCTACGAGGGGCCGGGGCAGCAGCTGCTCACGATCGGCGGCATCGACATGATCACCGACGGCTCCGACGCCCGCTTCGGCCTGCTCGGTGCCCGATTCGTCGGTGAAGAAACGCTCAACCGGTTTTACGTGCTGCACTGCATCGCCATTCCCCTGGCGACATCGCTGCTGCTGGCAATCCACTTCTGGCGCGTGCGAAAGGACGGCGGCATCAGCGGGCCGCTGTAAGTCGAATCCCATGCACTCAAACGGCTTTTTTCTGAAGGACGTCGCCGGGTTTCTCGGCGGGTACTACGCATTCATCGCGATCATGAACGGCGTCGCCTCTCTGATCCTTTGGCGGCGGAAGAACCAACTCGGCTGGGCGTTCGTCTGGGCGGCCGTGGCTGGCGTGATGCTGATCCTCGCCAGTCTGGCGCTCTCGGGGTCTGCCACGCTCGTGCCGTCGCTGCCGCTCGCGGCTCGGAAGCTTGTCAATGCGTTATCCGGGCCGGTGCTCTACACGCTCGGCACCACGGCGCTGCTCACGGTGCTTTTCGTGTTTCGCAAGTTCTTTGTGAAGCCGATGGTGGCCTGGACGGTCCTCAACGCCCTGCTGATCCTGATGGGGCTATCGATGGCCGACGAGAACTTCGCCTCGATCGTGATGAAGCCCGACAACGTGCCGATCGTAGGACTCGTGTTCATGCTGGCTTTTTTCACTTGGGTCGCCACCAGCCAGGCCGTGGTGAACGACGAGCGGATCAAGCAGGGGCTTCCGCCGATGGAGAAGCTCAACGACGAGAAGGTGCTCGTGTGGCCCGATCTGGTCTACACGGAGCTGATCTGCATGGTGGCCGTGTCGGCCTTCCTGCTCGTCTGGGCACTTGTTCTCCAGGCACCGCTCGAGGAGCCTGCCTCGAGCGTCAAGACGCCGAATCCGTCGAAGGCGCCGTGGTACTTTTTGGGCCTGCAGGAAATGCTCGTCTACTTTGACCCGTGGTATGCGGGTGTCGTGCTGCCGAGCATGGTCGTGTTCGGCCTGATGGCGATGCCCTACCTCGACTTCAACAAGAAGGGCAACGGCTACTACTCGATCGAAGAGCGAAAATTCAGCTACCTGGTCTACCAGTTTGGCTTTTTCGAACTCTGGATCACGCTGATCATTCTGGGCACGTTCCTCCGCGGGCCCAATTGGAACTTCTTCGGCCCGTTCGAGTATTGGACGCCCTACAAGGTCGAGGTGCTCAACAACGTCGACCTGCCGCAGTTTTTCTGGGTCAACCTGCTCGATCGGCCGCTGCCGCGGGCGCCTCAGGGCGCCGGCACCCTTGTGCAGGTGGGCACGATCCTGCTGAGGGAGTCGCCAGGGCTGATTCTGCTGGGCGCCTATCTCGTGCTGCTGCCGCCGCTGCTGGCGGTGACGGTGTTCCGGCAGTTCTTCGCCAAGATGGGCTTCGTCCGCTACATGATCATGGCCAACCTCATGCTGCTGATGCTCTCGCTGCCGCTGAAGATGATTCTGCGCTGGACTCTCAATCTCAAGTACATCGTGAGCATTCCTGAATTCTCACTGAATTTCTAGTGTCGGGCGCGGTCTTTTCGCCCGGCTTCGTCTGCTGACCAAAACCGGCTGAACGCCTCGCGGCCTCTCTCTCAAACACAGTCCCCGTCGCTCCAACTCACATGCCTGCAACAGAACAAACCTGGCGGAATCTCAAGGCGCTGCACGTCGTGTTCGGCGTGACGGCGATCCTGCTGTTGTTGTCCACGGTGATGATGCTGGTCTCAGATCACAATCGGCCCTGGAAAAAGTACCAGCGGGAGTTTCGGGCACTTGAGACCTGGTCGGCAGCGGCCCGCGTGGACGAGCAGGACTCGCGGTCTTTTGTGCAGCAGTCGGAGCAGTTCGAGGCAAGCCTTGCCGAAGCACGCCGGGCTGACCTCGATCCGGCGTTGACCGAGGCATTTCTCAAGCAGGTCCGCACCGTGCCGGCCGACGCCGAGGCCGCCGACCGCGCCCAGCTCGATATCGACCAGTTCACAACGCAGACCGATGCAGCCGAGCGACTTGTGCTCCGCGGAGACCTGCTCGCCCGGCTTCGTGATATCGCCCAGCGGGCGAAGTTTCGCGAAGACCTGTTGGCCGGCGCGCTCAAGCTCCGGAAGGCCGAACTCGATAAGGGTCGGGCGGACTACGAACTCGGCGTGGCCGAAGAGGCATCGCAGGAAAAGTTGGTGTCGCTCCTGTCGCTCGCCGATTCGAAGCGGGCGGAGGTCGCGACCGCCACGCTGAACTTTCAGACCGCCAACACCCATCGGAAAACGCTCGAGGCCACCCTCAAAAAACTGACTGCCGGGGAGGATGCGGCCGCCAAGACGCTCGCCGATCATCGCTCGAAGCTCAACCAGTTGGCCAAAGCCTTGAAGGCCAGGGCGCCCAATGCCGGTAAGACGCTCCTCGAATTGCCTGTGCTGGATGCCTTCAACGGACCGTTGCGGATCGACCAGATCTGGCTTCCGCAGCTCACGCTCAACAACAATTTCCGCGACGTGGCACGGTTCGACCGCTGCATCACCTGCCACAAGGGCATGGATAAGTCTGTTGCTGGCGCGCCCACCGAGCCCGCCTACAGGCAGACAGAAACCGTCACGCTCTCACTCCAGACGCCGGCCAAGGCTCCCGAGCGGCTCACGGTCGATGGCGACGGCAATCAGCAACTCGAGGATGCCTACGGCTTCCATCTTGCCCCGCGTGGACTGTTCGACGCCGAGGCCCCGACGGTCAGCGTGGTGCTGCCGGAATCGCCGGCTGCGGCCGCGGGTCTTTTGGCTGGTGACGTGATCGCGGACATCAACGGTGGAAAAACGCTGGCGCGGAAGGTGGCGGCGGCCGGTTTTCTCGAGACACCCCAGTGGGGCAAGCCGCTCGAAATCTTGGTGAAGCGCGGCGTACCGCAGCCTTATTCAACGCATCCGAAGCTCGATCTCTTTGTGGGCTCGACCAGTCCGCATCCGATGCAGACCTTCGGCTGCACGGTCTGCCATCAGGGGCAGGGGAGTGCGACGAGCTTCAAGTGGTCCTCCCACTCTCCCAACACGCCCAAGCAGGGGCATGAATGGCATGTCGAACAGGGCTGGTTCAACAACCATCACTGGATCTACCCGATGTTGCCGCAGCGGTTCGAGGAATCGAGCTGCCTGAAGTGCCATCATCAGGTGGTCGATCTCGAACCGAGCGAGCGGTTTCCCGAGCCGCCTGCCCCGAAGCTCGTCGAAGGCTATCACTTGATCCGCCAGTACGGCTGCTACGGATGCCACGAGATCAACGGCTGGTCGGGGCCCGACAAGCGGATCGGCCCGGACATGCGGCTGTCGCCCAATTACCACGAGGTGGCCGAGGCCCTCTCCTCCGATGCCGGTCTGGCCGCGCTCGGCTCCACCGCGGTCCGCTGGGTCGAGGATGTTCGTTCGAGCCCGGACGGCCGCCAGTCGCGGGATCGTCTCCGCGAGATGATCGAACGCGATGCGGTCGCGGGTGACGACGCCAAGCTTTCGGCCCGCAGTCATCAGCTCGCCTCGCTCCTCAAGGATCCAGAGACCCCGGGCACGCTGCCGAAGGTTGGCCCTTCGCTCAGGCACGTTGCCAGCAAGGTGGGGTTCGATTGGCTCTATGCGTGGTTGCGGAACCCGCAGGACTTCCGTCCCTCTACCAAGATGCCGAGATTCTTCGGACTGTGGGAGCACCTTGAGGGCAAGGGGCTCGAGGAGTCGATGCGGTACGAGCCGCTCGAAATCCGCTCGATGATCGCCTACCTGCAGAATTCGAGTCAGCCCTTCGACTACGTGAAGCCCTACGCGGGCATCACGGCCCTCCCCGACATCGAGAGGGGCAAGAAGGTGTTCCAGGTCCGCGGCTGCCTGGCCTGCCATCAGCATGCGGACTTCCCCGAAGCGACGAGCACGCATGGGCCGAACCTGACGCGGATCGGCGCCAAGGTGGCCTCGAATCCGCGGGGCGCGGCATGGCTCTACAGCTGGCTTCGCGACCCTTCCAGCTACCATCCTCGCACCCTGATGCCGAACGTGCTGCTCGAGCCCGTGACGCTGCCCGATGGCAAGGTGAGCGATCCCGCCTCGGACGCCACGGCCTACCTGCTGCGATCGACTGAAGACTGGAAGGCCAAGGAGATCCCGGCCGCCAACTCGCTCACGACCGACGAGCGAAAAGCCCTCGACGAACTGACCCTGATGTATCTCAAGGACCGCTTCCCCACCGCGCGTGCGGAGGAGGTTCTCGTCAATGGTCTCGGTCCCGACCAGGCCAAGATAATCGGCGACGAACAGATGCTGTTGGGCATGGCGGCCGCAGACCGTGATGCCACGCTGCTCCACTACGTCGGTAAAAAGACGCTCGCAAAACTGTCCTGCGCCTCCTGTCACGACATCCCGGGTTTCGAAGACTCGAAGGCCGCTGGTGCGGCACTCGCCGACTGGGGCCGCAAGGATTCGTCGAAGATCGCCTTCGAGCAGGTGTCGCATTTTGTGATGCATCAACTCGCCGATAAGCACGGACATGGGCACGGTTCCGGAGATCACGCAGCGGTTGGCAGTGGCCATCCCGACCCAGTGGCGCCGCATACCGGTCCCCAGCATGCCATTCCACAGGACGAGCCGCTGGCGCCGGATCTGGCCTATGCATCCACCGCCGTCAAGCACTTCTCACCTGAATCGGTCGATCCCTCGACCGGCTTCTTCCTCGAGAAGCTGATGGCCCACGAGCGTGAGGGCTTCCTCTGGCAGAAGCTCCGCGCCCCGCGCAGCTACGACTACAAGAAGGCGGAAAATAAGAGCTATAACGAACGCTACCGCATGCCGAAGTTCCCGTTTAACGACGAGCAGCGGGAGGCTGTCATGACGTTTGTCCTGGGGCTGGTGGCGGAGCCTCCGGCACCGCAGTTCATCTACCAGCCGTCTCCCCGCGAAGAGGCGCGGATTGCCGGGCTCAAGGTGGCTGAGCAATATAATTGCGGTGGTTGCCACAGCCTGCAGATGGATCGCTGGGACGTCAGGTACAAGCCAGGCTCGCTGGGCGAGGCTCCGGCCGTGGCCGACTACGCGTTTCTGTCCCCCCACTTCACCGCGCAGGACGTCGCGAAGTCGCTCGTGACTGATCGCCAGGGTCGCCGGCACACGACGTTGTTCGGCATGCCCACCCTCGATCCGGTCACTGGCAAGCCCCAGTTGGTCGACGAAGACGGTATTCCGATCGAAGAGGGGGATGCCGAGGCGTCTCCCCATCAGCCGATCATGCTCTGGCACGAGGCGCTGATTGATGGCGAGTCGCGGCTCGTGGGCAGTCAAAACGTCAACGTGCCAGCCGATGCCGTGAAGGCCGGAACGCACTACCCGGCCCGTGGCGGCGATCTGGCCCGGCTGCTCTTTCCCGTCGTGATCGCCGACGAGAAGCAGATCAATCCCAACGTCAAGCCTGACGACGCGTGGGGC
>JAPLNQ010000276.1:0-6297 GCA_026401075.1 Planctomycetia bacterium
AGCCCCTCTGGCTGCCGGGCGTGTTTCCTGTCCCTGTTTCACCTTTTCTATGGAGATGCTCTGTCATGAGTGACCTCGAACTGATCGACGCCGTGGCCCATGTCACCGGTGAGACCCAGCACGAAATCCGCCGGCGTGGCTTCGTGCTGACTGGTCCTGCGGATTCCGGTGCTGACCTCGACCCGGAATGCATGCTTGATCTGGTCGACCTCCCGGAAACTGGGACGGTCGATTGGGACTCGCTCGGCTTCGGATGTCGTGAGCCGTTCTTCACGAGCACGCTGAAGGCCCGGAAGAAGGCCAAGAAGGGTGACGGCGTGAAGAAGCAGGTGGCCCGAGCGGCGTGATCTGCTGCTGCTGAACTGACGAGAACCGCGATCCCATAAGTGACGGGCGTGGAGTGTGGTGGAGGTGCCCAAGCCTTCCTGCACCCACGCCCGTCGCTTTTTCTAACCCAACAATCCAACCAACCACCCAACAGGAACTTCATCCCCATGCTGAAACTCCATGCCGGCGTCTCGAAGAAAGTCGGTCTGCCCGGCTTCTCCAGTGCTTCGGCCTCCTGCACCATCGAGGCAGAACTTGATTCCAGCCTGCTCACGGACACCGCAGGCTTTCAGATCGTCGTCCAGAGGGCCTACCAGTCGTGCGAGCAGGCTGTTAAAGACCAGATCGCCCGACTCACGAGCCACGGCCCGGAAGAATCCAGCAGGCCCCACGCCAATCCGCAGGAAGTCATCGAGGTCCGCACCAGTCCGGCCGTTCGGGGCGTTGCGGTCGCGGCCAAAGGCGCCGAGACACGTGCGACTAACCATGCCGTCTTCCGCAACGTCTCCAGTCCTCGTCCCGCTACTGCTTCGCAGGTTCGTGCTCTTAGGGCCATCTGTGCTCGCCGAAAGATCGACCTCGTGGGCCTGCTCCGGGAACGCTTCGGCCTCCAGGCAGCAGACGAACTGGGCATCCGGCAGGCCAGCAACCTCATCGATGAACTGAAGAGTGACGAACCCGCAGCCAGCCCCGGCACCAACGGCAACGGGACCTATGCAGTGGCTGGGGGTGCTCGATGATCGCCAACGCTGAGTTGCTGCCGGTGATCACGCCCGCGAAGCCCGCCAATCCCGCCAACGAGGTCGCCAAAAAACTCACCGGCCGGGACTACGTGAGTTGGTCGGCCATCTCCACGTTTCGTACCTGCCCTCTCAAGTACAAGTTCCGGTACGTCGACGGTCTGCCCGAGGAAAGTGTCTCGGCGGCGTTGATCTTCGGCACCGGGATTCATTCGGCCGTCGAACAGCACTTCCAAGCGATCCTGTCCGGCGAAGAGCGACCCAACGTCGAGCGGCTCATGTTCGCCTACAGGTCCGCATGGCTGCCGCATGATCCGGACGCGATCCAGTTTGGCAGCGCAGAAACCCGGGCCTCGTTGGATGCTCTGGCTGGAAAAATGCTCACGGCCTTCTTGAACAGCCCCGCGGCGAGCGTTCAAGGGCGTGTGCTGGGCGTCGAGGAAGAGATTCGCGGCATGCTGGTCGAGGGCGTGCCGGATTTGTACGGGAGGGTCGACCTGCTCACGGAAGACTCAGATTCGCTTGTGATCACGGACATCAAGACTTCACGGGGAAAGTGGTCGGCCGAGCAGATCGAGGACTCCAGTGAGCAACTCCTGCTGTATTCGCACTTGGCCTCGGAGATCAGCGCTGGAAAGACTATCCAAACCCGGTTCCTCGTGCTCACGAAGACCAAGGAACCGGTCATTGAGGAGCACGTCCGGGAGGTCACGCCAGCCGCCGTGAAACGCACCTTAGCGGGTGTAGAAAGCGTCTGGCGGGCTGTTCAAGCGGGTGTGTTCTACCCTGCGCCGTCTACGATCTCGTGCTCGTCATGCGGCTATCGGGCAGCGTGTCGAGCCTGGGCGGGTTGATCGCCGGCGTGCAAAAGAGCGGCCGGGGTTGAAACACACCCCGGCCGCCTTTTTTTAGGTATCACAAACCGCCTGCAACTCCTCGATGCAAATTGACAGCAAGGTGTTTTTCCTGCAGCCGCAAGGTGAGGTTGCCAGTGGCCGAGCATCACTGGTCAGCACGCTGCCCCGAGTGCCAGGTGCTGTTGCTTTACCCATAAGAGATCGCCGCGGCGATGGCGTCTGCCACGGCCGAGTGACGATTGGCGCGGAGGACGGCCAGTCCGGTCGGTGCCGGCACCCCCGGAAATCGCTGCCAAATCGATTAGGGGACGTCGAACTGGGGGCTGATTTGCTACCTAATCCCGACACAGTGGTGGAGATTGCCGGCAGGAATCCGGTCGGTCGTGGACCAAGCTTGGCCATCCGGTCAGTAAAAGTTTCCTGTACTGCCAGGGGCATGACGTTCCTGAGGTAAAAGGCCATAATGCCCCCCGCGAGGGAGACGCTCGTCCCGTGCGGGGATTTGTGCACGTATCACAAGCGGTCCCTTAACGCCGGAGGAGCCCATGAGGCTGCCAACACTCCTGACCAAAAAGACTCCCGTGCTTCTGTTGATTGGCCTGCTCCTGCTTGACCTACCTATCCGTGCCGCCGACGACCTCATTGAGTCCTCGTTTCAGGGTGACTCTTCAGCACATGGGGCGTCTCCGGCACGGCTACGGATGGCGTTAGAAACGCTCGAGCAGACTGATCCGCGCACCTGCGTGAGCCAGGCTGCTGAAATGGCAAATTCGGAAAACCTCGATGGTTTTCTGGATTGCTTCGTCACCGGCTCCCAGAAAAAGCTTCGCAAGGACACTGCACTGCTCTTTGCGCGGCATGACATAGCGATGGACGTATTGGACGCCCATGTGATCAAGGAAGGTCAAACAAAGAGTGAACTGGCCGTCAGGTACCGGGCCAAACTCTCCGACAGCCAGTATGACGTGGTCTCACTGGTGGCCGTTATCAAAGAAAACGGCTACTGGAAGATCAGCACAGAGAAAGTCCAGGAATACGAGTACCAGACACCAAGATCATGCCATCCCTCTCGCTACACGTGCCTTGGTGGGACCTGCAGGGTGGCGGCGCGGTGAAAGTTGAATCTAATCCAACCCACGGAACACACTCCCATGAAGCTCACCCCTTACGAAAAGACCACCTGCGACACCTACGACATCGACCTTGAAGCCCCCCCCGAGTCCCGCTGGAAACACCTTGCCCAGAAAGAGGGGAAAAATATAGGCCGACTGCTCGATGACTGCGTGAAGCTGTGCGTCGCGGAAGCGGATAGCTACCCTGCCTACATTCGGCCTCTCGTGATAGCGGCAGGAAAGGGGGTCGCGGGCCTTGGGGGCAGAGTCGTGGACATGATCGCGGCCCGGTTTGGCGAAGAATACGTGGCTGAGATCAGGTCTATTGCCAAGCACGCTGACCAGCCGCTCAGCCACGTGGTGCTGGGCAACTTGATGTACGACGGCTGCCAGATGGCCGAGATCTACGGGGCGGTCGGCTGTTCGAGCTACTCGTGCAATATCGACGGCGCCCCAACGCTCGTCAGGAATATGGTCTGGCCGCGCAGCACAGGTAGGCACACCAGACTCGTCAGGTTTCATAGGGGGCGGGAGAGCTACACGAGCGTCAGCGTTCTGGGCTGCGTCGGGGTGGTCTCGGCTTTCTGTCCCGGGAAGTGGGCCGTGACGATCAACCAAGCCCCGATGGAGGGCGCCACATCGAGCTATTTCCAGTGGCCCGTGCTCCAGCGGCTCAGGAATGTGTGCGACAAGATGGGGAGCTTCAAGCAGGTCGTAGCTGATCTGCAGGGGTACCAAACCATGACGAGCTTCTTCGCGCATGTCGTTGGCACAAAGCCTACCGAGCACACCGTCATTACTGGCCTTGGCGATAGCTACAGACGCCGGCCACTGAAGGAAGAGTTTCTCGTCCAGACCAACCACTACATAGGGCAGAAGGACCTGGAGAAGCATAACGGGCCAGCGAAATGGAAAGACGATGACGGGCAGGAGTGGGTCTGTGATTCCCAGTACCGGGCCAAGAGCCTCGCGAAGAAGCTGGAGACGTTCCCCCTGACGCTCGCCGAGGCCCGTAAGCGGATCTGCACCAGTGCCGTCACGACGACGGACACCGTGCAGCAGATGGTGTTTCAGCCAGCCAGCGGGTACTCGAAGGTGTGGGCGCAGGGATAACCCGACGAGGTGCTGTCTAAGCCGCGCAGCTATGCGTAACTAAATTGTCAGGGGCCTCAACCAGCAGAACGGACCGGACGCCCGCAGTTGCCGCCGCGCTCAGCGAATCCATCACACTGGTCCGCCGCCGCGGTTTTCATTCTGCTGGCCGGGTTTCGCCCCGGAAGGTCGGCGCCCGAATCGGTAGCACGCGCTCGTGGCCGACGGCCCCGCTGAGGACGCGGTTGATCTGGCCGATTACGGCGTCGACTGGGACAGCCACGACGACTCGCGGCTGCACCGCCGACGGAAGGCGGCCTGACTAGGAATTCACACGGGCCGATGGCGCGGTGCACCGGACGAGCGATCGCCCTGCCCGCGCCATCGGCGTTTTTTATCCCACAGGAACAATCATGAAGTCGAAACGAGAACGGCAGAAGCCCACGACAGCGGGCAGTACAATCGAGGCCGATGGCGGGGGCGGCGAGATGATCGCCGTCGCTCGAGCACAGACAGAACTGATCGATATGCTGGCACGGCTCGTGCTGGCGGCGGTGGAGCAGGAACGCGACCATGGCAAAGAAAAGCGGCGGCCGCCGATCCGACCTACAGCCAAAGCTGAAAAAGACGATCGATGAACTCGCGGTGAAGATCCGAGGGCCCGCCGTAGCGACGGCGGTTTGGGATGGACTCTTCACCGACGCGGAACGGCAGACGCTCGGCGGCGACGTGTATCAAGCTTGGAAGCATCATGGCCGGACCGCAGGCATGTGGAGCACCGTGCGGGGCGTGTCGATCAACCGGGCCATCGTCGACATCGCCTATGAGCTTGATTGGCTGGACACGCCAACCCGCAAGTCGCTGATCAATGCGTTGAATGAAGATGGCCCGCCAGCGATCGTGCCGCGTTGGCTCAAGGCCAGCGGTGAACTGTGGTTTGGCAACGCCATTATCAGACGGATTTCCAGGCCACGGGGGGCCGAGAACATCGTAGCCATTCTCGATAGCTTCGAGTCGGACGGCTGGCCTCGGCGGATCGATGATCCGATTACGAGCGGTGGCGATAGCTCCACACGACGACGCACCATTGAGTCGTTGAGCAAGGGGCTGAAGGCTATTCGATTCTTCTGCGCCGGCGACGGCGAAGGCTTTTGTTGGGAAGAGTGTCCGGCAAATCCGCGGAAGAAACGCGTCGCAAAGAAAAAGCCGAAGAAACGCGGCTGATGTGCCGCGGACGCGCCATGCTGGCGCCGAGTTGAGCACGGGCGCAGCGTGGGCGCTGCTGTGACGGCGAATCCGACCGTCGCACTCGACAATAGCACCTATGACGACGGGATTCGCTGTGTATGCGAACCCGTAGCGGTATGCGGGCCGTGCGCCCGCAAGGTGCGGCATGGATTCAAAGACCATCTACAGCAGCGAGAGCAGTAGTCCGGTTCCCCGGATCACACTCCGGCCGCAGGAGGCTGCTGACGCCCTCGGCGTCAGCCTCTCGACGCTCGAACGGCTGACCAAGGCAGGCGAACTGCGGCGATTCAAGGAAGGCAACGTGGTTCTTTACCGCGTCGCCTCGCTCGACGCATGGGCTGCCCGTCGAGAGTCGCAGCATGACGAATCGGCATAGGTCAGGCGACCCGTGCGGCCAACCACAAGCAGCTCATGGATGGAGGTTCTGTTTTCGGTGTTCACTCATGGAGAAAAAGTATGGCAACACTCAGTTCTGAAAAGTACAAGTTGAGAAGTGGCAAGACGACGACGGCGTACCGGATCGTTCATAAACGCAAGCGGAAGCCGACGTGCACGATCCGGCTCGGTGCAGTTACCAAGCAGCAAGCGGAGGTGACTCGCAACAGGGTCAACGCCATTGCGGCGGCACAGGCGATCGGCTGCCCGGTGGACGCTGACACAGCAGCATGGCTAGCACGGATCGAGGACTGGCTTTACGACAAGCTCGTAAAGGCTGAGCTGGTACCGCCGCGGGCAAGGCCGACCGACGAGCCCGCGCACGCCATCACCCTCGGGGAGCATCTGACGAAACTGTTTGCAGCCCGACCGCGGGAGAA
Source organism: Planctomycetia bacterium (assembly GCA_026401075.1). Classification (GTDB taxonomy): domain Bacteria; phylum Planctomycetota; class Planctomycetia; order Pirellulales; family UBA1268; genus CAMCQY01. The sequence goes on from JAPLNQ010000276.1 coordinate 6,192, forward strand.
GAAGACCACTGCCAGAAACGAGCAGCGGTCGAGGCGGTTGCTGGAGGAGTATTTTGGCAAGGACCGGACGCTCGAGTCGATTACGCCAGGCGACGGCGACGACTAC
>JAPLNQ010000276.1:6353-20206 GCA_026401075.1 Planctomycetia bacterium
GGCAACCGTCTCGGTCGACCTGCGGCGTGCGAAGGAGTTCATGAAGGCAGCCTGCCGTCGCCGGCTGATATCGGAGAATCCGTTCGCCGACCTACTCTGCGGTCCCCAGACGAACGAGGAGCGGATTGAGTTCATCCCGCGTGAAACGATCGACCTCGTCATCGCGGCCTGCCCGGATCTCGAGTGGGAGCTGATCTTCGCGCTGGCAAGGTACGGCGGTGCCCGCGTACCGTCCGAAATCGCTGAGATGCGATGGGCTGACATCGATTGGGAGCGGAATCGGTTCACGATCTACTCCTCGAAGACGGAGCATCACGTTGGCCGGAGATTTCGCGTCGTCCCGATCTTTCCTGCGTTACGCCCCTATCTCGAACGGGCGTATCGGGAGCGCGAGCGTGGGCAGGGGCACGTGGTGCCGCGGGCAGTGGGCCGACCGAACCTCGGCACCGAGGGCAACCGGATCATCGAGAAGGCCGGGTTGGAGTCATGGGAGAAGACTTTTACGAACCTACGTGGCAGTTGCTCGGATGAACTGGAACGTGATTACCCGTCCCACGTGGTCGACGCCTGGATGGGCAACAGCTCACGGATCCGCCGCCGGCACTACCTGAAGGTCACCGACGCCGACTTCGAGCGGGCCGCCGGTTACCCGGCACCTTACCCGGCACCCTCAGCGGCCGTCAGCGGCCATCAGGAGCCGTCAGCCCTTCACGAATCCCGCGAAAAATCGCTAGACGTCGCGAATGACGCGGAAAATCAGTACCCCCGGCAGGGATCGAACCTGCGACCTGAGCTTTAGGAAAGCTCCGCTCTATCCAACTGAGCTACGAGGGCGAATGAAGGGGCCAGCAATCCACGGAGAATTCTACACGGGAATCCACGGGGCGGGCCTTCGCAGAGCCCTACTATCAGGCCTTGCCGATGATACGTGCCCCGGGACGCTGCAACAAGGATCGGCGGCCGCGAGGCCGCACGACCCAGCCCACGCGAAACCTTTTCCCGTTCAGTGCGTTCAAAGCATACTCTGTCGACTATCGCGTCTGTCGCGTTTACGTCGTGCCACGTTTTGGGAGATGCCCTGATGCGCTTGAGGTGTGGGATCGTGTCGTCGGGCTCTTTCGCTCCTGTGCTGCTCGCGTGTTTTGCTTGTCTCGCGGCCTGCGTCTGGGTGGCCACCGCCAGCGCCGCACCGAACGTGATCATCTTCTACGCCGACGATCTCGGCTGGGGCGAACTCGGCTGCCAAGGCAGCAAGGACATCCCCACTCCCCACATCGATTCGCTCGCCACCAACGGTATCCGCTGCACGCAGGGCTACGTTGCCGCCGCCTATTGCAGCCCCTCCCGAGCCGGACTGATGACCGGCCGCTACCCGACGCGGTTCGGCCACGAGTTCAACGCCATCGCCGGAGCAAAAAGTGGCACCGGCCTATCGCTTCGCGAGACCACGCTGCCAAGCCGACTCAGGTCGCTCGGCTACGACACGGTCTGCATCGGCAAGTGGCACCTCGGCTATGGTCCCGAGTATCGGCCGACGGCCCGCGGCTTCGATGAGTTTTACGGCACACTCGCGAACACCCCGTTTTTCCATCCCTCCGATTTCATCGACTCGCGGAAGTCGCCCGACGTCACGAAAGTCGACGACCCTGCCTTCTATACGACTGACGCCTACGCCGAGCGGGCCGTCACCTGGCTCAAGGAACGCAAGCAGGACCCGTGGCTCCTCTACCTCCCCTTTAACGCCCAGCACGCTCCACTCCAGGCACCGCAGGCATACCTTGACCGGTTCCCCACCATCATCGATCCAAAGCGGAAACTGTTCGCGGCCATGCTCTCCGCCATGGACGACGCCGTGGGAAAAGTGCTGACCACGCTGCGTGACCGCGGCCAGGAGGAGAACACGCTCATCTTTTTCATCGCCGACAACGGCGGGCCCACGCAAGGCACCACGTCGCAGAACGGCCCTCTCCGGGGATACAAGTCGAATACGTACGAGGGTGGACCACGGGTGCCGTTCCTCGTGCAGTGGAAGGGCCGACTGCCGGCGGGAAGGACCTATGACCTGCCCGTCATGAACCTTGATGTGACGCCGACAATTCTTGCGGCGACGGGCCATCCGATCGATGCCGCGGCACGCCTCGATGGCGTCGATCTCGTGCCATTCCTCACGGGAAAGACGGAGGGACGGCCGCACGAGACGATGTGCTGGCGGTTCGGCGAACAGTGGGCTGTACGCAATGGCGACTGGAAGCTCGTCGTGTCAAAGGGAGGTAGCGGCAGACCGGAACTCTACGACCTCGCCGCCGACGTCGGGGAGCAGAAGGATCTCGCAGCGAGCGAACCGGGTCGGGTGGCCGAGTTGCAGAAGCTCTACGACGGCTGGAATGCGGAGCAAGCAGAGCCGACGGTCCGCGACTCCAAACCGAAGAAGCAGGAACGGAAGAAGAAAAAACGCGAGAAGGAGATGAAGCTACGCAAGAAGGAGCAGCGCGAAAAAGCTGCCAGTGCGGCGGCGACGGACGGTGCATCATGAGTCCGCCAGAACGTCGCCTTTAAAAAATCGCAACCTTAGCCCGGCGGCGTGAACCAAACGCCGGGCTTATGCGTATCATTTCGGCAATGCGGATCACGAATGATCTCTTCGATCGCCCACAGGGAGGTGCAGTCATGTTCACTTTTGAATCCTTCACCACGCTGATGGTTGGAGTGATGGCCATTCCGGCCATTGCCCTGCTGGTGATCGCCAGCTCCACGATGCAGGTCGCCCCCGACCACATGCGCCGCTGACTGGCCGTGGGTCGCTGTGGAGCTTTCCCTCCCAGATAGAGGCCCGAAGCGCGAGCGAGGGTGGCTTCTTGAGCCGAGCCGGATTTTCCCATCGCTGACGCTCCGGGCTTTTATGAGCTTCACGACGGACGAAACGGCTCACGCAGCTGTTCGCGTGGCCGCTTTGTCAGCCGCCTTGTAGAGATACGGGTTCATCGACGGGTCGTTGTACATCTTCATCTGGCGGAACACCCGCAGCGGCCGCTGGCCCGCGAAGATCTCCCCGATGAGCCGCTGAAGCGCCTCGATCAGGTGCGCCCGCTGCATGTCGAGCACCGCCATCCGCGAGGCCGCCTTCTCGCGGTGCTCCTGCGTGGCGTCAGCACGGTCAATCTGCTCCTGCATGTGAAACCGACGCAGTTCCAGAATCGAGAGCCGGTCGATCGCGGCACCCGGAGTCTCCGTGGCCGCCGGCGCCGTCGGACCCGCTGCGATCCCACGACGGGCCAGTTCCTCGATCAGCCAGTCGTCGGTCTTCTCAATCGCGTCGTTGCGGGCCTGGTTGTACTTGTCGATCGCCCGCTTCACCTGCGCGATCCGGGCATCGGTCACCTCCGGTGAACGGGCGATGTCTTCCTCGTGCCAGAGGAGGAAATTAAAGCGGTGGAGATCGCAGATTCGGCCCTCTTCCTGATGAGCCGGCTCGACCTTGTGCCAATGGGCCACCAGATATTCAAGCATCTCGTCAATCGCAGCGACCGTCAGCGGTGGCGTGTGGCGAGTGGCGGTGGATGAACTGGACTGACTTGCAAAGGGCATGGTGGTCATCGGGAAAACTCCTGGGGAATGGATTGAGTCGGAATGGGGTAAACGGTGTGGGTGCGGAGTGACGGGGGGCATGGCGTCAGGCGGCCTGTGTGGGGTCGCTGCACGGGCTCACTATGTGGGCGGCGTCGCTCGACATGCCGATCGTCTGTTCGTTGGCGAACTCCGCGAACAGTCAGGCAGCCTTCTTGGCGGCCTGAGCGGCGATCTTCTGCTCGAGTACGTTGAGCAGGTCGCCGACGGTGGAGACCTTTTCGAGCAGTTCCGTTTCGACCTCGATACCGAAGTGGCTCTCGATGTGGAGTACAAGACCGGCCATGTCGAGGGAGTCGAGGTTGAGACCATCGCGAAGCGACGTGGAATCGTGGAGGGCGGGATAGGATTCCCCCGTCTCCTTTTCAAGCAATTCGAGGACGAGCGCCGAGAGTTCCTGGCGGTTCATGATGGAGCTCCTGCTGGACATGCGATTGGTATTCGCCAACGGGCGGGGGCGGGAGAGTAACCGATCAGCCGGAGCGGACGAAGGCCAAAAACGGTTGGTTTTCGGCGGGCGGGGGACGAGGACACGGACAAGTTGAAAACTTGCCGCCACGGGGGAGGGAAAATCACCAGTTCGGTGTCGGGGCCCGGAAGTGTTCCAGCTTCACCGAACGGAACCAGTCGATCGTCTTCGCCAGCCCCTCGCGGAGCGGTACCTTCGGCTCCCAGTCGAGCTTCTGCTTGGCCAGCGTGATGTCGGGCCGACGTCGTTCGGGATCGTCTACCGGCAGCGGCTTCTCGATCAACTGCGACTTTGATCCCGAGAGTTCCAACGTCAACTCCGCGAGTTGCCGGATTGTGAACTCGCCCGGATTGCCGATGTTCACCGGCCCCACGAAGTCGTCGGGGCCGTTCATCATCCGGATCATGCCCTCGATCAGGTCATCGCGATAACAGAAGCTCCTGGTCTGGCCGCCGCTGCCGAAGATCGTGATCGGCTCGCCGCAGAGGGCCTGACGGATGAAGTTGGAGACGACGCGGCCGTCGTAGGGATGCATCCGCGGGCCATAGGTGTTGAAGATCCGCACGATCCGCACGTTCACCCGGTTGGCTCGGTGATAATCCATGAAGAGCGTCTCGGCGGCCCGCTTGCCCTCGTCGTAACAGGCGCGAGGACCGATCGGGTTCACCGAGCCGCGATAACTCTCCGGCTGCGGATGCACCTCCGGATCGCCGTAGACCTCGCTCGTCGAGGCCTGCAGCACCTTCGCACGGCAACGCTTGGCCATGCCGAGCACGTTGATCGCGCCCATCACCGACGTCTTCATCGTCTTGATCGGGTTGTATTGGTAATGGCCCGGGGCGGCCGGGCAGGCGAGGTTGTAGATCTCGTCCACCTCCAGCCAGAGCGGCTGGATGATGTCGTGCCGCAGCAGTTCGAAGTTGGGCTGGGCGAGCAGGTGGGCGACGTTCGACTTCTGGCTCGTAAAGAAGTTGTCGACGCAGATCACGTCGTGGCCCATCGCCACGAGGCGGTCGCAGAGATGGCTACCGAGAAAGCCGGCGCCGCCGGTGACGAGGATGCGTTTGATCGAAGACATGGGGTGGATCCGAGGTGGGAATGAGCGGAAGGCTTACTTACCCAGGCCGGACAGGTAACGGACCAGATCGGCGAGTTCCTCGCGGGAGAGGCTGTCGATGAGGCCGGCGGGCATGAGCGACGTGCCGACCGACTCCTCGTCGATGTCGTCTGTGGGGATCTTGACCTCCTTGCCCGTGGCGTCGCGGAGCACCAGTTCGGCATCGCTTCGCGTCACCTGGATTCCGGTGAGCACCTGTCCGTCGTCGGTCTGCACGACGACGGTGTTGTAGCCCTCCTTCACGTTCTTGGCGGGATAGAGCAGCGAATCGATGACGTAGTCGAGCGGGCTCGAGGCGCCGATCGCGGTGAGGTTGGGACCGACCTTGCCCCCCTCCGCGCCGATCCGGTGGCAGGCGACGCACTTCAGATTCTCCCTTGCGTAGATCGCCGCGCCGCGTGTGGCATCTGCCTTGTCACGCACGAGCGAGACGAACGCGTCGAGTTCCGCGGCGCTCATGGCATGGGCCGACGCGGCCGCCTGCGGGGTTCCCGCCGAGCCGCGGGCAAGCGCGGCGGCAAGCGCCTGCGTGAGCGCGGGCTCCTGCCTGCCGGAGGCACTCACGGCCTGCTGGCCGTCCTTCGCTGCATCGGCGGGGAGCGGTGACGGCGCACGCTCGAAGGCCGCGGCCAGCGTCGCCGCGCCATCCTTCGCCTTGAGAAACGCCTGAAAGACGACGGTGCGTGCCTTGGCATCGCGGGCTGTGCCCAGGAACGCTACGGCCTGCGCGGCCGCATCGGCCACCGAGCGGGGCACGAGGGCGGCGATCGCGGCGGCCTTGAAGCCATCGTCATTCTCGGGGGCCGTGCAGAATTTCAGGAGGGCTGCCCGCGGAGGATCGCCCGGCAGGCCACCGAGCGCGGCGATGGCGGCATTGCGGACCGCGGCCGATCGGCTGGCCGACTCGGCGATGCCGGCCAGTTCCTCGCTGGCAGCCGTCACATGCCAGGCGGCCGTGGCCTCGATCGCGCGGGTGGCGCAGGCGTCGTCGGGAGACATGACGAGTTTCTCGATCGCGGCGACATCCCCCGTCGGTGCCACATGGCGGCGCTTGTGCGAATCGAGCAGATCACCGAGCAGCACCGTGGCCTGCGCGGGTGAGGTGGCGGGGTTGGTGACGACGTCGAACACCACGCGAAGCTGATCGGGGTTGCCGAGCTTGGCGATCGCGGAGAGCGCCGCCGGCCGATCTGCGTCGGAAATCTTTCCATCCGTCTTTCCATCCTTCTTCCCATCTTGGAGCGACGCGACGATTCGCGGCACGGCAGCCGAAGCCTCGGCCGCTGCCACGGCGAAGATCACCCGGCCGAAGCGGCCGTCGTCGGTGAACGTGCCGTCGAGCACGGCGGGCAGCCAGGCGTCTTTGGTTTCGCGGGCCGCCAGCCAGACGGCGTAGTCGAGGGCGTCGTCCCGCTCATGATCGACCGCATGCAGCGCGAGTTCCGCGGCCCGCCTGCCGCCGAGCGTGGCCAACGCCCGCACCCCTTCCAGTCGCACGAGCCCCGAAGGATCGTCCACCGCTGGGGCGAGCAGTTCCACCGGTGACTCGAGTCGGTCGGCCCAGTCGCAGACGATCCGGGCCGCTGCCGCGCGGGCCCGCGCGTCGGGCGACGCCAGTACGGCCTTGAGCAGGCCCGCATCGACGTCGGACTGACTGCCGCGGTCGAGGCCCTGCCGCAGCCGCAGGGCCTCCAGCCGCAGCCGCTCGAAATCGGGATCGAGCGAATCGAGGGACTTGAGCCACGTTGCCAGCTCTGGCACCACAGCCGCGCTGCCGCGGGCAAAGAGCACCCGCTTCGCCATGTCGCGGGCATAGCTCTCGGGCGACTTGAGATGCCCGAGCAATTCGGGGGTCGAGAGCTTCGTGAAATCGATCCGCGGCAGGGCCGGCCGCCCCTTCGCCGTGACCCGCCAGATGCGGCCATGCGTGCGATCGCGACGGTCGTCGCGGAAGTCGACCTCGCCATGCTGGATGATTGGGTTGTACCAATCGGCGATGTAGATCGCGCCGTCGGGCCCCATCTTCACGTCGATGGGGCGGAACGTCACCCGTTGCGAATGGATCAGTTCGGGCAGTCTTTCACTGGCGAAGCCCGAGCCTTTCTCGGTGAGCCTGAAGCGGCAGACACGATTGGCCCGGAAGTCGTTCGTGATGAGCTGGCCCTGCGCGTCGTCGGGCAGATGACGGCCGTCGACGATCTCGAGCCCGCAGTATTTCGGGCTGCCCGGATTCATGCCGTGAAGAATGCGCGGCGTGCCCGCTGCTGTCTGATAGGCCGCTCCAGGGAAGCCGTAATAAATCCCTTCGCCGCCGGCACCGTCGGTGACGAGCGACCGGCCCCAGCGGTCGAATGCATGCCCCCAGGTGTTGACCCAACCGCGGGCGAAGACATCGAGCGCCAGCGACTCTGGTGCAAACCGCCAGATGCCGCCGGCATTGAGCCGCCGAACGCCGCGGGGCGTCTCAACATGGCTGTGGATATAGATCGACTGGTTGAAGTAGAGCCTGGCATCCGGACCCCAGCGGAAAGTGTGGATGATGTGGTGCGTGTCTTCGGTGCCGAAGCCGGAGAGCACGACCCGTCGCGTGTCGGCCTTGCCGTCACCATCGGTGTCGGAGAGGTGAAGAAACTCCGTGCTGTTGGCGACGTAGACGCCGCCGTCGCCGGGCAGCACGGCGGTGGGCATCAAGAGGCCGTCGGCAAAGACCGTGCTGGCGTCGGCCTGCCCGTCACCGTCGCGATCCTCGAGGATCGTAACGGTGTCGTTGGCGACCTCGCCCGGCCTGATCTGTGGATACACGCTCGACGACGAGACCCACAGCCTGCCCTGGGGATCGAAGTTCATCTGCAGGGGCTTCGTGATCAGCGGATCGGCGGCGAAGAGATTCACTTCATAGCCATCGGCCACCTGCATCGCCGCCAGTTCCGCCGCGGGGTCGGGCGCGGGGATGTCTTTGAGGCCGCGTTGGGCCAGCGCGGGCTGCAGGCACGCGAGTGTGAGGCAGACGGCGGCGATAACGATGCGGATGCGCATGGTGTTCATGATGCTCATGATGTTCATGGTCAGCGGGCTCCTTTGGCGAGGCTGCGCACCTTCTGCTCGGCGGTCTCGACGAGTGGATCGAACTGCGGGATCTCGACGGCGTTGTTGCCCTGCTCGTGTTTGCGGAACAGGAAGATGTAGGTTTCGTTCGCCGGTCGCCAGCGATGGAAGAAGAGGGTGTTCTTGGCGACCACCTGCTTGCGGAGGGTGTCGGACCGGGCGGCGAAGTCGGCTGACGATTCATGCCCCGATGCCGCCGCAAAGACCCTCGCGGCCTGTGCGTAGCCGGCGTTCGAGAGGTGGACGCCATTCTCCGAGAGCTTCTGACCAGGCGCGGCTGTTGTCGGCAGCTGCGCGAAGAGATCGACCAGGCCCGCCTGCTTGGCCGTCGCCACATCCCGGATGGACTGGGAGTAGATGGAGAGCGCCACGTTGCGTGCAGCGGCATCGGCCGTTTCGAAGTGGTGCGGCGTGACCAGCACGAGCCGCACGTCGGCCGGCTTGACGGATTCGTGCGCCGCCCCCGCGGCGGCCGCCGTCCGCAGGTCGTCGCAGAGCTTTTCCAGCTGTGTGCGGAACGCTGCCAGCCCCGCCTCGCCCTGATACGACTCGTTGCGACCGTAGGCTACGAACACGATCGTCGGTTTCAGCTCGCGGACGAGGGCGAGCATCCGCTCGTAGCCCTTCGCCGGTTGATCGAAGACGCCTCGGGACTCCGCCCAGACCGTGTCGCCGCTCCAGCCCAGATTGCGGAATGTGAGCGACGCCTCCGGATGGGCCGCCACGAGCGCCGTCTCGATGAAGCCGCGGTCCCCCTCCCGCTCGACGAACGTGTCGCCGAGGAAGACAACCCGGTCGCCATCGCGGAGCGACCAGGAAGCCCCGGAGGTGCTGGCGGAACCAGCGGAACTGGAGACGGCCGGAGCTGGCGGCTCGGCCGCGGCAGGGCTGGCACCCGCGGCCGTGGCGGCGAGGAACGTGGCCAGCAGGAGCGGGCAGACGCCGCAGGATGACCGTGTGTGCGAGACTGGCATGGCGACCCTTTCGGGAGTGGAAGACAACCTGTAATGTACCTTCGTCGGGCGGGCAGTCCCATCCGTATATTCGTATCATGGCAACGCCAAAGCGATTGACCATCCACGAGCCCGTACCCATGACCGATTCCCACTTCGATGCGCAATCAAAAAGCCGATCCGGCCAGATCAACCGACGTCGGGCCATCCAGACCGCCTCCGCTATCGGCGTCGCCGTCGCGTCGCCTCTCGCTTTCTCCCACGCTGCTGAAGGAGTTCCTGCAATGACCAAGCTCAAGGGCCACATCCACCATTCGATCGTCTACTGGTGCTTCAATGTCGCCGGCGACAAGTGGGACATCGAGAAGATGTGCCAGGTCGCCAAGGAACTCGGCTGCGAATCGATCGAGCTGGCCGACCCGGAGACCTGGCCAACCCTCAAGAAGCACGGGCTCGTCTGCGCCTTGGCCCCCAACGGCATGCCGGGCGCACCCTTCATGAAGGGCTTCAACAACCCGCGGTATCACGATGAGGTGATCGCGTCCACGACGAAGATGATCGACGCCTGCGCCGCAGCCGGCTTTCCCTCCGTGATCGCCTTCAACGGCTACAAGTGGCGGGATGCCGATGATCCGAAGAGCGGCGAGATTTCCCTCGAGGAAGGTGCCGACAACTGCGTCGCCGGCTTCAAGAAGATCCTCGGCCACGCGGAGAAGAAGGGCGTGACGCTCTGTCTGGAACACCTCAACTCCCGCGACGGCAGCCATCCGATGAAGGGCCACCCGGGCTACCAGGGGGACGACCTCGACTACGTCGCAAAGATCATCCGCCGCGTCGGCTCCGACCGGCTCAAGTTGCTGTTCGACAACTATCACGTGCAGATCATGAACGGCGACGTGATCCGGCGGATCGAGGAGTGCAAGGACATCATCGGCCACGTCCACACAGCCGGCAATCCGGGCCGCGGTGAGCTCGATGACAACCAGGAGATCAACTACCCGCCGATCATGCGGAAGCTGGTTGAGATCGGCTACAAGGGCTTCGTGGGACACGAGTTCATCCCGACCCGCGACCCGCTCGCCGGGTTGAAGCAGGCCGTGAGCCTATGCGACGTGTGAGCGGTAGCAGCACACCCCTGCGACCCGTGGCCACGAGTTTTTAACTTGTGGAATACGCGCCGGGACACGGACAAGTTGAAAACTTGCCGCCACGGTGGACAGGGGACACGGACAAGTTGAAAACTTGCCGCCACGGGGGACAGGGGACACGGACAAGCGAGCACGATCCGGATGTCGGCCACGTTCGTGCCGGTGGGACCGGTGCGGATGAGCCCACCCGCCGCGGCCAAGAGCGGGTAGGCATCACAGCGAGCGAGGGCCTTCGGCACATCGAGGTCGAGCCGCTCGATTTCCGCGACGACCGCCGCGTCGGCATAGCCTCCCGCGGCATCGGTGGGGCCATCCTCGCCGTCGGTGCCGACGCTGGCGATGAGGAGACCAGTGGGCCAGGGCACGCCGGTCTGATTCACCGCGTCGATCGCCGCCAATACCGTCTGCTGGTTGCGGCCCCCCAGGCCATGATCAGCCGGCACCGTCACCGTTGCCTCGCCGCCCACGATCAACGCCCGCGGCCGGCCATCGCGGCGCGCGGCTGCCAGTATCGCAACAGTGTCGGTTGCCAGCCGGGCCCCGACCGCTTCCGCGGATGCTTGCTGCTGGCCGCCGTCGGCAACGCTCTGCACGACTGTGTAGCGCCGCTGCCGTGCAGCAGCCGCAGCAGCCGCTGCGGCTGTGCCGTTGTCGCCGACGATGACGTGCCGCACACGGCACCCGCCAGGAGTCGTCCAGGTGCCAGCGGGCGTCGAGCTTCCAGCAGGTGACGAGGGCTCCAGCGGCATGCACGGGCCCGAGGCGATCACGTCGAGATCGTTGCCGATCACGTCGGAGAGCACGAGCACGAGCAGGTTCCCGGCGGTGCAGGCCCGTGCCAAGCCGCCCCCCTTCACAACGCTCAATTGCCGGCGGGCGGCGTTGAGCGTGGCGATGTCGGCCCCCGACTCGGAGAGCCGCCGCGTGACGGCGATCTTCTCGTCGAGCGAAATGCCCTCCTTCGGCGCGGCCAACAGCGCTGAGCCGCCGCCGGTGATCAGCGCGATCGCCAGATCGCGGGACCTGAGCTGTGAGATCGTCGTCATGATCTCGCGGGTCGCCTGCACGACGGCGGGGGTCGGCAGATTGGCTTTCGCGGGACGCGTCTCGCGGACCTCGATGGCCGTGAGGCGGCGGCCGCATCCAGCCGGCACGCTCACGAGCCCCGTCACGCGATGCCGTGCGAGACCCTCGGGCCCGAGCAGCCGTTCCATCGCTGCCGCCATTCCCGCTGCCGCCTTGCCTGCACCCACCACCACGATCCGATCGACGTCGTCGAGCCGCAGCGGCGGATCGAGCGCGTGTCCGTCATGGCACCGCTGCCGCCCATCACCTTCCAGCGACAGCCTCGCAGCCACAAGACGCTCCGGTTGCACGGCACGCATGGCGGCTGTCCAGATGGCCTCGGCGTCGTCACGCATGGTGGCGTTGCTCACTCGTCTCGCGGTTGCGGAACATTCTTCGGATCGAACCGCGACAGGTCGATGCCGCCGCGGGCCTCCTCCTCGAGGAGCTTCACCCGAAACTCCAGCCGCTCGATCCGGCGGGCCATCATCGCCGGCGTCTCGGCGCCGGGAATGATGGGAGCGGGACGGGGGATGGTTGGATAGCCGAGCTGTCGCTGCAGGGCGGCGAAGAAAAAGAGCGGATCCTTGCCGCGGTTGGCCCGCGCGATCCGCCCCTCCTTGTCGCCGAAGAGCATGACGCGGTCGGGCCCTGCATCCTCGCGGCCGGCCAGGAGTGAGTCGCGCTTCTCCAGCCGCCAGTATTCGGGGCTGCGGACAAAGACGAGATCGGCGAGATCAATCAGGCCCACCTGGCGGGAGACGGTGTGGATCCACTCCTGCCATGCGCCGTCGAAGATGCCGTCGTCGGCCACTGCAATCAGGCCGTGGGCAAAGTCGAGCCGGTTCCGCGAGAGACACTCGAAGCGGTAGAAGAAAAGCCCCTGCGGCGATGCCCCCTCGGCGCGGTAGCCCGCCTCACGTTCGAGGATTGCCAGTCCGGTCCGCAGGTCGAACCGACCGCCCTCCGACTCGGCCTGCTGCATCACGAAGGTCTGGAAGGGGCTGAAATAGTGGTGCAGCCGGGCCATCGCCGTCGAGAGGGTGCCGACAAGCTTGAGTTCCCCCACCAGGTAGTCGATCGCCATCGGCAGCTTCGAGGTCGCCAGAATCTCCTGCCCGATCGAGACGAGCGCCTCCTGGGCGGCGACGCCCCCTGCGATCCGCTCAGCCAGTGCCCTGAAGAGGTGGGACTGTTCGATGTATTCCTCACGGTCGAGCATGAACACCACCCGTTTTCCGATTTTTCAGGCAAAGTAGCCGGCTGTCGCCGGGAAAGGGCTCGGCCGTCCGATTCCCCATCCTATAATCAAGGAAACAGAGGAATCCCCATGCCTGCAGAATTTTCTTCGATCGACGCCGCTGTGGCCGCCATCCGCCGTGGCGAGATGGTGATCGTGGTCGATGCCGAGGACCGGGAGAATGAAGGGGATTTCGTCTGTGCTGCCGAAAAGTGCTCGTCTGACATCGTCAATTTCATGATCCGGCATGGCCGCGGTCAGGTCTGCATGCCGATTCTCCCGGACGTCGCCACTCGGCTTGAACTGCCGATGATGGTGGAGTCGAACTCGACACCACTGGGCACCGCCTTCACCGTGCCTGTCGACCACCGCACCGCGCGGACAGGCATCACCGCCTCCGAACGTGCCGACACGATCGCCGCGATCATGGATCCCGCCAGCACGCCGTCCGACTTCGTGCGGCCCGGTCATCTCTTTCCCCTGGTCGCGAAAGAGGGAGGCGTGCTCCGCCGTGCCGGACACACCGAGGCCGCGGTCGACCTCGCCCGGATGGCAGACCTTGCGCCGGCGGGCGTGCTCTGCGAGATCCTCGACGATGTTGGCAACCGGGCCGACCGCGAGTCGCTCTTCAGCATGGCCCGTGAACATGGCCTCGAAATCATCTCGATCGAGCAACTGATCCGGCACCGCAGACAGCGTGAGAAGTTGGTGCACCGCATCGCCGAGGCCGATCTGCCGACCAAGTGGGGCCGCTTCCGGGTGATCGCCTACGGCGTGAAGTATGAAACGCAGCAGCCGCTCGTGCTCGTGATGGGACAGCCGTGGGAGGTGTCGGCGCCGCTCGTGCGGCTCCACTCGTCGTGCTTCACAGGCGACCTGCTCGACAGCCTGCGGTGCGACTGAGGGGTCCGGCGTGCTCGTCTACCTCCCGCAGGAGGGCCGCGGCATCGGTCTGGTGGAGAAGATCCGTGCCTACGAACTGCAGGACAGGGGCCTCGATACCGTCGAGGCGAATCTCGCCCTCGGCTTCAAGGCCGACTCCCGTGACTACGGCGTCGGCATCCAGTTGCTCAAGGATCTTGGCCTGCGGCAGGTTCGCCTGCTCACCAACAATCCCAAGAAGACTGACGCC
>JAPLNQ010000276.1:20241-40983 GCA_026401075.1 Planctomycetia bacterium
CGCCTTCATCTACGGCGGCTTCGATCTCGAAGTGGGCGGTCAGGTGCCGATCCTGCCGCCCGTGCACGAGTTCAACGAGCGGTATCTGGCCACGAAGCGCGAGAAGCTCGGCCACAAGTTCCCGGGCGGACGTTGACCGCGGCGCCGCGCCGCCCGTAGCATCGCCATCCTGGCGGGCTCTTTTGCAGGCCCCGTCCCTGGACATGGAGGCGTTGCATGCGTCGATGGAACGATTCGGCCTTTCCCTTTTCTCAGGCCGTGCGCGGCCCGTTGATCGTGTCTGGACGGATGTGCTTGGTGGCGCTGGCGGTGATGCTGCCGGCCTGCGGCCGCCGATCGGAGGAACTCCCGGTGAAGGCGCTGCCGGAATCGGCCGCCGGCCAGGCGGCCGCCGTCGCCACCGCTGGCACTTCGCATGACAAGGCTCTCGAGCCCTTCGATCCGCCGCCGCTGGCCTCGCTCAACGGCGATTCCACCTGGATCGACCGGCCTGTCCGTGACGGGCTGGCGATCATGCGAGAGCAGCAGGCAAATGAGCCCGCTCCCGGTCCGGTGGCCGAGGCGCTGGCACTCCGCAACACCTCGCCTGCGATCAATCGACAGATTCTTTCCACGCTTGGCCGCCTGCCTGGCGACGGGGCCGCGGATCTCTCCGCGCGGATCGACCGCCACGTGGCGGGCGACCTTGGCAGCACGAACCCGATCATGATCAGCACCTCGGCCGAGTTCGACATCCTTGGCCTCACCGGTTTCGGGCTCTTCTCTTTCGGCCGTGATCTGGAACCCTTCGCCTCGGCCGAGACGGTGGCAAGCTGGCAGACGAGCGGCAACGGGCTGCTCGACAAGTTGGTCTTGCGGGACGATCTTGTCTGGAGCGACGGAGAGCCGATCACCGCCCACGACATCGCCTTCACCTACCAGGTGATCATGGACAGACGGGTGCCGGTGCCGGCCGTGCGGAGTGGCACCGACCAAATGCGGTGGGTGCACGCCTACGACGACCGCACCATCGTCTTCTTCCACAAAGAGCCGCTGGCCACGAACGTCTGGAACATCAACTTCCCGGTGCTGCCGAAGCATGTCTATGAAAAAACCTGGGAAGACGACCCGACGCTCAAGGAGAGCTCCGAACACGTGAAGCTCGAGGAGTCGCCTGTCTCGGGAGGCCCCTATGAGATCGTGGAGCGCAAACGCGGTCAGCAGATTGTGCTGCGGCGGCGTGACAACTGGTCGCAGGTCGGTGGCCGGAAGGTTCGCGAGGTACCCTTCTTCGAGGAGGTTCGCTTCCGCATCATCGAAGACCCGAACACGTCGCTGTTGGCCCTCAAGGGTGGCAAGATCGACGAACTGCCGCTCACGCCCGAACAGTGGACGACGCAGACGACCGGCGACGATTTCTATGGCTCCAACACCAAGGTGACCGCCTCGGAGTGGGTGAGCTTCCACTTCGGTTGGAATATTGACAGCCCGTTTTTCGCCGATCGCCGCGTTCGCCGTGCCATGAGCTATGCCTTCGACCACGACGGGATGCTGGAGAAGCTCTGTTACGGCCTCTACAAGCCTGCCGCAGGCAACTTTGCCGACGATTCCTGGATGGCGCCCAAGAAGAAACTCCAGCCCTACAAGCAGGACCTCGACAAGGCCGAGGCGTTGCTCGACGAGGCGGGCTGGATCGACCACGACAACGACGGCATTCGCGACAAGGAGATCAACGGCCGGCTCGTGCCCTTTGAGTTTTCGATGCTTGTCAACCAGCAGCCGCTGCGGATCGCGATCTGCACGCTCCTCAAGGAGAGCCTCGAACAGGTGGGCGTGCGGATGAACGTGCGGCCAACCGAGGCCACGGTGATTCAGGACCTCACGCAAAAGAAAAAGTTTCAGGCCTACTTCGGCGGCTGGGGCTCCGGTACCGACCCCGACTCCTCGGAGAACATTTGGGCCACCGGCGCGGGCCGCAACTTCGTCAGCTACTCCAATCCCGAGGTCGACCGGCTCTTCGCCGATGGCCGCCGCGAGCTCGACCGCAGCAAGCGGGCCGAGAAATATGGCCGCATCCAGGAGATCCTCTACGACGACCAGCCCTACACCTGGCTCTACTGGCGAAACAGTTTCTACGGCTTCTCGAAGGATCTGCGGGGATACGTGTTCAGCCCCCGCGGGCCCTACAACTATTCGCCTGGCTTCGGCAGCCTGTGGATGAACACGCTGGAGTGAGCGATGGCCACCTATCTGCTCCGCCGGCTCTTGCTCGGGATCCTCACGCTCGTGGCGATCACGTTCATCGTCTACGGCCTGGCGCGGAACACAACCCCGAGGACCAGGAGCGGATGAAGCGGATCTACGGCCTCGACCGACCGTGGCACGAGGGCTATCTCCGCTGGCTCGGAAACGTTGTCCGTGGCGATCTGGGCCGGTCGTTCTCGCGGAAGCAGCCGGTGACGACGCTCATCGGCGAGCGGATCGGTCCGACATTTCTCATCTCGGGCACGGCACTCGTGCTCGCGTGGCTATTGGGCGTGCCGCTTGGCCTCTATGCCTCGGCCCGCAGCGGCATGGCCGACGAACGGGCCACGAGCCTGCTGCTCTACGTCCTCTACTCATTCCCCACATTCGTGGCGGCACTCTTCCTGCAGATCGTGTTTTCCGTCTGGCTGCGGGGCACTCCCTGGGAACTTCCGCTGTTCGGCATGAGCGATCTGCCCGCCGACGCCGGCTGGGCCGCGTGGGCCGTCGACGTTGCCCGCCATGCGATCCTTCCGATCACCTGCCAGACCTACGTGAGCCTCGCCTACGACAGCCGCTTCATCAAGGCGAACATGGAGGAGGCGGTCCGCCAGGACTACATCCGCACGGCGCGTGCCAAGGGGGCCGGGACCGGCCGCGTGCTCTTCCACCATGCCTTCCGCAACACGCTCATTCCGCTCGTCACGCTTCTGGGCCTCTCGCTGCCAGGGCTGATCGGCGGCTCGGTGATCATTGAGCAGATCTTCACCTGGCCCGGCATGGGGCGGCTCTTCTTCGAGAGCATCCGCGAGCGCGACTACCCGACCATCATGGGGCTCACCCTGATGTTCAGCGTGCTCACGCTGATCGGCCAGTTGCTCGCCGACCTGCTCTACTGTCTGGTCGATCCGCGAGTGAGCGTGGAGTGAGGACGCCGCTGCTATGACCGACAGCCAATCACGACATCAGTCGCGCGGATTCTGGGCCGAGGCGTGGGCGCGGTTTCGCCGCAAGCCGCTGGCGATGGCGGCGCTCGTCTTCGTGACGCTGCTGGCCGCGGTGGCCCTGCTCGCCCCCGCGATCGCGGGCACGAAGCCGGTGCTCTGCCGCTACAAGGGCCGCATCTACGCCCCCTGCCTCGGCTACTTCGACCGCCGGCTCGAGCCCACGATCTTCGCCAAGGACCGCTTCCGGGGCACTTATCCAAAGAACCTCGCCGAGAAGGATCCTGACAGCTGGGCGATCTGGCCGCTCGTCTTCCAGGATCCGCACCGCGCCGTCCGTGAAAACGAGTGGCCCGGCCGGCCCGCCAATCCGGCGAAGGACGAGGGCCGTCCCAACCGCATCAACCTCTTTGGCACCGACCAGTATGGGGTGGACGTATTCGCCAAGATGGTGCACGGCACGACGATCGCGCTCCTCGTGGGCGTGGTGTCGATGGGGCTGGCCGGCACGATCGGCATCATCGTGGGGGCGGTGGGCGGCTACTTCGGCGGCTGGGTCGACATGCTCACCAGCCGCGTCACCGAGATCGTGATGTGCGTGCCGACGCTCGTGCTCATCCTCGCAGTCATCGCGATCGTGGAGAAGCCGACGATCTGGAAGACGATGGCCATCATCGGCGCGACCGGTTGGACGGGCATTGCCCGCCTCACCCGCGGCGAGTTCCTCAGGCTGCGGCAGAGCGAATTCGTAACCGCCGCACGGGCTACCGGCGCCGGGCCGGTGCGGATCATGCTGCGACACATCCTCCCCAACGCCCTGGCTCCCGTGCTCGTGCCGATCACGTTCGGCATCGCCTCGGCGATCCTCACGGAAAGCTCGCTGTCGTTTCTCGGCTTCGGCCCGCCGCCGCCCGCCGCGAGCTGGGGCTCGCTGTTGAACGACGCCCGCAGCAACCTCTCGATGTGGTGGCTGGTGGTGTTTCCGGGCGTGGCCATCTTCCTCACCGTGCTCGCCTACAACCTCATCGGCGAAGGCCTGCAGGAAGTGACCGACCCGAGGCTCCGCGAGGCACGGAAATGAAACTTTCGCCCGTGGCGGCAAGTTTTTAACTTGTCCGTGTCCCCGGCACGAATTCCACAAGTTAAAAACTCGTGGCCACGGGTCGAACTCCTTCGGTCTCGTTCTTCATGCCGAGACGGCTGCAACTCTCCTTCTTCCGCTTTCCGCCATGCCACTGCTTGAGATCAATAACCTGGTCACTACCTTTCATACGCCTGCCGGACGCGTGCCGGCGGTGGATGGGGTGTCGTTGTCGATCGAGCGGGGCAAGACGCTCGGGCTCGTCGGCGAGAGCGGATGCGGGAAGAGTGTCACGGCGATGTCGATCCTCAGGCTCGTGGCGGCGCCGGGCGTGATCGAGGCGGGGGAGATCCTGCTGCGGGATGCCAGTGGCGGTGTGCTGAATCTGGTGACCCTGCCTGAGCCCCGGCTGCGGGAGGTTCGCGGTGGCCGGATCGGCATGATCTTCCAGGAGCCGATGACGAGCCTGAACCCGGTGTTCACGATCGGCGACCAGATCGCCGAGGCGGTGCTCTTGCATCGCGACGTGTCACGGGCTGAGGCCAGGGGGCGAGCGCTGGAGATGCTCGAACTGGTGCGGATGGCCGATCCGAAGCGACGGCTTGACGAGTATCCCCACCAGCTTTCCGGTGGCATGCGGCAGCGGGTGGTGATCGCCATGGCGCTGGCCTGCGAGCCCGACCTCATCATCGCCGATGAGCCGACCACCGCGCTCGACGTCACGATCCAGGCGCAGATCCTCGACCTGCTCGCCGACCTGCGGGAGCGGCTCGGCACGGCGATCCTGCTGATCACACACGACCTCGGCGTGGTGGCCGAGACCTGCGACGACGTGGCCGTGATGTATGCCGGCCGGATCGTCGAGCAGGCACCGGCTGCCGCGCTCTTCGCGAAGCCTCGACACCCCTACACGATCGGCCTGCTCGCCGCGCGGCCGGACCGCGGCAGCCGCGCCGGCCAGAAGGCCGGGCGGGCCGGGGAGAACGCCGGGCACGCCACCGCACGCCTACGGACGATCCCCGGCATGGTGCCGGCGCCGCAGCATTTTCCAGCGGGCTGCCGCTTTCATCCGCGGTGTGCCTTTGCACGGCTGCCGGAATGCGCTGGCGCCATGCCTGAGCTGCGTGAGGTGGCGACAGGCCACTTCGTCCGCTGTCCCTACGCCGACGCGCTCGGAGAGCCCCGGCGGTCCGACTCGGCACTGGAAGGGATCGCATGACGTCACCGCTCATTGATGTCGCGGGTCTTCAAACCTATTTTCCCGTGCGGAAGGGGCTGCTGCGCCGCGTGGTCGGGGCCGTCCGCGCCGTCGACGGCGTGAGCTTCTCGATCCAGAAGGGTCGCACGCTCGGGCTCGTCGGCGAGAGCGGCTGTGGCAAGACCACGGTCGGCCGCAGCCTTCTTCGGCTGGTGGAGCCCACGGGCGGCAGCGTGCGGTTCGACGGTCGCGACGTGTTGGCTGCCGGTGGCGCCGAGATGCGCGGGCTGCGGCGGCGGATGCAGATCGTCTTCCAGGATCCGTACGGCTCGCTCAATCCCCGGATGAAAGTCCGCGCGATCCTTGAAGAAGGCCTCGTCATCCACCGGCTGGGTTCGGCGGCCGAGCGGCTCGAACGGATGACTCGCGCGCTGGCCCGCACCGGGCTCACCGCGGCGGCGCTCGACCGCTACCCGCACGAGTTTTCCGGTGGCCAGAGGCAGCGAATCGCCATCGCCCGCGCGATCGTGATCGAGCCCGACTTCCTCGTGCTCGACGAGCCGATCTCGGCGCTCGACGTCTCGATCCAGGCGCAGGTGGTGAACCTGCTCGTGGAACTGCGGGAGCAGCTGGGACTCACCTACCTCTTCATCTCGCACGATCTTTCGGTCGTGGAGTATGTGTCTGACGACGTGGCCGTGATGTACCTCGGGCGGATCGTTGAACAGGCGCCCGCCACGAGGCTCTACGCCGAGCCGCTCCATCCCTACACGCTCGCGCTCTTCTCCGCCGTGCCCAGCGTCGAGCCGGACCGTCGGCGGCGACGGATCGTCCTCACCGGCGACGTGCCCAGTCCGGCCCGACCGCCTGCGGGCTGTCGGTTTCATCCCCGCTGTCCGCTGGCGGAGCAGGTCTGTCGCCAGGCGGAGCCCCCCGCGACCGTGGTCGACGGCCATGCCGTGCACTGCCACGTGGCTGCCCGCGAAGTGGAACAGGCGGGCGGCGATGCCGTAGCCGCGGCCGCACGCATGGCGGTGCTGATGGCGGCAAACGGGTCGGCAGTGGCCATGCCCACATGACGCCCATGCCGCCGTGGGATGTTTTGGCAGCGGTGCCGTACAATGAGTTTGCCGCAGGAGGCGGTGTGATCCCTTGCAGGAGATTCCAGCGATGATTTCGAGCCGTTGGCGAGCAGGCCTTGGGAAGCGTGCGGTGCCAGGGTGCCATGCCTGCGGGCTGGTGATCGCCTGGTGCATGGGGCACGCGATGCTGTCGCCGCCGGCTGCGGCTCAGGCTCCGGCGTCGTCGCGGGAAGAGCTGATGCGGAAGTGGGACATCGACCGCGACGGCAAGGTCGATGCCAGCGAGGCGGAGATCGCCCGCGGCCGCATGCGGCGGGCCCGCACCGATGCTGCCATGCATTCGGGCATCGATCCAGTCACCGGCAAACCGCGAGTGGCCACCGATCCCGTGACGGGACGACCTGTGCCATCGGATGCGGCCGCGGCCAACCGCAGTGGACTGTCTGCTCCCACCGACGAGGATGGGCTGATCCTCGTGCCTGGTAACGGTGAGAGGCCGGGAGTTGCGGGTGGCACGGAAGCCGGCACCGACATGCCTCCGCGACCTTCGCAGCGTGATCGCGAGCCGCTCCCGGGCACCCGCATTCCAGCCATGTCGTCCACGATCCCTTCGGTGACACCGCGATCGCCCGCTGGTGTGTCCGCAGGAGCACCGCTGCCCAACACCGGATCTCAGTCGCCGCGACTGCCTCCATCCGCGGGCCGGCAGGGACTATCCGCGGGCCGGCAGACTCCATCCGCGGGCTATCAGGGACCGATGAGTCCGCGCGATGCGGGTAGCGGTGAGCTCAGCAGCCGTGCCAGGGTGCTGCCCGGAATGGCTCCCGGGCAGAATCCCAACGCACGAGGCCCGCAATCCATCAGCGCCGGCCAAGATCGTCAACAGTCGGGGACACGTCCCGGGATCATCGCGGGCGGCGTGCGGGCCGGCGCGCCTGGCGCGAGGCCCGGCTATGGTGCCGGTGGAGCTCCCGCCGATCTCAACGCCGGCCGGCCGATGGGTCAGGTGCCCTCCGTGCCGCGACCGGGGATCGGACCGTATCGCGGGCCAACGCCGCCCGGTATGTCGCCGCCTGGTATGTCACCGCCTGGTATGTCGCCGCCTGGTGCGCCGGCGGTTGGCGTGCCGTCCGTGCCGCGGCCAGGGATGGGGCAGACCGACAGGGGTCGTTCCATGTCAGGGACTCCGAACACGGTGCCCCGCGTTCCGCGGATGACTACCGACGAGTTTTATGGGCGATAACACGTTGTTATCTGTCTTTTGTTCTCCGCTGCGGTATGTGCAGGGCGCTGGCGCGATGCGACGGCTAGGTGCCGAAATGGTCGCCGTCGGCCTCGAGGGACCGGCGCTTGTCATCGCCGGTGCGACGCCCATCGCCCGGCTGGCGCCCATCTGGGCCGCCGCTCTCGATGAGGTCGGCATCGCCCATCGCGTGCGGCTCTTTGGCGGTGAGTCGAGCCGGCGTGAGATCGCGGCGATCGTGGAGGAGGCGCGGAGTCTCGGTGCCCGGACGATCGTGGCCGCCGGCGGAGGCAAGGTGCTCGACGCCGCCCGGTCGGCCGCCGCGGCGCTCCGCCTGCCGTTCGTGTCGTGTCCGACCATCTGCTCGACCGATGCCCCCACCAGCGCCCTCTCGGTCATCTATGCCGACACCGGACCGCAGCGTGGCAGCGTGGAAGTCTACGAGATCCACCGGCGGTCGCCCGATCTCGTCCTCGTCGATACGCAGGTGATCGCCGAGAGTCCGCCGCGTTTTCTTGCGGCAGGCATCGGCGATGCCATGAGCACATGGTATGAGGGCCGCGCAGCGGCGGCGGCCGGGCGGCCCAACATGCGGGGCGGACGAGCCACACTCGCCGCGGTCGACCTCGCCAGACTCTGCCGCGATACTGTGCTCGCGGATGGCGAGGCTGCTCTGGATGAATGTCGCGCAGGTCGCGCAGGCGCGAGTCTCGAACGCGTGGCGGAGGCGGCTACGCTGCTCTCCGGGCTGGGCTTCGAGTCGGCCGGACTGGCTGCCGCGCACGCGGTGCACAACGGGCTTACGGCGATCGCTGCCACGCACCATGCACTGCATGGCGAAAAAGTTGCGTTTGGCACGCTCGTGCATCTGCTCTTGGAGGCATTATCCGCGACGGATGCGGTGGTGCGCGAGGCGACCCTGGCGGAAGCGAAGCACGTGGCGGCCTTCTTCGTGCGGGTGGGGCTGCCGGTCACGCTCGATGCGTTGGGTGTCGGTGCCGAGGGAGTCGAATCACTCGCCACGGCCGTGCGCCGCATCGCGGCCCGCGCGACGGAGCCGGGCGAGACCATCCACAACATGCCTTTTCCAGTGGATGTCGACAGCGTGGCGGTGGCGATCGAGGCCGCCGATGCCGTGGGACGTGCCGCCGTGCGGGCGGGAGCAGTCGGCTGATTGAGTCGACTCCGGAATGCCCTTAGAATCGTCCGATCATCGACGACCTTCGCCTTGCTCTGGAGCCATCATGCAGATTGATTCCCCCCGCGCGTGTGCCCGGTATGTCCTTATGATGGGGGCGGCCCTGTTGGCGTTGCTGCCGTGCCTTATCGCCCATGCGGAGATTCCGCCGTCCGAGGCCTCGCCGGCCGACACCGAGCGGGTGTTCGTCTCGGGAGTGCAGGACTCGTTTGAACAGGTGCGGGCGGCGATCGACAAGGCGAAGCTCGAGAGCGGCCGGGACTATCGAGTGATCGTGGTGGGAGACGCCGGAGGGGATCGCGATGCGTCGACGAAGTTGCTCGAGAGCCTGGTCGAGCGGTGGCAGCAGGAGTCGGCAGAGGGCCGCGATCGCAACGGCCGACCGGCCGTGTTCGACCCCGCCCGCGATGTGACGATCGTGCTCGACATCAAGGACCGCCAGATCGCCATGAAGGCACCCTGGGGGCTGGAGGTGTCGAGCGGTCTCAATCCGCAGACCATCAGAGAGGAACTGATCAACCAGGTGTTCGTGCCCCGGGCCAAGGACGGACAATACGATGAAGGTCTGGCCGATCTTGTCGGCGCAACCGAGCGTTGGGTGAAGAACAAGGCAGAACAGAAACGCGCAAAGGCCGAGTCTGCCCGCGTGTTTCGCACCCGCACGCTGCCGCTGGGGTTGGCGGCGCTCGCGGGCCTCGGGGCGGTGACGACGTTTTTCGTGCAGCGCGCCCGGCACGAGCGGCGGCTCGCAGAGGCCAGGCAGAAGCTCGCCGCCTTCAAGAGCGAGGTGGTGGCACTTTCGGATCTGCTCGACAGCCAGCAGGAGCGGCATCGGATGCTGCCCCACAGCGACCCCGACTTCAAGACGCCCATGGAGGGCCTCACAAGGTCGGCCTACGACAACGTGCAGTCGGCACTGCGCCGGTATCGCGAGCGCTGGCTGGGGCTGATGGATGTGTGGGAAAAGGCTGAGGAACGGATCGGCAAAGAGACCTTCCTCGGCACCGCCGAGGCCGAGGAAGCGATCAAACTCCTCGACTCCGCGGAGGCCCGACCGCCGCTGGCTGATGTGGCTGGGGAATGCAGCGCGCCGTTGGACGCGCTGGAACAGGCGCATGAAAAGGCACGCGAACTGGCCGCGACCCTCCAGACGAACGTCGTCACGACGACACAACGAATCGATGCACTGGCGAAGCGGGGCCGGTCGAATGCCGGCTTCCAGGGACCGATGGCCGAAGTGGCTCGCGGTGTTGAAATCGCGAAACAGGGGCTCGAGCCCGATCCCGGGGCGGCACGTGGGCGGCTGGAAGAGATCGCCACGCGTCTCGAACACGCTGTTGCGGGGCTCGATGCACTTGAGGCGGTGGATGATCGACGGGCCAAGGCCGTCGTGCAGGTTGACGAGGTTTCGCAAAAGGTGCGGGCCAAACGGGCCGAAGGCTGGCTGCTGGCCGAACCGGGCGCGAATCCGGACGAACTGATCGTCTCCAGCCAAAACGATTGTGCGGTCGCGGCGCAGTTGCTCGATGCCGGCGAGGTGGCTGGAGCCCAGGCCCATGTGGAACGCGCCGAGAAGGCCAACGCGGAATCGCTGGCGTTGCTTGAAAGCATCGCGGCGGCCAAGACGAAGGTCGATGATCTGCTGCCCGCGTGCGTTGCCCGCCTCGAGGCGCTCGCCGCGCGCCGCAGTCAGGCCGTTCGCGCGGTCGAGCAGATTTCTGGGATGTATTCCGATACGTCGTGGGCCGACGTGGCGGACAACGTGGCCAAGGCCGACGAAGGGCTGGCCCGCGTCCGCACGCTCCTGGCGGAGACCCAGGTTGCCTCCGACCATTCCCTTCAGCACTCCTTCCGCGCGTTGGCGCTCGTCGAAGAGGCCGTGCGGCAGGAAGACTGGATCGAGGGTCTCTATGCGGCCATCACCGACCGGCGGGCAGAACTCGACGAGCTGCGGGCCAGTCTGCCGAAGCGACACGACACAGTGCGGGGCCGCGTGAGCAACCTGCTGCAGGGGCTGGAGCGGCAGCGGACCGATCGGGTGCGTGCCAACGAACGGGCCCGCGAGGCGGGCCGCCTTCTGGAGGCGGCCGAGCAGGGCTTCCAGGTGCAGCGGCCCGACCTGCGTCGGGTCGGACAGGTGCTCGAGGCGGCGGACACGACCGCGGCTCGGGGCGAGGAGTTGGCCGCGGAGGATGACCGGCTCGCACGGCAGGCATTCGAGGATCTTGAGGAGACCGACGGGCTCGTCCGGCGGGTGGCTGCGTGGTATGGCGAGGGCGTCTCGCCCGACGTGCGGCCCGCGGCGACGGCACTCGAAACCGCGAAGTCGCTCCTTTCACGGCAGCGGTACGAAGATTCGCTGAAGGCGTCGGCCGAGGCCAATCGGCTCGCGCGGGAATCGTATGCCGAGGCGACTTCGGAGGCCGAGCGACGGCGTCGCAGCAGGCAGGCGCAGATTCAGCAGCGACAGTTGGAAGATTCGTTTGCCCGCATGTCGCGGGGCTTCGGCCCGTGGGTGATCCAGTTGCCGGGGGGCACGTTCAGTGGTCCCGATCCGTGGCGCACGATGCACGGGCCGACCAGCTCGCATGGCCCGTCCCGTTCGGCCGATTCCGGCTGGTCGAGCAACACAGCCCAGGGCGGCTGGTAGGCAAGCGGAAAGAGGAGTTGAGGCCGTCTCAGCATGAAGGACGAGACCGAAGGAGTTCGACCCGTGGCGACAAGTTTTTAACTTGTTGAATCGATGGCGTGACAAGGACAAGTTAAAAACTTGTCCCCACGAGGGAGAGGAGTTGAGGCCGTCTCGGCTTGCTTTACCGGATCTCGATCGGTGCCGTGTCGAGTCTGCCGATCTGGGCTGTAGGTACGTTCGCGACGCTCTCCAGCGACTTTTCCATTTCCTCGACCCGCTGCCGCACCGCTTGAGGCACGAGGCGGCGGTGGTCGGGTGTGTCGATCTCGTCGTTGAATACGATCCGCCCGTGCGGATCAAGGATCACGAGTCGCGTTTCGTTGCCACGCGACAGCTTGATCTGGTAGTCGGGGTCGTGGCGAACCAGTGTTTCGTCCGTGGAGAATGACTGACGGCCCGCGGATTGGGCCGGCAATGTCGATGACGCCGGGACGGTGGCCGAGGTCTGCACGGTGGTTTGTGACTGCTGGACAGGCCGGTCGGGTTGCACGAGGGCCAGCGCCGAGGCTGGGGCTCGAAGCCGGGGACTGGCGGACGGCTTCGCCGCCGTCTGCCGCACGGCCGGCAGCTGCGGCCGTGCTGGGGCTGGTGCCGCGGCGACGGTGGCCTGTCCGCCAAGATTCAACGGTGTGGACAGCGTCGGCTTGTCCGTCTGCCGCAGTTCTCCAAGGGCGATGGTCACCTTCGCGCCACCGCGCAGCAGCGTGCACGCAGGCGTCGCGGTGCCGTTCGAGGCCTCCAGGAGCGCGGCGAGTTGTTCGGGAAGCAGCAGCATCTGATCGTCGAGCAGGACGAGCACGTCATGCTGCCGAAAGCCTGCCTTGTCGGCAGTCGAGCCCGGCGTCACCTCTTCGACCACCAGACCGGCGCCCCGCGCGAGTGCGAGTTGCTGCCGCAAGACCTCCGACGCCCGCGCCAGCCGCAGGCCGAGCGTTTCCGCATGCCGCGATGCCGCTGCCACCTCGCCCACGGATTGGATGTGTGATCGGCGTGGCTGTGCTGTCGCGTCGGTCGCCGTCACGGATGGCGTCTGGTCGGTGGTCTCACCGGCCGTGCCTGCCGTCGTCAGACAGACAGCGTGCAAAGATGCAAACACAACATTCCGCAAAACCAGCGGTGCGGGCCGTGTGACAGTCATGATTTTCATAGGATTCCGCCTACGGATAGATCGCTCGCGACGAGGTATGTGACGAATTCCGCGATTTCGTGCCAGTGGACCTTTTGCGGCCCCTGATCCAACGGCCGTCCGAGCCGAAAGCTAGGCAAGGCGAGAAAGACGGGGCCTTCCCGACGGCCTGGCAAACGCGAGGAGCTCGGTAGGGCAGATCCATTGGCACGGTCGTACGGGATGGTTCTCGGCACGCGGCCCACGTTCCGTCGATATCCCCGTTGTAGGATTGTGTCACGTCCTCCATGCGAGGGGAGATCATGTCAATTCGCTCTGCTAGTTTCGCGTTGGCCTGTGTTTCGGTGTGCCTGGGTGGGATCGGTATTTCCCCGCGGGCGATGGCGGAAGACGATCAGCCGCTGGCGCTCACGATCGAGGCGACGGAGCAGGAGGCGACGGAGCAGACGGATGACGCAGACGCTCCTGAAACAGAGCCGGCTGACACAGACACAGCTGACACAGAGACTCCTGCGCAGGAGGAGGCATCGACCGCCACGTCGACCGCAGCGGTTCCCGCCCTCGCACCGGAGCCGCCTGTGGCCCCGGCACCAGCAGCCGCTCCGGCCCCGGCGGCAGCGAAGACCACGGTGACGACCACCGTGAAGAAGTCAGCGACAACGCCGGCGGCCCCTGCCGCGGCGGCGAAGAAGCCGGTGCTCCTGCCGGGCACGGGCTCCCTTGTGAAGGGCATCGGGGATGACTTCGAGGACGAGAACTGGAAGTGGAACTACAACCACCCCAAGAGTTCCGAGGAGCAGGACAAGCGGATGCGGGGCCCGATGGGCCGGAGCATCAACGGACGTTGGTTCGAGGGACCGAAGCGGGGCACTCCCGACGTCGTCAAGCGAATCGAACTTCCGGCTCCCGGCCTGGAGGGCAGCACGCATGGACTCCTGATCGCCTCGCTCCACGCGGGCATCCCCGGGCGGACCACTTACCAGATGCAGCAGGATGACCTGATCTACAACATGCAGAAGGTGACCGGGCGCGGCGGTATCTCGGTCGCTGACAGCCCGAGCGTGGTGACCCGTGTCTACATGCCCCCGTTCGAACAGTGGGAAAAGCGCAACGGCCCCACGTTCGGTTTCCGGTCTGGCTGCTACACCCATGCGACCATCACGGGCGAGGATCATCCCGACAAGGGACGCTTCGGCCTGGAGGAATACTGGCCCGGCATGTTCGTCTGCTTCGAGCCGGCGAATCCCAAGCGGAAGACGGAAGACTCTGCCTACCTGAGGATCCGCGGTGGCCGCAACGGCGGTGAGATCCGGGGCCCGAAGATCGAACAGACCGGTTGGTGGACGCTCGGCCTGTCGTTCTCACCCGACGGCATGGTGCACTACTTCGCCAGCCCGGGCGTCGACGAACTCACGATGGACGACCACATCACGTCGCAGTTTCCCTACGGCTACCGCACCGAAACGCTGAAGACCTTCTTCTACAACGTCTGCACCAAGGACGACGGCAAGACCTGGAGCACGCCCTGGGTGATCGACGACCCGAAGGTCTACTTCAACAAGCGGCAGATGGCGGCCACTCCGAAAGCACCGACCAAGCGCTGAGACCTGTGCGGAGCTTCTTCAGCTCGGGCTGGTTCAGCGCATGCAAGCCCCCGGCGTGAGCCGGGGGGTGGGCCGCACGTGGACGATCCCGGGTTTGCGTTGATCCCGTCGCTGACGCTCAGGGCTTCTATGGACGCGGGGTGGCATCCAAGCCTGCAGCGGCCGTCCGCACGGAATCGCAGGCTGGCGGCGCGATGTCGGCGAACCGGTCGGTATCGCACCGGCAGGTCATTTCGTCGGGCCCAACGCGGGTAAGCGTGCAGAGGCAATCGCCGCCGGCATCTGCCAATCGCAGCGTCCAGACATTGTCCTCCCGCGACCACGATCCCTCCGCGAACCGTCCGTCCGAGGTGAAGAGCCACGAGCGGATCTGACCACGGTCCTGATCCCAGCCGATGATCTCGGTGATCTCGCGATGACCCGCGGCACCCGCCGGCAGCAGGCCCGGGATGCGGCTGTCGCCCGGGAGCGGACGCTGCTCCTGCACGGCGTCGGAACTGATGGCATGCGTGCGGATCAGAAATGACTTGTTCGTGGACCAGAAGCAGTAGGTGCTCGCCGTCACGCCCTCGCTGACGTCCTCCCACGAGCCGATGAGCCAGGCGAGGTCGTCGAGGGGCCGTGCCGGTGGCTGCTTGAGCGATGCCGACTCGGCGTGCTGGGGCGCTGCTTTCGATTCCCGCACCGTGTCGAGCACCCAGTTGCCATTCTCCCGCACGAGCACCGCGGAGAAGCGGCTGCTCGACGGTGGCGCATCGGTGAACGAGATCTGCGACACGCCATCGACTACGGCGACGTCATCGCGGAGGGAACGGATCGAGGCGACGTCGATATCGATCGTGGCGTCGGCATCCTGTTCGAACAGGGCGGTAAACACCTCCCGGACCGCCTCGCGGCCGGCGGTGGTTTCTCCGGAGTCGATGTCGACGTTCTCGCCGGTCGTGCTCCAGTGCGCTGCGAGGGCCGCCGAATCATGGCGATTGAAGGCCTGCAGATAGCTTCGCATCATGCGGTTGATGCCGGCGATATCCGGGCCAGCGGTGGGATGTGAAGGCGTCGGCTGTGGCATGACCGCGCTGGCGGTCGCGACCCCGGAGGAGATGACGCTACGGGCCGGCCGGGGAAGTGCCTTGGCCGTGCTCGTCGGCGACATGCGGAACGGCTTCGCCTTGGCGATGACTTCGGGGATCGGTCGCACCGGCCGGTGACCGTGCGATGCCGCTGTGGCGGGCTGCTTGGCGGCACCCGTCGTCGGTGTCGCCACCGCCATCGTCGTGGGGCGGCTGGACATGCCGGTTTCAACCGACCGGGAAGAACAGCCGGCACCCAAAAGCACGAGGGCTGCAACAGACGCCACCAGCGGAGCAAGGCAAGGCTTCACGATTGATCCTCCATGAAAGTGATCATGCATGAACATGCACGACCGTGGACGGGGGCTGATTTGGGCCCATGCGGCTGGCGTGACATCATGATTGCCGCCGCGGGAGCAATCCTACCCGCTCCTCCCCCACGCGCACAGGCGAGCCGCACCGATGAATACGAAGGCCCCGGCAGGTGCTGAGACCTGCCGGGGCCCATGCGAAAGGATGCGAAAGGATGCAAATTGTGAAGCCTGAACGGCTCAGAAGGCGACGGCGGTGACGCCAGGGAAATCGTCCGTCCGGAAGGGCGTCAGCGGCAGGCCCGATGACGAATACATGTTGCAGACCGGGTTGTCGGCCCACGCATACCGGACGGCGACCGGCTCTGCCACCGCCGCGCTTTCGACCTCAATCCGGCCATCGGGCAGGATCGTGGCCTTGGCCGCCACGAACTTTTTGTCGGCCCCGGCTATGGCGAAGCCCCGCGGCTCTGCCACGTCGAACGGCCGCCAGCCGGCGGCCTTGTCGCCGACGTTGTCGAACGCCAGCACGATCTTCGAGCCCTGCTTCTCCAGCGACTTGTAGAGCGGGCTGCGGGCCGCGATGCCAGACTGCTTGTAGGTCTCGGCGAGCGCCCAGCGGGCCAGCCGCTTGGCGACGTCTTGCTTGTTCTTCGGGTGGATGTCTTTCCCCTCGCCGATGTCGATGATCACTGCCTCGCCCGTGTTGGGCAGGGCCTTCATCGTCATCGTCTGGGCCTCCCGCAGTTCTGCCCACGCGCTGTCGGCCGGCTCGGGCTTTTCGCCCATGAAGTCGGCCAACTGGACCCAGTAGAACGGGAAGTCGCCAACGCCCCATTCGTCCCGCCAGCTCTTGATCATGAGCGGAAAGAGCTCGCGGTATTGATAGGCTCTGCCAGCGTTCGATTCGCCCTGATACCAGATCGCGCCCTTGATTCCGTACCCGATGCTCGGCTTGAGCACGCCGCAGTGGATGTTGCCGGGACGGGAGTTACCCGCCATTTGGGATTCAGGATTGCCGGGCTGCTTCGGTTGGGGCTTGCCCTCGGCCTTCGCCGTGTCGGCTTCGACCTTCCACTCGGCCATCTTC
Source organism: Planctomycetia bacterium (assembly GCA_026401075.1). Classification (GTDB taxonomy): domain Bacteria; phylum Planctomycetota; class Planctomycetia; order Pirellulales; family UBA1268; genus CAMCQY01. The sequence goes on from JAPLNQ010000276.1 coordinate 37,104, forward strand.
TTGTCGTAGTCGGCCTTGGCCGCGGGGAGGTCGGCCTCCATCTTGACCCAGCGTTCCACGAGCGGCTTCAGCTTCTCGTTGGCGGCGAGCTTGTCACGCTGCACCCAGGCTTCGGCGGCGCTGCCGCCCCAGGCGTTGTTGATCAGGCCCACCGGCACGCCAAGCGTCTGGTGGAGCTGCCGGCCGAAGAGATAGCCGACGGCGGAAAAATTACCCACCGTCTCGGGCGTGCACGCCGACCACGTGCCGTTGAAGTTCCACTGCGGCTCCTGCGTGCCCCTGTTCGGCACGGTGATCAGCCGGATGTTGGGAAACTTCGCGGCGGCCTTCTCGAGGTCGGCGTCGTTGGTGCTGTTGATGCCCCACTGCATGTTCGACTGGCCTGCACAGACCCAGACCTCGCCGATGAGCACGTCGTTGAACGTGATCGTGTTCTTGCCCTTGACGGTGAGCGTGTGCGGGCCGCCGTACTCCTGCACCGGATCGAGGAAAACGTGCCACATGCCGTCGGCGGCTGCGGTTGTTGAGTGGGTCTGGCTACCGAGCGTCACCGCGACCGCCTCGCCCGGATCGGCCTTGCCCCAGACTTTGTTCTTGATGCCCTGCTGCAGCACCATGTGGTCGCCGAACATGTTGTTGAGCGACACGTCGGCCTGGGCTGGGGCCGCGATGGCGGTGAGAAGGCAGGCAATGAGGCCGACGGCATGCACCGTGGCGGCCGGAAGGGCGATGCGCATAGAAGGCTCCTACGGGTTGCGATTCGTCGTGACGAAAGAAAAGGGAAAAGCGGACGAGAAGAGGGCGGAAGTATATCCCGGCCCGACCGCCTGGTGAAGTTTGTGTCGGAACGTGCCCTGGAACTTGCTGTGAAAATGTGGCCCGGCGGCGGCTGCTTGCGGCCGGCCTTCGCAGAGCGGAGGATGTTGGCCCTCGTTGACAGACACACTGAAGGAGCAGTCCATGACCATCCATGACCAGCATGAGCCATCCCATGATCGCGACATCCATCGTGAGCCACCGCAATTCGGCGCCGGCTTCGCACTGCCGTTGGCGGCTCTGGCCGCGCTCACGGCAGCGGTGATCTGGTTTGGCCTCTCGCCCGCAGCGCCCTCCAAGCCGAAGGTGGCTGCAATCGCGGCTGCGACGGCTGGCTCGCCTGTCTGTGCGTCATGCGGTTCGCAGTCTGCGGCCACGAGCACGCCCACGTCCGAGCAACCGTCGGTAAAGCTCGATCCGCTGCCGAGTTGGAACGACGGGCCGACCAAGCAGTCGATTCTCGACTTCGTGCAGAAGGTCTCGCGGCAGGGCAGCGACACGTTCGTACCGGTGCCGGAACGGATTGCCGTCTTCGACCACGACGGCACGCTCGTCTGCGAGAAGCCGATCGTCCACGGCATGTTCCTCATCGATCGGGTCAGGGCGTTGGCGGAGCAGCAGCCGGAGATCGCCCACGAGGAGCCGTATGCCACGCTGATGACAGGCGACATCGATTTCGTTCGCCGTCTCGGCAAGAAGTATTTCCTCGATTTGATGTTCACCACGCTTGCGGGAGTGACGACGGCCCGGCATCCGGTGTTTGACGTGCCCTATGCCGATGTCACGTTCCAGCCGATGAAAGAGCTGATCGCGCTCCTGCGGAGTCACGATTTTTCGGTGTGGATCTGTTCCGGTAGCGGCGTCCACTTCATGCGGCCCGCAGCCGAGGCTTGGTATGGGATCGGCCCGGAGCACGTCATCGCTTCACGGGCTGTTTCGGAGCTCCGCGAGGTTGATGGGGCTGGCGAGAGCGACGCGGCCGCAGACGCCGGCTCGTGGAACTTGTCGTGATGCCGCACCTGCAGGTGCTCAATGACGAGGAGCGGAAGCCGGTCAGCATCGGTGAACACATCGGCCGTCGGCCGATCTTTGCGGCGGGCAACGTCGGTTCGACCGGTGACATCGAGATGCTGCGGTGGTCGCAGTCGAGCCGGCGTCCCAACCTGCAAGTGCTCGTGCTGCACGACGACGGCGAGCGGGAGATGGCCTATGGCGAGGCGTCGAACGACTCGCTGGAAGCGGCGGAGAAGTATGGGTGGAGCGTGGTGCGAATGGCGACCGACTGGAATCGAATCTTTGCCCGGCCGCTCGAGAAGAAGCAGGCGGCGTCAACTCCGAATCCCTCGGCACCGTCCACATCAATGCCGGCACCGGTTGTGCCTGCACCAGTCGTGCCGGTAGCCGAGCCCGCTCCGCAGGCGGCGGTGCCGCCGCCGGTGCGCTGGGAGAACGAGATCGCAGCCTTCGAGAAGGCGGACCGCGAGCAGCCACCGGCGCCGGGCGGCGTGGTGTTCCTCGGATCGTCGAATATCCGGATGTGGAACACGCTCGACGGTGACTTTCCGGAACTGAACGCCATCAACCGTGGCGTGGGCGGGGCCAATCTGGCCGAGCTGGCCGAGGTCGCGTTGCGGCTCGTGCCCACTGCGAAACCGCGGGCGGTGGTGGTGTCTGCGGGAGGCAACGACATCGCGGCCGGAGCGACCGCCGAGGCGGTCCGCGATGCGTTTGCGTTGCTGGTCAAAAATCTGCGGGCCGAACTGCCCGACGTGAAAATCGCATTTCTTGCGATGTTGCCGAGTGAGAAGCGGTGGGAGCAGAGGGATCGGCAACGGGAGGCCAACGAGGCGGTGCGCGATTTCATAGTCGCCCGTGTGGCCGCCGAGGGCGATGCGGCGGGAATGAGCTACATCGATGCCAATGCCGCGGTTCTTGGGCCTGATGATCTTCCGGCCGTGGAATGCTTCCTCGACGACAAACTCCATCCCAGCACGATCGGGAACGCCCGCCGGGCGGCGATCATCCGCCCCCAACTGCACGATCTTTTGCAGTGAAAACACCCCGGTGTCCCGGCCCGCTACGGCCTTCCTCAGAGGGGCGTTTGGGCTATTTCTGCCGGGTTTGAAAGCACTTCTACGCGAGGTGTCGCCTGGAAGCCCGAGTTCGGCGGGCGGGGGTCGCCGTGGAGGCGACCGAGGGGCGGGGTTTTCTCCCGAGAAAAACGCTAGCCGCGACGGTTTCTCCGAAAAACGAAAATTCCGTAATCCGGGCACTTGCATGGCAGATAAGTCAACGTAATCTATCCAACTTATCAGGCGGCCGAGCTGTTTCGGTCGTGAAAAGAGATTAGGTCTCTTCGACCGACCGGAACCCGGGCGCGTTCGAGAACAACCTGCTCGAGTCTTCTCCCTGTTCCTTTCCCTCGTTCTTTCTGGAGGTTTGCGTGATTCGTAAAGTTCTGTCGATCCTCCTCCCGGCGTTCGCCGTCGTCGCGATGTGCACGAGCACGTTCGCGGCCGACTGCGGCAACTGTGGTGGCGGTTGTGAAGGTGGCTGCGGCAACGCCGCTGTCGCCGGTGGTGAGTCTGGTGGTGCGGCCGCTTGCGGCCCCAGCACCAAGACGGTGTATCAGCGTCAGTACGTGACCGAGATGAAGTCGGTCACGTCGACCGAGTACACCACGGAAACCCGCGAGAAGACCTACACGGTCAACAAGCGCGTTCCGCGGACCGAGGAGCGGACCCGCACGGTCACCGTGCAGGTTCCCGAGACTCGGACCAAGACCGTGAACTACACGGTCAACAAGAACGTGACTGAGACGAAGACGTCTGAGTACACGGTCCAGGTCCCCTACACCGAGTCGGTCGAGCAGACCTACACGGTGAACGTGCCGGTGTCGGAGGAGAAGACCTCCACCTACACCGTCATGGTTCCGAAGCAGGAAGAGAAGACCTCGACCTACACGGTCCAGGTCCCTTACACCGAGTCGGTCGAGCAGACCTACACGGTGAACGTTCCGGTTTCGGAAGAGAAGACCTCGACCTACACGGTCCAGGTCCCTTAC
>JAPLNQ010000257.1:0-8472 GCA_026401075.1 Planctomycetia bacterium
AGACACGGCACGGCTCTCCACGGTGGAGCCGTCAGTGTATAGCGTGTTTGGGGTGAGGTGTGACTTCCCCCGTGGCGGCAAGTTTTCAACTTGTCCGTGTCCCGGCGCGGATTCCACAAGTTAAAAACTCGTGGCCACGGGTCGAACTCCTTCGGTCTCGTCCTTCATGCCGAGGCAGCCTCAACCCCTCCCCCCGTGGCGGCAAGTTTTTAACTTGTCCGGGAGTTACGTGCGGTTGCTGCGTGCTGAAGCCAGCCCGCCGGTTGCTGCACCCCTTCAACAGTGCCGCTGCCAGAGAGAGAATCTGGGGAGAACGTCAGTCAGTTCGTGAGAGGATCATTGATCACCTCCACCTGCATCGCGAGGGGTCAACCAATCAAGTCTCGCCTGCTTCTTCTCGAGATCCACCAACACATTGAGGTGCTTGAATCGCCGTGAGTAGACGAGACCATTGCGCGTCGCCGGTCCGAGAGGTGGACCAAGCGGCCTGTCATACTGCGGAAACCGTTTGAGCCAGACCTTGCTTTGGCACTCGCCGCGGTGAAGTTCGGCGGAGTACCCATCGTGAACATAAAGGTAGCTGTATTGCTCGGCACAGACGAGAAACAAGCCGATCAGATAGTTCACCCTTTCCTCCATCGCTAGCAGTCCATCGACACGAGTCCGCGTGTCGTCGATCTTGGTTGCATCGGCCACCGATTCGCCCAGGCCCAGCGTCATCGCGACGATCTTACCGTCACGGGCCGCCTGTTGGAACGCCGCGATTCCCTTGGCGAGGAGTTCAGTCTCGGTGGTTTTGAACTGCCGGCATGAATCACGTCATCCGCTGGCCCGAAACAGTCCGTCACGCCCAGGCGTTGCGCAAAAACCTCAGCCAGTTGCCGTGCATCACCTTGTCGATGTCGGCCGACGGGTAGCCCCTCTCGGCGAGCAGGCCGGGCAGGCTGGAAAGATCGGCGATCGTCTCCAGATCGTGCGGGGCCTGTTCACGGCCGAAGGCGCCGTCGAGATCCGAGCCGATGCCGATGTGGTCGGCATTGCCCGCAAGCTGGCAGACGTGGTCGAGGTGGTCGATCATCACTGCGAGATCGCAGTTCATCTCTCGCGGTGTCGACGTGCCGCGGACCCAGCCCGGCACCATCATCCAAGCGTCGAGGGCACCGCCGATCACGGCGCCGCGGCCGATCAGTGCCTTGATCATCTCGTCGGAGAACTGCCGGTTGTGGTCGACGAGGGCGCGGCAGTTGTTGTGGCTGGCCCAGACCGGCCCGGGGAAGAGGTCGAGCGCCTCCCCGAAGGCTGCGTCGCAGAGGTGCGTGGCGTCGAGGATCATCCCCAGCCGATCCATTTCGGCGATCAGTTCCCGCCCGGCGGTGTTGAGCGTCGCCGAGGCATCGGTGCCGTGGGCGTAGCGGCCCGGGCCGTAGTGGGCCGGTCCCACGGCCCGCAGCCCGTAGCGGTGCGCTCGCTGCAGATGGCCGACCGTGATCATCGAATCGGCGCCCTCGAGCGAGAGGATGTAGCCGATCGGCAGCCGCGAGACGTCGCCACCGCTTTCCGTCCCCGCGAGCCATCGCGAGACGTGGGCGTCGAGTCCGGCGCGATCGACGATCTGGACCATCTCTCCCGCCTCCTCCATGGTGCGATACCAGTGGAGCTGGGCCTGAGTCTGCGACCAGGCCTGCTCGGGAGAGTTCCAGCCGGGGAGCGGGTTGTCGGGGGCTACGAAGCGGGCGATCTGCGTGGCGACGACCAGGCCGATCTGGCCACGCCTGAGATCCGGAAACGAGACGACGGCGTTGCCCCGGTCGGGCTTGTCGCTGAGGCCGCGGGCCCGCTCACGCTTGTTGATCTCCGCGGCGGAGATTCGCAGGTCGCGGTTCCACTCCATCGCGTTCATCGCCAGATCGAGGTGGGCGTCAATCGTGAACATGGGCGGTGGTCTCCTCTCCACGGACGGTGGTCCGCGCCCGAAGAAGCTCATCCTGAAGCCTTTTTAGATCGGCAGCAGACGTATCAGACGCTGGATGAGATTGCCTCATTCCTGCATCGTAAATAAAAAATGGCTGCCACCAAACGCAGTCACGTCAGGCCGCAGAGATACCCAGGGCTACCCAGATTTGGTGGCTGGCACCTTTTTGGTCGTATCGCCGCCTACCGCGACCGGGGATACCCACGCTTGGGTTCGTCCATGCCAAAGTAGGTCTCGCCGATCCGCACCATCTCCGCGTCCGTGAGATCATCGATGTCGGCCCGGACGTTCGCCACGATCCTGGAGGCCACATCACGGTGATGCTTCTCCAGATAGGACTCGAGCAGGTGGCTGAAGTTGGCCTTGCCGCCGCCATGGCCGAGCAACAGGATCCGATGGGCCGGCGCCAGGGCGTGGGAGAGCGCTTTGAGGTATTCGTTCGTCTCGGGCCTGTCGATGTCGAAGCCGCCAGACGGGTTGCCGTGGTGGTGAAAGATATTGTGGTTCACGTGGCTGGGATCGGGAGCCACGATCTTCTCCGGCGTTGTCCCGGCGGAAGGATCGACCGCGTAGATTCTCGCATGGTTGAAGTCGGCCGCCACGACGGCCCACTTGCCGGCCAGGTTGACCAAGGGTTGCCCTCGTTCGCCAGCGTCACTTTTTCTGCTCTCGATCATGGCATCGACTCCACGGGTAGCCAGCGGGGCCCGGACAGCGGAATCACTTCCGGAAAAGGCAGCACTGAGATGATGGCATCGTGCAGTGTGCGGGGCTGAAAGTCAAACTGGACGGCCCCTCCCCACGGCGGCAGTATGGTCACATCGACAGAGGTGAAGCCCTGGTCGACGACTCACGACGCACTACTCTTGGGCATCGTCCGCCGAGCCGTCGCCCTCCTGGCCGGCCTTCCCGCGTCGCTGGGGCTTGGCTCCATCATGCCGACGGAACACCGCGACTACGTCCTCGATCGGCACGACGTAGAGCAGGTTGTTCTGCTCGAAGTCGACGGGGATTGAGTTCTTGGGATGGAACAGCACCTTGTCGTACTTCTCGATCGGGAAGTCGGCGTCGCGCTCGACCTGTAGGCTCACCTCGACGACCCGACCGGTGATCGTGGGGATCTCCGCCTGGTCGGGAAGCACGATGCCTCCCCGCGTCGTGTGGCGGCTCTCGTCCTTGCGGATCAGCACCCGCATCCCGAGTGGTTCGACGAATTCGTTCACAAGTGTCTCCTCGATGGGCCGCTCGCAGAGGCGAGGAGGCATTCTCTCTCCCGTTTTCAACCTGGAAGCATATCGTTCTTCTCTTGGTGCCGCACCGGGTTCCGTACCCGTGAGATGCCGCATCGCATTTCTGCCCTACACGCGGTTTTCGCGGCTGATTTCTCGCTGGCCCCGGCAGCCGCGGAACGCCACAATCCCGCTCCCTGTCGGCCCCCCCGCCGTCGACAGCGTCGCCTGTCTCCCGACCCGACACGAGCCCCCATGGACGCACGCCACGAAACGCCCCTCGGCATCGCCGCCATCGCGTTGCACCAGCCTTCCTGGGAGCTGGAGAACGCCTGGTTCGGCGACTCGATGCCTCGCAAGTTTGCCCACCACACCGGCATCGAGGCCCGCGCAATCTCTCTCGACGACGAGGTGACGATGGGCCTGCACGCCGTTCGCCAGCTCCAGCGGGAGACCGGTTGCAACCTCGCCGACTGCCGCGGCATCGTCTTCGTGTCGCCCTCCTTCATTCCGCCATCGATCGCCCGACGGCATCTGGCACCGGCCCAACAGGCGAGGGAACGGCCGAGTGGTGCCGCCCGGCAACTGGCCCGCGGGCTCGGCACGCGCCGCTGCCGCACGATCGGCCTGAACTGGTTCTGCTGCGGCTACAGCCGCGCGTTCTCGCTCATCTGCCGGCGCTGGGCCCCGCGGCTCGGCCTGCAACGCGACGAATTCCTGCTCGTCGTCGCCGCCACCCGCATCAGTCGCATCACCGACTACAGCAGCCCCCAGACCGCCGGCCTCTTTGGCGACATGGCATCGGCCACGCTGCTCGCACCCGCGACAAGCCGGAAGTATCCGGTGCATTTCGAGATCGTTCACGCTAACGCCGAGAAGCAGCCGGCCGAGCGGCCCACGTTCGATTTCCACGTGCGACCGCAGGTGCCCGTGCCGTCACCGGGTGGTGGCACAGCCCACGCTGACGAGCGGCTGGTCTACACGCTCGACGGCATGGCGATCGCCGAAATCGCCCCGCGGGCCATGTCGGCTGCCACCGCCAAGGCGCTCGCCGATGCGGGCCTTTCCGGCGGCGACGTGAGCTTCGTCGTGCCGCATCAGGCTGGTTCGGGCATCGTCCGGTTCACCGGCATGCAACTCGACGGGTACGGCATCGGCGGCGAACTCGTCAATGGGCTCACCAAGCGGACGGGCAATATCAGCGCCTGCTCGATTCCCCATGCCCTCAAAAACACCTGGGGAAGGCTCCGTGGGCTCATCGCCTGCCCCACCGCCGCGGTCGGCAGTCCCGGCAAGCCCGAGGTCCTTCAGGGCTGCATCCTGCTGCGTGCCACACCGTTCCACGAGCGACAGGCGATCGCCGCGGCCTGACACACAGTCTCCCCTGGAGTGCACCGAGATGATCAACCAGTCCGTTACGAACGTTCAAAGAATTTGGATCACGACGTGCGCGGTATGCCTTGCGTGCTGTCAGGCGACGATCGCCCGCGGGCAGTTCCCGTCGTTCGGCCCCACCGCATCGGCCGCGCAGGCGGTTGCCACGCCGTGGCCGCTTCGCCGGCCCGCCCGGATCTATGTGATGCCGTTCACGATCGAGCCCGGCCTGGCGGAACAGCTCCAGCAACAAAACCAGAACCGCATCATCCCGCAAGGCCCGGTGCAGCAGATGCTCGCCTCGAGGCCGAGGGTGATCGACATGGTCAGCGGATACGACCGTAGCCAACCCATGGGGTTCACGGCGGCGAAAATGCTGACCGAGGAACTTGACCGGGCCGGACTGCCGGCGGTGCCGTGGGCCGGTCCGGGCCTGCCTCCCGCCGATGGCTGGGTGCTCAATGGGCAGATCGTGAGCCTCAGCGAGGGCAGTGTCGTGGCGAAAAACCTTGTCGGCTTCGGTGTCGGCAACAAGACGATCGGTATCGACGTGATGCTGTCCGACCCCGCCACGGCGGCCGGCCAGCCATTCTTCGTTCTCGACAGTTCGGACAAGGGGCGGATGATCCCGGGCACCCTGGCAATCGGGGCCGTCACCAGCTTCAATCCGGCCGTGGTCGTCGGCAGGGCGGTGGCGACCCAGAGCGGCATCGCCGATGTCACGCAGCAGCAGCGGCTCGCCCAGGAAATCTCGCAGGCAATTGTTGCGGCGTTCCAGGCACACGCACAGCCGCAGCCGCAGGTGCAAGCCCAGACGCAAGCGTTGCCACAGGTGCAAACGCCGCTGCTGGCGCGCTGACTGTGAGCGGCTCTGCATCGACAAGCGGGCAACTCACGCCCGTGAAGCACACGCTGCTGGTGGAGTCGGTCCAGTAGGCTTCTGCGGCCCGCGGGCTCGTTTTCCCCTCACGCGCCGGGAGCTGGTCTTGCAGCCGCGCGATCACTGCAGTTCGCGGTCGAGGAACGTGTAGCCGAGTGCGTCCATGAAGGCCCGTTGCCGGTTGTCGGCCGCGCCGCCGTGGCCGCCCTCGATGTTCTCGTAGTAGAGCACCCGCTTAGCCAGTTCCTCGAGCCGCGCAGTCATCTTGCGGGCGTGCCCCGGGTGCACGCGGTCGTCCCGCGTGGACGTGGTGATCAGGATCGGCGGATACGTCCGCTCGCGGTCCAGATTGTGATACGGCGAAAACCCACGGATGAATTCCCACTCCTCCGGATTGTCGGGGTTGCCGTATTCACCCATCCAACTCGCGCCGGCCAGCAGCCTGTGATACCGCCGCATGTCGAGCAGCGGCACCTGGCAGACGATGCCGCCGAAGAGATCGGGCCGCATCGAGAGCATGTTGCCCATCAGCAGGCCGCCGTTACTGCCCCCCTTGATGCCGAGGTGCTTGGGTGACGTCACCTTCCGAGTAATCAAGTCCTCGGCCACAGCGATAAAGTCTTCATAGGCCCGGGGACGCTTGGCCTTCAGTGCCGCCTGATGCCACTCGGGCCCGAATTCGCCACCGCCGCGGATGTTGGCGATCACGTAGACATGCTTTCGCTCGAGCCACGCGGCGCCCGCGATCGGCTCGTAGCCCGGTAGCAGCGGAATCTCGAAGCCGCCGTAGCCATAGAGCAGCGTCGGCGTGCTGCCATCGGCAGGAAGATTGTCGGGGCCAATCTGGAAATAGGGCACCCGTGTGCCATCCTTCGACACCGCCTCGTGCTGGCTCACCCGCAGCCCGGCGGCGTCGAAAAACGCCGGCGTCTGCTTGAGCCGCTCTGGTGCCGAAGTCTGGGCCGCGCCGCCGACGTTTCCCAGCGACAGCGTCGATGGCTGGAGCGAACTGGCTGTGATCAGGAAAAATGCATCAGTCTCCAGGTCGTCGACCGGGATGCACGAAGCCGTGCCGTATTCAGGGAGGCCCTGCAGAGGCTGGCGTTGCCACGCGCCATCTCGAAACGTCAGCGTGAACAGCCGGTTCCGGACGTTATCAAGCGTGGTGACGATCAGATGGTTTCGCGTGGTCGCGAAGGAGATCAGCGACGTCCGCGGCGTGGGCTCGAAGAGCACGTGGATCGTGCGATCGCCGGACAGAAAATCCTCCAGGTTTGCCGCCAGCAGGCCGCCGGCCGGATAGGTCGTGCCGGCCACAGTCCACGGACTTCGCAGTTCGAGCAGCAGCCACTCTCGATGCACCGCGGCCGACGCGTCATCCGGCTTCTCGATCTTCACGAGTCGCCCGTCACGGCGAAGGAACATCTCGCTCGTGTAGAAGGTCTTCTGGCGCACGACGAAGTCGCGTTCGAAGTCGGGCGTGAGGTCCCGCCAGGCGGTCACGCTCATGTCGTCGGGCTGGCCTTCGTAGACGAGCGGAGCGGTGGGAAGCGGCGTGCCACGGGTCCACTCGCGGATCGTCCGCGGGTATCCTGAGGCAGTGAGCGATCCGGGACCGAAGTCGGTGGCCACGAACAGACTGTCGGCACTCCGCCAGGCGACGCGGCTCTTGGCCTCCGGCAGTGTAAAACCGTCCGCCACGAAGGCCTTCTTTTCCAGGTCGAACTCCCGCACCACGTCGGCGTCGGCGCCACCGCGGGAGAGCGACACGAGGCAGAGCCGATCCTGCGGCTCGAGCACGGAGGCGCCATGCCAAACCCAGTTTTCCCCCTCCTGCACCGAGAGCGCATCGAGGTCGAGCACGGTCTCCCAGGCAGGCTCAGGCTTCCGGTATTCGTCGAGCGTCGTCCGCCGCCACAGCCCCTTGGGGTGTGCGGCATCCCGCCAGACGTTGTAGAAGCGGTCGCCGATCTTCGTGACCATCGGAATCCGCTCCTTCGAATCGAGGATGCCGCGGATCCGTGTCTCGAGGGTCTTGAAGCGGTCCGCGCCGGCCAGCGCCGCCACGCATGCGGCGTTGCGACTGCGAACCCATTCGAGCTGCTTCTCGCCCGTGACGTCCTCCAGCCAAAGATGCGGATCGGCAGGCTCGTTCGCGAAGGCGGATGCAGACATAGCCACGATGATGCTCCACAAAAAGAGGGACCAAAGGAGGCGAGGGGATCGGTGTGAGGATCGCGAGCATTTGGCCGCCGCGGCCACCGCGAGCGAACTCATACCGTCCCCGAGCCGGCGCGATGGTCGATGATCCCAGAACCTCACGTCCGCACCTGCCCGCTCCCGACCACGACATACTTATACGTTGTGAGTTCTCGCGTGCCGCACGGCCCCCGGGCGTGGAGCTTGTCGGTGGAGATGCCGATCTCGGCGCCCAGCCCCATCTCGCCGCCGTCGTTGAACCGGGTGCTGGCGTTGATCATCACCACCGCCGTGTCGACGCGGGCAGCAAACCGATCGATCGCAGCCTGGTCGGCCGACACGATCGCATCGGTGTGCCGGGAGCCGTAGCGGTTGATGTGGTCGATCGCCGCGTCGACCGAATCGACCACGGCCACCGAAATCTTGGGGCCGAGATATTCCGTCGCGAAATCGGCCTCGCTGGCCACGCCCGCCACAGGCACGAGCCGGCGGGTGGCGGCGTCGCCCACGATCTCGACCTTGTGCGCATCGAGGGCGGCCGCGATGTCGGGAAGAAACCGTTCGGCCACGTCGCGGTGCACGAGCAGCGATTCGGCCGCGTTGCAGACGCCCATCCGCTGGCACTTCGCATTGACCGTGATCGACTTCGCCATGGCTAGGTCTGCCGACCGATCGACGTAGACGTGGCAGTTGCCGGTGAAGTGCTTGAGCACCGGCATCCGTGCCTCGGAACAGACGCGGCGGATCAGCGTCTCACCTCCGCGGGGAATCACGATGTCGATGAGGTCGTCCATCTCGAGAAACGCGCCGACCGCCTC